>JALEOL010000091.1 GCA_022766785.1 Oscillospiraceae bacterium
CGCCAGCCCGTCTGCACTCAATTTGTACAATCTGCAGGTTTGGCGCAACACGAAACATCATATGAAAGCATTACGTGATTTTTTGCGCCAAACTAGAAATCTGCGGCGCAATTTGCGCACCAGATTTAATCAGTGGTTCCCAAGCGGCAGCGATTTCAATTGACAGGAACAGTAATTTGTGATACAATATCAATAGGTGATTTCTGCCTGATCTCCGGCGGATAACAGAAATGCACATTACACGGGAGGTGAGCGTTATGGTTTGCGGAAAATGCGGACGGGTATTCGATGATGATAAGCTGTTCGCCTGCCCCTATTGCAGGACGGTGCACACCCCCTCGGGGGAGCCGGTCAGGGATATCCGGGGAGTGCTGTGCTATATCGCGGAGCGTTTCGGGCAGAGGACCCTGCTTGACCGCCGCCGCACAGACGCGCTCGTCGCAGACCTGTTTCCAAAGGAAAGCGCTCTGCGCAGGCAGTGCTATATCGCATTGTACGACGGCTGCGCCCAGAAGCTCTGGGGAGTAAGGGGCAAGCCGTTCGAGGTGCGCTCCGCTGCCGCTGCCAGGTGCGTTAAGTCCCTGCGCGACGAGATAGGGCTGAAGGGCAGGACTGCCGCAGCTGCCGTGGAAGCGGTCGCTGCCGCACTGGGCTGCGATATCTCTTTCAAAATGGACGCCGAGCTTCCGGCAGCGGAGACCGAGAGCCGCAAGAACATCACCGACAGCGGCGAGCAGTACAGCCTGGGACGTCACTTCGACAGGATAAAGGACTACGGAAAAGCGATGTACTGGTTCACGCTGTCAGCCCAGCAGGACTGCGCCGAGGCGGAGTACTACACCGGGTATTATCTTATGGAGGGGCGCGGCGGCGTGCAGGACGTGAAGTCCGCCAGGGAATGGTTCCTGAGGGCGGCGGAAAACGGCGTGCCTGCGGCGCAGTACATGACCGGGTATTTCTATGCGGAGGGCATAGCCTGCGACATCAACGAGGCTTATGCCTTTGAGTGGTTCCTGAGGGCGGCGAAGCAGTGCTACGAGCCGGCGGTGGAGATGATAGCGCTGTGCTATGATACCGGCACTTTCGTGGAAAGGGACGCCGAGACCGCGAAGCGCTGGCGTAAGCTTCTGCCGGAGCAGCCGGTGGAGGAGCCTGAGGAAGCTCCCGGGGAGGAGACCCAGGAGACCGAGCCGCCCGAGCCTCTCCCGGACGACGGGGAGAAGGACTACCAGTCCGCCCGGCGGTGTCTTGCGGAGAAGGACTACCAGAGTGCGGCGATGTTCTACCGGCACGCAGCACAAGCCGGCCATGCAAAAGCGCAGTGCAGCTACGGCAAGTGCCTTTATCTCGGCAGCGGCGTGGAAAAGAACGTATACGCAGCGTTCAGCTGGTTCTCAAAGGCGGCGGCGCAGGGGCTGGACATCGCGCAGTACAATCTCGGGGTGATGTACCTCAAGGGCAGCGGCGTGGAGAAAGACCGGGACGAGGCGAAGAAGTATTTCAGGCTTGCGGCGCAGAACGGTCATACCGAGGCTGCGAGGGTGCTGGAGAAGCTGGAGCGCAGGAAGTAGACACGGCAGTCATGCCTTGACAGGAGGATAAAATGAAAGCAGCAGTAATTCTCACAAAATGCAAGAACGATCACTCGCTTTTCGGCATACGCACCGAGCAGCGCGAGGACGGCGACTGGTACGCCACCTGGGCGTTCAGGGTGAACGAAAGGACAGCCGAGCGCGAGAAGTTCGGCGACACCAAGATAAGCGGAAACATCTACATCACCACGGAGTACCCATCTTGTCCGTATTGCGGCGCAAAGGGCTTTTTCCAGTGCGCGGAGTGCGGCAGGACGACCTGCTGGAACGGCGAGACCGAGACCGTCTGCGAGTGGTGCGGCAACCAGGCTGAGACCGCCGCGGAGGAGAAGTTCGACGAGATAACCGGCGGTGGGTTCTGATATATTGCATAGCGTCCCCGGAGCGTTGGCTTCGGGGATATTGTTATATTTGAGGAAATATGCCGGCTGCACCCCTTGAAAAAAAGCGCCGACAATGCTATAATTGAACTATACTATATAAAGAGGTGACAAAATGGGCACAAGAACATACAGACCCGGCGACCGTATCCCAATGGAACTGGGCGGCGAGGCGGAGATCACGCAGGTGCTGGGGCAGGGCGGTCAGGGTACGGTCTACAGGGCTTCCTACCGTGGGAGAGACCACGCGCTCAAAATGTACTTCCCGAATAAGCTGAGGGATCCGGCTATGTTCCGGGAGAACCTCCAGCGGCTGTGCGAGGAGGGCAGCAGAAGCCCGGTGTTCCTTATGCCGAAGATGCTCACCGAGCAGACAGGCGACGGCTTCGGCTATCTTATGGAGCTTATTCCCCCGGGGTATGTCCCGTTCACGGATATACTCAACGCCCGGGTGAAGTTCTCGGGGCTGTATTCCGTGGTGAACGCCGCAGTGCGCATCACCTCCGCTTTCCGGGAGCTGCACAATTCCGGCAGGAGCTATCAGGATCTGAACGACGGCGGCTTCTTTATCCGCCCCACCGACGGTGATGTGCTCATCTGCGACTGCGACAACATCGCCCCCTACGGCGAGCACCTCGGCATTGCCGGAAAGCCCGGTTATATGGCGCCGGAGATAGTCCGGGGAGAAAAAGCGCCGGATAAGCTCACCGACCGCTGGTCATTGGCGGTGGTTCTGTTCAGGCTGCTGCTCCGGGGCGACCCTCTGGAGGGAAGAAAGGTGCTCAACAGCGTCTGCCTTACCGAGGACGCCGAGCGGCGGCATTACGGCTTCGAGCCGATATTCGTCTATGACCCGGATAACGACAGCAACCGTCCGGTGCGCGGCGTTCACAACAATATAATCAAGTTCTGGCGGATAATGCCGGATTACATCAGGGAGGCGTTCACCCGGTCGTTTACCGTCGGCTCGGCTCAGCCGGAAAAGCGGCTCATAGAGAAGCAGTGGCTCGACCTGCTGATACGAATGCGCAACGACATCTGCGCATGCACCTGCGGCGCCCAGGGCTTTATTTCCGGCAGCGAGCACGACGGCGAGGGCAGGGTGATATGTCCCTGCGGCGAGCACTATCAGCCGCCGCTGGCGCTCCACCTGGGCAGACAGCGTATACTGCTTTTCGACGGCGCAAGGCTGTACGACGACAGCGTGAGCGTTATCGGCGAGGTAGTCCGCAATAAGATAAACCCGTCGCTGTGGGGGCTTAAAAATCTCTCCTCCGACAACTGGCAGTGCACCCTCCCCAACGGGCAGGAAAAGCAGGTAGTCCCCGGCTCCGCTGCGCCTATCTTCACGGGAACGAAAATCGTCATCGGCGAGGTAAACGGGGAGATAAACGGCGACATCTGACGTAAAAAAAATCTGTTGACAAATTACGAAATTTGTGCAGAACAGCCTTTGACCGGAGCGCGGAACAGTGATATAATATTACCATAGAACAATTGAATAGCATATACATCGTGTGGCAGTTGCGTAAATCCAGATATAACGCAGCTGCCATATTTTTTGTGCTTATGGGAGGAATAGCAATGGAACAGAACAAAATGGCGACAGCGCCGGTGGGACGGCTCATGCTGGGAATGGGGATACCCATGATACTTTCGATGATGCTACAGGCGGTGTACAATATCGTGGACAGCGCCTTTGTGGCGAATATGCCGGTGGGCGGCGAGCAGGCGCTTAACGCCCTGACGCTGGCTTTCCCGGTGCAGATGCTTATGGTGGCGGTATCTATAGGCACAGGCGTTGGAATGAACGCGCTGATGTCCCGGAGTCTGGGGCAGGGGGACAGGCAGACCGCGAGCCGCGCAGTGGGGAACACCATATTCCTGTCGGGGGTGATATACCTTGTGTTCCTGCTGTTCGGGATATTCGGCGCAGGGGCTTACGTCAGCTCCCAGAGCGGCAATCCCGGAATAACCCGGATGTCGGAGGAATACATCAGGATATGCTGCACGCTGTCGTTTGGCATGATATTTTTCTCGGTGTTCGAGAAATCGCTCCAGGCTTCCGGCAGGTCGGTGTATTCCACGATCGCCCAGATCGCAGGCGCGTTGACTAATATCGCACTTGATCCGGTGCTGATATACGGCTGGCTGGGTCTGCCGGAAATGGGGGTAGTGGGCGCTGCGACAGCCACTGTCATAGGGCAGGTGGTTTCCTGCCTGCTGGCTTTGATCTTCCACCTCAGGCTCATCAGGGAGATAGACAACGGCTGGCGGTTTATCAGACCCTCCGGCGCGATCATCTGGAAGATATATTCCATAGGGCTTCCGGCGGTGATCGCCCAGGCGCTGATGTCCGTGATGACCTACGGGCTGAACCTTATCCTGGGGCAGATCGGTGAAAGCGCCGTTACCGCCTACGGGCTTTACTACAAGATACAGCAGTTCATTCTGTTTGCGGCGTTCGGGCTTCGTGACGCGATAACGCCGGTGGTGTCGTTCAACTACGGCATGGGCAGCCGCGCCAGGGTGAAGCAGGGAATAAAGTTCGGCATGGTGTACACCCTTGCTATAATGGCGGTGGGAGTGGTGCTCATGGAACTGCTTGCGGAGCCGTTCCCGGAGCTGTTCGGGCTGTCCGGAGAGACCGGCAGGCTTTGCACCGGAGCCATGCGCGTAGTTTCGCTGAGCTTCCTGTTTGCCGGGGCGAACGTGGCGTTCCAGGGCATATTCCAGGCGCTGGAGTCCGGGGGGCAGTCGCTGGTGATCTCTGTTTGCAGGCAGCTGCTGTTCGTGCTTCCTGTGGCGTGGGGGTTCTCTCAGGCGGTCATAAGCTCCGGGCTGGACAATATGTGGCTGGTGTGGCTGACGTTCCTCATCGCCGAGGGGCTTTCGGCTGTTATCGCTCTGGTGCTTATGAGAGGAATTTTCAGGAAAAGGGTCGCAGTGCTGAAATAAAAAAGCTTTGCCCCTGGATCCGAAAACGGCTCATGGGGCAAAGCTGAAAAACCGGGGAAAAACGTTTGGTCACCTCTAAAAACCATAGTGCCTCAGATGCGCAGTCAGATTATTCGTCAGATTGTACAAATTGAGCGCAGGCGGGCTGTCGCCCGTCAAGCGAAATTTGTGCAATATGGCGAAAAATATGCAAGCAGATGAGGTGCTAAGGCGATAGCCGGTGGTTTTTAGAGGTGACCGTTTGTCTTCCCCTTTTTTTCTGCCAGGATACAGGGTGGGGAGTCCCTATATTTCTGCCAGAAAATCCTCAACAAGATCGTAAATGTGCCGGGGAGAGGCTTCGTATCTGTTGAGTTCATCGAGAAAGCGTACTATCGCCGAATGACTGGGGGTTATGTCATCGACTGTACATTCGCCAGAGGTCACGCCGTAGCTGGTCAGACTTTCGCCGTCTTCCGTGGTGAGAGTCTTTTCTGTTATCTTCCACATCTTCTTTCTCCTTTTATTTTACTCAGCAATTGACTTGCTTTGCGTATTAAAATTATAACACGCATGGAATAATATGTCAATATAATATCTTGTTAAGATTTCGCTAATAGTTTACGCACGACAAAAAATTACTTAATGTTATATCGAAAATCGCTGACAGCTGTCGTTAATCTCAAAAAAATATCCCGGCAGAAGCCGGGAAAAATCAGTATATTGTGGGTTTGTTAAGAGGGTGAGGAAAAAGTATCCAAAAAAACACCGAGCCGGCAGAGCATGGTGCTCCGCCGGCGGTATCTATACCCCTGTAATGTGCGGTCATTCAGCTGTATAAAGCGTGTAGACCATCTGTATCATATCCCCGTAGGTAAAGGAGGCTTTCGGGTCAAGTTTCTTCCCGGTGTAGGCGCCCATGCCGTAAGCTATCGCATAATAGCCGACCAGCGGATCGTCGTCGCTGATATCGCTGAACGGCGACTTGTAGATGCCCGGTATCTTCGCCACCTCGTCGCTGACATAGGAGCGTGCGAAGATTATCAGCGCCGCGCCCCGGGTGAGCTTTAACCCCTCTGTTCCCGGCTCAGCGCCGTTGCCCATAAGACTGTTGAATACATCGTAGGTTACAGGGTCGGTCTCGCTGAATTTCTCGGTGGAGATGATCATGCCGTGGTCGGAGAGCTTCTGCGCCATTTTCAGTATCTTCTTGTCCTTGATGCCGGAGAAGTCGTTTCCTTTGGTTTTGATCTGCCACTCGTATACCGGCTCGCCGGTGAATGCGTCGGCGTATACGCTGTAATTTGTGCCGTAAACAAGCACGGTCTTTGTCTTTTTCTGGTTCACTTTCGCGAGATAATAGAGATCAAGGTCGTTGTTCTGCCAGAACTTCTCCATTACCTGCTCTGCAGTGAGCATTCCCTCGGGGGAGGGCAGAGCGACGTCGGTGTAGCTTATGCGGTAATTCGTCAGGCGCATATCCTTGTCGAAGGAGATGTTGATCCTGTCGCCGGATACCTTTATGTCGTTCTCGTATCTGTCCCAGCCGTGGCTGCTGCCCACGTAGATCATCTTGTTGTTCTGATCCTCCCAGCCGATGATTTCGGAGCCGCTGTCCCGATAGGACCGGAGCTTATCTCCGGACAGACCCGCGGCGATCTCGGCGGCGAGGGCGTTCGCCTTGTCAATGTCGTAGCTTGAAACCGGGGCATATTCGCTGTCGCTGTAGTTGTATTCGATGACCTCTCCGGTCTCGGCGTTGAGGGTTATGCTGGTGGTGTGGACGGTTTTGTTATCTTCTTCGGCGGTCTCGCTGTTCAGAGGATACACGTCGTCCTCCTCGTTCCAGTTCTCATTTGTAAAGGAAGCGGTGAAGAAGTAGAGCTTCTTTCCGTTTATATCCTGGCGGTAGAGATTGGAGTAATTAAGCTCCATGTCGTCGTAGAAGGTGAACCACTCGTTGGACTGCAGCAGCTTTATAACCGCGTCCTTATTGCCGTAGGGAAGATCCTTGTTGATCTCCGCCTGCTCCTGGGGGGTGAAGCTGTTGCCCTTGTCCATTGAGTCTTCTGTGGCTTCTTCGGTCTCCGCGCAGTCGTCGTCCATGTCTGTGCCGTAATAGCCGTCGGCGGTGAAATCGCTCTTCTTTCCGGTGAATGCGTTTATCTCGCCGTAGTCTGTCTGGCGATAGACGATACGGGGGGTGATCTGCTTGGTCTGCCAGTCGTATTCGAACTCATACTGCGGCATAAGACCTATCATCTCGGCGTAAGCCTGCTTTGCCTTGTCCTCTGAAAGAGCGGTCTTGGCGCTCTGGAAGGTCGCGCTGGGGTGCCAGTTCAGGGAGAAATCCAGCAGCTCGCCGGTGTCTTTGTCAAGGACTATCCTGCCGCTGTCGTTCTTTACGGGAACGCCGTTTTTGGTGCGCACGAAGTTTAAATATGCCCGGTTGTTGTACAGGCTGATGTTCAGGCTGTCGCGGTCGAGTTTCAGCACATTTGCGATAGTCGGGTCGATCTTTTTCAGATGAGCCTGCGCCTTTTTGTAAAGCTCGTCCCCTGAGAGCTTTGCAAGGCTGTAGTTCTTTGGGTAGTTCCAGTCGGTGGGTGCATTATAGCTCAGGATAAGATCGCCGCATACGTCCGCCTGGGCGCAGAGATAGGATCCCGAATTGTCCGGGGTGCTCCACATCAGCTCGTAAACGGTTTTCTGGTTGCGCTTTGAAACGCTGTAGCTGAACTCGCTCAGCTCCTCGGGAATGTCTATGCGGCTTTTAACGACGGTAATCGCCGCGGCGAGGGCTTCGCTGTTTTCGTTGTCTGCAAACGCGGTCAGGCTTGTTGATGTCATCGCCGTCACCGCCGCCATGGACAGCGCGAGTATTCTTCTTTTCATGAAATGACCTCCCTTGATGTACGGTAGTATTACCCGGCAAAGCTCAGCAGGTATTCTGTCTGTCCTGTTTTTGCCGTTCTGATAATAAAACCGCGCCAGAGGGAGAAAGGTTGCGCAGGCTGGTAAAATTTTTTCGTGTTTTTCAGATCTTGGTCATGGCGAGGAAATTCCTTGCCTTGTTCACCAGTACACGGTCGTTGTCGTAGGCAAGCACCGTCAGCGCCTGTCCCATTTCGAACCACCTTGCCTCGGCGATCTCGCTTTCCTGCTTTTCGCAGTCGAAGGAGAGCGCCCTTGCCAGGAAGTACACGACCTCCTTTGTGATGTCGCGCCGCGGATTGAACACCACTACCTCGCGGAAGGACGGATCGTCCACCGATACGTCGATGTTGGTCTCCTCCTTTATTTCACGGACGGCTGTCTGTATCTCTGTTTCCCCCGGCTCCATGTGGCCTTTGGGGAATGACCAGCAGCCTGATCTCACATGCTTTATCAGCAGAATTTCGGTGTTCCCGTGGTGCCTGCGATATACCACCGCGCCGCAGGACTTCTCATAATTCATGCCCCGTTATCCTTTCCTCTATACTATATAAAATATTATATACATTTTTTCTGTCTCATGACCTGCCCGGCTCGCAGACGGCAGGCGTATTTATGTATACTATTATATCATATATCCTTGCTTTTGTCACCCCCTTTTTATTTCCGGGGGCGCATTCTTATGTAATACGGCGGTTTGCTGTGAAAATATCAGGATATGTTTCATGTGGATATTGTACAAAAGCGTCCCGGGAACAGTTGTTGATTTTCGGCAAAAACGACGGCGGTTTTTCGGGATCAATTTTTAGTGAATATTACAAAAAGAAATCAATTAAATTACATATATTTACATTTTACCGGGCTGTGACCGAATAATTACAAAATGGTTACAAAAGGGCTTTGTGAAAAATACACAAAAATGACTGCCGCCGTTCGTTTGACATTAACGAAGAAATGGGATATAATACAAGCACTGCCGCAGAAGTGCGACAGATAGTCTTGCTGTGTGCACATTCATCACCACGAAAGCCGCAAAGAAACAAAGCGCGGCTTCGCGAACATGCAATGCTCTGTTGGGGACAGTGCGTTTGCTTCAGCCGAGGGCTTTCCCCGAAGCCTGACGCTGTACGGAAGTTACACCCGTAAAACGGGACGATTGCCGGGACGGCATGGGTAACTGCTCAGGAGGCAAATATGAAACCGCAGATAATCAACGCCAAGATGAACCGCCTTATTTTTAAGGGAAAGCTCGTCAAGGCTGCACTTTTCGCCGCTACTATCTTCATGGTGGCGCTCATGACCGGTTCGATATATCTCAGAGACCGGGTCTATATCACAGACAACGGCGTTACAAAAGAGCTGATGACCTCTGAGACGGACGTTTACGCGATACTCAGAATGGCAAGCTACGAGCTGGGCACCAACGACAAGGTGTCCTATGAGGCGACCAGCAGCAATACCGCTTACATCACCATATACCGTGCGTTCGACGTGAATGTCAGCGTGGACGGCGAGACCAGGACCGTCGCTGTCATTGACGGCACTGTGGGAGAGATACTTGAAAAGGCAGGGGTTTCCCTGGGTGAATTTGACGAGGTGTCCTGCGCCCTCGCCGACAAGGTTTACGAGGACATGGAGATCACTGTCACACGCGTGGATTATGTCACCCGTGAAAATACCGAGGAGATCGCCTTTGATACAGAATACATCGACAACACCAACCGCGCTATCGGCGATGATACAGTCATCACACCCGGCGAAGCGGGGGAGAGGGTGCTCACCTATAAGGAGAAATACGTTGACGGAAAGCTTGCCGGGAAAGAGCTTATCAGCGATAAGATCACCCGTCAGCCCGTGACCGAGGTAGTCGAGAGGGGCACGGCGCTTGCTGTTCCCTACTCCAAGATGGACGACCCGGACGCTATCACGCTGGTGGACGGCATACCGCAGGAATACACCCGTGTGATCTCCGGAAAGGCTACGGCATACACCGCAAAGCGCGGAGCCTACACCGCCAGCGGAAGGCTCGCGGAGATAGGCACCTGCGCCGTGAACCCGAACGTTATCCCCTACGGCAGCAAGCTGTACATCGTTGCCCAGAACGGCAGCAGAGTTTACGGCTACGCAGTCGCTGCGGATACGGGTATCGCGCTGATGGACGGCACAGTCGCTATCGACCTCTACTTCGGCAACAAGGAGGATCACTACTACGACAGCTGCCGCTGGGGCGCTGTTCAGGTGGATATCTACGTCCTTGAAGAGGGAAACGGATAATTCTTTTCAAATCGGTTATTACAAAAGAAAGAACACAGGGCGGAGAAACATCTCCGCCCTGTTATATTATGATTTATTCCTGTTCCGCCGTGGCTTGTGTGGTTGCTTGTGACGTGGTTTCTTCTGTCGTGCCGGTTTCTTCTGTGGTCTCCGGCGGTAGGACGATTATCTGCGCTTCGCACCGCTCTGAGCCGGTCTCGGCGGAAAGCCAGGTCTTTATATGGGCAACGGTGGCTTCATCGACAGGCTGCTGTGCCGTGGCGAAAAGCACCTCGAATTCCCCGGTGGAGTCGGTGATATTACCGCAGCTTATCCAGGAAAGCTCCGGGAAGATCTTTGCAGCCTTTGCCGCCAGCGCGGAGTAGTCCACGGTGTTCTTAAGCGCGGCGTTTTCGTCCTGCAGGGAGCTTATCGTCTGCTCCTGCTCGGAAACCTGAGCCTCCAGCTCGTTTATCCGATTATCCTGAAGTGCGATAGTGATCTTATCGGTGTTGTCCTGATCTGCAGGGATATCTATGATATTGTTCTGCGTTACATTAAGAGTATAGCCCTCAAGCCCGTATTTCGGCATTTCCTGCTGGAGCATTGCGATAACGTCATCGGATATCGGCGTTCCCACAAGCGATACGGAAACGGTTTTTGCGCTCTTGTCCGCGCTGGACTGCACCACTGTTGTGCCGGAGAAGATGAACTCGTTGTTGAGGTAGCTGGAGATGTTGTTGTCCATAACTGTGCTGATGACCGTCGTTGCGCCGAAGTATATGCTCGGTACGGCTACTACTATGGTAATTGCGGTGATGGCGGCGTTTATCTTCTTCTGCTTCTTCTCGCTGAGATTGCGGTGCACGGGCACGCGCAGCATCATCGTGACGATCATCGTGGACAGCGAGATGAACATCGTGTTTATCAGGAACAGGTAAAACGCCCCCAGGAAGAACGACGGCTGACCCGAGGCTATGCCATAACCGGCGGTGCACAGCGGCGGCATAAGCGCGGTGGCGATAGCGACTCCGGGGATAACGTTGCCTTTCTTTTCACGGGTGTTTCCTATTGCGCCGGCAATTCCGCCGAACAGCGCTATCAGCACGTCCCATATCGTGGGGCTGGTTCGGGCGATCATTTCTGCGGTGGGGGTGTCCAGCGGCGTTATCAGGAAGTAAACCGTGGAGCTTATCAGGCTTATCATCACCTGCGTCGCAAAGCGGAACAGAGCGCGGCGCAGCAGCCGCAGATCCCTTACCGCGAGGGAATAGCCCATGGTCATGATACCGCTCATCAGCGGCGATATCAGCATTGCGCCTATGATTACTGCGGTGGAGTTCATGTTCAGTCCGATGGAAGCAATCAGCGCCGCAAGCATCAGTATCCACATATTCGGTCCGTGGATAACAGTGTTTTCCAGCATCATCTCGTCTATTTCCTCATAGCTCATCATGCCGTCGTGCATGTTGAGCATGTCGCTGATGAATTGCCGGAACCCATTGCGGCGCTTTTTTATATCTTTATGTATCGCCCTGTCGATCTGGTCTGCTTTTTCGGTTTCTGTGCTCATTGTGATACCTCGCAATTAATGGTATTTTTACGATATTATTATAGCACCCGGGGGCGCGGCTGTCAACTTTCCGGGGGCGGAGTTTTTGCACACTTATTCCTTTTGCGTATATTTTGGGATTTTTGCCATGCGAAAATTGCATTTTTCACAAAAATTCTCAAAAAAATATTTACAAGCGGATAGAATAGTGCTATAATAATCATGTATATAAAGGTCACTTTAAAAACCTTGTTTGAGATAAAATGGTTTTTTGAGCTGCCCTAAATCGCATGCCACGCTTGCCGGGCACGCAGGAAAGGATACAATACTATGGATATCAGAATTGAAAAAACAACAAATCCCAAACAGAAGCCTGCTGATGAAACAAAGCTTGGCTTCGGACATATCTTCACCGACCATATGTTCATCATGGACTATGACGAGGGTCAGGGCTGGCATGACGCGCGCATCGTGCCCTACGGTCCTGTTGAGCTTATGCCGTCCGCAATGGTGCTGCACTATGGTCAGGAGATCTTCGAGGGTCTCAAGGCTTACAGGACTCCCACCGGGGATATCCAGTTCTTCCGTCCCGAGGAGAACTTCAAGAGAATGAACGTTTCCGCTGAGCGCCTTGTAATTCCTAAGATCGACGAAAAGGACGCGCTCCAGGCTCTGCACACCCTGGTCGAGGTGGACAAGGACTGGGTTCCGCACATCGACGGCGCTTCCCTCTATATCCGTCCGTTCATCTTTGCGACTGACCCGTTCCTCGGCGTTCGTCCCGGCGATCACTACTACTTCATGATAATCATGAGCCCCTCCGGAGCTTACTACAGCACCGGCATCAACCCCGTAAACATCTATGTTGAGACCAACTATGTCCGTGCGGTAAGAGGCGGTATGGGCTTCACCAAGACCGGCGGCAACTACGCGGCTTCCCTCGCAGGTCAGGACGAGGCTCACAAGCAGAACTACTCCCAGGTTCTCTGGCTGGACGGCGTTGAGCGCAAGTACATAGAGGAAGTCGGCGCGATGAACATCATGTTCGTTATCGACGGCGAGGTGGTAACTCCTTCTCTCCAGGGGTCTATCCTGTCCGGTATCACCAGAAAGTCCGCGCTGGAGCTTTGCAGAAAATGGGGCTTAAAGGTGTCCGAGCGCCGCATCACCATTCAGGAGGTCGCTGACGCTTACGACGCAGGAAAGCTGGACGAGGTGTTCGGCACCGGCACCGCGGCGGTGGTATCCCCCGTTGGTCATCTCAAGTGGGGGGACAAGGTTATGGAGATCGGCGGCGGCAAGATCGGCGCGATCACCCAGAGACTTTACGACACCATGACCGGTATGCAGTACGGTAAGATCCCGGACGACATGGGCTGGATCGAGAAGCTCTGATAACCGTCAACTAAGGCGTGAGCCGCTGATTGTGCGGAAATACACAGACCCGTCCGGAGGACATCAGCTTCGGGCGGTTCTTTATAAACATGTTATGGAAAAGGGAGGAAAAATAATGAACAGACTGGTAAAACTGGCTGCTGCTTTACTCACGGCGGCGGCACTGGCTCTCCCGATAGGCGGACAGGCGTTTTCAGCCGCCGCAGAGAGCGTTGTGAGCGCCCCGGTGAGCGGACATACCCAGCAGGAGATCGCTGCCAAATATAAGAAGCTGGGTCTGGGCGGATTTGATCAGCGTAATGCGGAATTCAGCGAGGAGCCGTCGCTTACCGAGCCTTATTCCCCGGGGAGCCTGTCGGCAAAGTCGCGGAAAAACTCGCTGGCGCTGCTGAATTTCATTCGCTACACCGCCGGACTTCCCGAGGTGAAGCAGGACAGCGGTCTTAACTATCAGGCGCAGTGCACCGCTTTGCTGTTCGCGATAAACGGCTGTCAGTCCTATCAGCCAAAACGCCCCGAGGGGATAAGCGACGAGATATACGACGCTGCGGTGAGCGGCGCGGACAGCCGGTATTCAATGCCGCTTATGGGCGGTATCGACCTCACTCTGGTAAAGTCCATGCTGGCGGACAGCGGACAATATGACATCTCCGATGTCGCTGACCGCAGGAAGCTGCTTTCGCCGCAGCTGGAAAAGGTGGGGTTCGGTTATGCGGACGTTTTTTCGGTGGTACAGCTCGGAATGTCCGACGGGGAGTTTGACGGGGACTATATCGCATGGCCGCCGGAGAACATGCCAATGGAGCTTTACATGCCGGATTTCAACAGCAACAGGTATGCGTTCTCAGTAACCCTTGGGACGGGGTACGACCTTTCCCGGCTGAGTAAGGCGAGGGCGACCGTCACTCTGGTGAACACCGGAAAGACCTGGAAGCTCTCACCTGGCAAGAACACCGGCAGCAAGCGTTTCTACACCGACGGCGACAGCATAATTTTCGACACGGGGTATACATACTCCTCCGGGGATACGGTGAGGGTAGAGATAACCGGGCTTACAAAGAACGGAGAGCCTGCGGATATCAGCTATGAGGTGAATTTCTTCACCATGTGCCCGGATATCAGCGACTGTGGGATAAGCGCGATACCGGATCAGGTATACACCGGGAAGAAGCTATCTCCGGCGCTGGACATCACCTTTGACGGGAAAAAGCTGGTCAAGGGCACCGACTACACTGTGAAATACACCAAAAACAAGAGCGTGGGCATTGCAGTCGCTGAGATAAAGGGCAAGGGCAGGTTCTCCGGAAAGCAGACGGTGTTCTTCAACATCGTGCCGAAAAAGCAGAAGATAACCTCGCTCACCGGCGGCACGGGGGATTTCACAGTGTCGTGGAAGCCGGACAAGAACGCGGTATTCTACAAGGTGCAGTACAGCCGCAGCAAGAATATGTCGGGTGCGAGAACTATCACCTCCGCCGCCTACACCGGAAGCTGCACCATGAACTGCTGGCTGGGCGTGAAACCCGGGAAGTATTACGTCAGGGTGTGCTCCGGGGTGTTCGGTCTGGGTGACGAGGCGCTGGGTCCGTGGTCTGATATCAGCACTGTAACGGTGAGGTGAACTGATGGCGGTGATACTCTGGGGATAATGCCGATATCATATTACGGTTGGTAATAACAAAACAAAATAAAACAAGCCGTATTTCCCGGTTGTACTACAGGCAGATATAATTCTGCGATAAAATACAAGGGGTAATACGGCTTTTGAGGTGGACAGAATGGAACTGAAATACAGAAAGCTGACAGCGGCAGACCTTGAAACGTTCATCACGATGCGGATAAACCAGCTGAGAGAGGAGGGCGCGGCAGCCGAAATTGACCTGCGCCCGGCGCTTCTGGACTACTACACCCGGCACATGGCGGACGGCACGTTCGTTTCCTGGGTGGCGGTGGACGGAGGTGAGATAGTCGGGACTTCCGGAATTTCCTTTGTGGAAAAGCCGCCGTATTACGGGTGTCCCAGCGGAAGGATAGGACTGCTGTCCAGCATGTACACTCACCCCTCCTACCGGCGCAGGGGTATCGCGAAAAAGCTGCTTTCCCTGGTGGTGGAGGAAGCGAGGGGGTACGGCTGCGGCACAGTTCAGATAACCGCTTCGGATATGGGGGTGCTGCTGTATACGGATTTCGGTTTTGTGAAGAACGGGAATTTCATGCAGTATAAATTGTGAATTTCAGTGTAACGTCTCCCGGGTATGCGTGTATATACAGTCGAAAGGCAAATGAGCCTGAAACGAAAACACAAATGATTTGGGAGGATACAAAAATGTCAACAGTAAACACAAAGGAATTCATGGAGGCAGCAGCTCAGACCAACAGCATGGAGGAGCTGGTAGAGGTATTCAGAAGCAACGGAGTGGACGCCACCGCAGAGGACATTGCAAAGGCTGTTACCGAGGTAATGGAGACCTACGGCGATGAGCTGAGCGAGGAGGAACTTACCGACGTTGCAGGCGGCTATCAGTTCGGCGACTTCACAAGGAACGCTTATAACAGCTTCAAGAAGTGGGTGAACCAGAAGATAAACGACGCTATCAACGACGTTTTAAGAAGATTTGGCCTGTGATAAGAGTCTGCGGTAATTCGTACTGACTATCAGACAAGGTGAAAAAATAAGGGGGAAGCAGCAGTTTCCCCCATATTTATATGAGATTTGCCGGACATCAGTCCTCGCCGAGCTTCAGCGCCTTGTTGATGTTTATCTTCCGGATTATGCTGCCAAGCACCGCAAATCCGCCCACAAGCATCACCGCGATGATTATGTACATCTTGATATAGTCCCCCGGATCGCCCTGAACGCGGAACGGCGGTACCTGATCAGCAGCGTCGTACATAGTGCGGAACATCGGCACGAACAGGTCGCTCGCTGTGCCGCCTATCACAAAGCCTATGGCAATTGACACCAGGCTCACCAGCAGCTGCTCCCACCCGAGGGTGGCGATCACCTCTTTGAACGTCACGCCCATTGCCCTCAGCACGCCGAACTGCAGCGTCCGGGACTTTATCGAGATTATCCAGTAGATAAGGAAGCCGATGACCGTCATCAGCATTATCACCACAAATCCCAGGGTCAGCGCGCCGTTCATTCCCTGGAGCGCAGGGTCGGTCTTTTCCTCAATGAGAAGCTGGCTGCTGTCGATTATGCGCTGCAGCTTCAGGTGCTTCGCCTGGATATCGGCGTAAAGCTCCTCGCTGGTGGCGCCGTCCTGCATTTTCAGCCATATCTGATAGGGCATAAGCTCAGTCACCCGGCGCAGGTAATTGTAGTTGCACACCAGGAAGTCGCGCAGGGTCTGCTCGCCTGTTCTCTCGTCCGTGAGGGTCTCGTTGGGGTTTATCCCCGGCCAGTAGTCCACGAACGCTAATACCGTGAGGTCAACGGCGTCGCTGCCGGGTATCTTCACCGAGATAACGTCCCCGAGCTGCACGCCCTTTTCTTCCCAGCTGCGCGAGGCGAGAACCCCCGGCTTGAAGTCCACCAGGGCGGAGCAGTAGTTCCACCAGTGGACGGGCAGCAGGTCGCTGCGGAACCAGGCCGTCTGCGAGAATTTGCCCGGCTCTATCGCCATAAGGTCGGCGCTGTCGGACTTCACTTCGCCGCAGGCCGCCTTTGCGTCGGTGCGGAGCACTCTCGTGGCGGTCTGTACCCCGGCGAGGGTCTCGTAGTCCTCCATGTCTATCTCAACATAGCTGCTGTCGTCGTCCACGCTCTCAAGTCTCCAGTAGGCGTCTATCACGACGTCCGCGCCGGTGTTGTAGTAAATCCGGTCGGAACGGCTGTTGTTTATCGCCCGGGCGGTGTTTGCGGAGAATATGCCCAGCGCGAACGTCACCGACAGGAACAGCATGAGGAAGCGCTCCCTGCCGCCCTGAGAACGAGCGACAGAGGTTATCGCGATATACTGCGGCACAGACCAGAAGCGCTTTCCGATAATGTACACCAGCCGCAGGAGATAAGGGTACAGCCTGATGAACAGCAGACCTGCGCCCATTATGAACATGGTCGAGAAAACGAAGTACATCGGGTCGATAGTACCGTCGCTGACATAGGTGCCGTCGGCGAAAAGCCTGCGGATGCTCCGCGCCGTGAAATAGTACCAGACAAGCGAGCCGGCGATAAGTATCACGTCAATGCACAGCTTTTCCCACAGCGACATTCTGACTACCTTCGCCCTGCTCTGCTTGTACTTTACGATAGAGAGCTTTGACGCAGGGATTATCGGCAGCATGGTGGTGACGAAGAATATCACTATAGCGATAAGCGCGTAGATGAACGCGTCAAGCGACAGCCTTGCGGCAAGCCCGGTGCGGTTGACGAACTCCAGGAAGCCGTTGGACACTCCGAGGAAATTGCACAGAAGCAGCCCGATGAACGGCGCGATGATGAACGTCGCAAGACCCAGCACGCCTGCCTCCATGGCGTATATCGCGAATATCTGCTTTGAGGAAGCGCCGCGGCTCTTGAACACGGCTATCTCGTTCTTTTCCTGCTCGACGTTCAGCTGGGACACCATGAAAAGATAGAACGCCAGCATTACTATAGTGGGTATCTGGAGTATCCAGAGCATGGATTTGAGGTTTGCGGCGCGAACGGCGTATTCCGACAGGATATCGCTGATACCCATGGAAAAGCTCATTCCGGCGTTGGAATATACTGCGCGATCCTCCTCCACAGCCTTTGTGACAGAGCCGAGGTCGTTGAGGTCCATTTTCTGATAGTCGAAGGAGTAGCGGCTTTCCGCGCTGGCAAGGGTGGTGACTCCGGTATCGAGATATTCTCCTATGAATGTATCATAGTCGAGGAACATCGCGTTCAGATAGTCGTCCATTGTTTCAGACCAGTAGCTGTCGTTCTCGCTGGACTGCTGGAACACGCCGACAACGGTGACGTACAGCGGCTCGGCGGAGGTGTAGAAGCTGTTCTGTATCTGGTATGTCCCGCTGTATGCCATGTCAAGTGTTTTCAGACATTCCTCGTTGCATATTACCTCGAAGGCGCCCTCGGCGGTCTGACCGGGGTTGTACATTCTGCCCTGAAGCAGGGTGATGTGTTCCTCCATGCCGGTCATGCCTATGATTTTAACACGGGCGGTCTTGCCGCTGGTTATGTACATGTAGTCGTCGGTGAGGATAGTTTTGCTGTTCGCCTGCGGCATGTTTATTTTCGCGGTGCGTTCGGCGACAAGCTGGGTCTGCATGTCTACCGTGGCGCGGCGCTGTTCATTGTCGGTTTTTATCGGAATGGAGCTGGTCACGACGTATTCGCCGGGGTACAGCCCGGTTTCCTGCTGGTACGCCTGCATGTCCTTTATAAGTATACGCTGGAGGGAGGAGTCCATGTAAATAGGCACGGTGCTCATCATTCCCGCCGCAAGAAGAAAGCCGATAAACAGGCACAGCACCATCCAGCGGGTACTGCGCATTTTTCTGAATAATAAAGTAAGCACGGTTTTCCTCCCTTATCAGCGGACTACTACCCGGTCGCCGGCTTTCAGCCCGGTGAGTATTTCCGCTTCGGTGGCGTTCTGTATGCCGACGGTCACGTCTACCTCTTTTTTATTGTCGTTTTCGTCAAGAATGGTGACGTAAGTGCGGTCGCCGTCGGTCTTTACCAGCGTGCGGGATATCACCACCGCGTTTTCGTGGGAGGCGAACACCGCTGTGATGTCCGCGGTCTGCCCAACGGTGAGGTAGCTGGGAAGTCCGCCGGTGAACTCGCAGTAGAGAGCGTCGGTGTCGGAGAGGACGGAGGGGTACTCGTCATAAAGTCCCTCGGTTATCTCAGTGGGGGTCTTGGAAACATAGCCGGGGTAGTCCTCGCCGTCAACGGTGATCGTCACTTCCTGCCCTAGCGGGAAGCTCTTCATACTAGCGGCGCTGTATCTTATGCAGAGCTGGGTGGGGTCTACTATTTTAACTATTGTCTTATAGGCGGTTATGGTGTCGCCGGGGTTAAGGCTCTGGATATAGCAGACCTCGCCGGACATGCCGGCGTAAATGCGGGAATTGCCAAGCTGGCGCTCGTACTCCGCAAGGGTGTTCAGCTCCATTTCATAGGTAAGGCGGTCGTCCGCACTGCCGGTGGCGTTGTATGTAAGCAGGGCTTTCTCAACGATCAGCTTTTGCTGCTCATATAAATAAGAGAGATTGCCGGTGTCAAGCTCCGCAAGGAGGTCGCCTTTTTCAACGTGCTGCCCCGGCGTCACGAATATCTGTTTCAGCGTGCCGCCGCTTTCCGGGAAGCCTGCGTTGAACTCTGACTTGCACCAGACGTAGCCCGTCGCCATGGTCTTGTCCTCGATTGTTTTCTGGCGGGCGGTGTAGGTGGAGTAGGCTATTTCCTCAACAGCGACTGTGGGCGGGTCGAGAAGCTCCTCCTCTGCGGGGAAGAAGTAACAGCCGGAGAGAGAGCAGACTCCGAGCAGAATCGCTGCCGTTATAATGATCCTATGTTTCATAATGATACCTCGATTAATTAATATATACTTATACTATTACTATATCATAAAAACGCGAAAAAAAATAGTACTCTGCGGAAAAATGTGTTATATTCAATAAAAAAGAATCAGTTGTTTGTGAAAAAGTACTTATTTGGCGGGGTGAATTGTGCATTATGCTGTGGGCGGTGGAAAGATTGTTTAATATGATGTGCAAATGCGACAGAATTCGCGAAAACGTGTAAAAAAGGTTGACAAAGCCGCAAAATGGTGCTATAATATACAAGCTGTCCGGAAAGCTCCGATAGCACAGACGGAAGCTCAAAAAATCACGAAATATTTCAAAATTTTTTGAAATACCTCTTGACAAACGAAAAGAGATGTGATATAATAAATGAGCTTTCCGAAAGGGAAGTCACTTCTTGAAAGACTTGAAAAGAAAATTTAAAAAAGTTTTAAAAAGTACTTGACAAGTTCGAAAAGATGTGATATAATAAACAAGTCGCCCGAACGGGTGATTGAAGAAGCTCCTTGAAAATTGAACAATACAGAACGAATTAACATTACCTTGTCGATTCTGAGATAGAGATATCGAAGTTGAGAACAAAGAAAATTCTGGATAAACACAGATTGCGTTAATTTAATTAACGTTGGCGTTTATCTGAACTAGGTTAAATCGTCCGGAAGGACGTTTTAATACAAACTTTAAAGAGTTTGATCCTGGCTCAGGACGAACGCTGGCGGCACGCCTAACACATGCAAGTCGAGCGGTGACGGGGAGCTTGCTCCCCTGATCAGCGGCGGACGGGTGAGTAACACGTGAGCAACCTGCCTTTCAGAGGGGGACAACAGTTGGAAACGACTGCTAATACCGCATAACGTCATTGGGTGGCATCGCCTGATGACCAAAGGAGCAATCCGCTGAAAGATGGGCTCGCGTCTGATTAGATAGTTGGTGAGGTAACGGCCCACCAAGTCGACGATCAGTAGCCGGACTGAGAGGTTGAACGGCCACATTGGGACTGAGACACGGCCCAGACTCCTACGGGAGGCAGCAGTGGGGGATATTGGAC
>JALEOL010000003.1 GCA_022766785.1 Oscillospiraceae bacterium
CCGCCGACAACTATCGCCGCGGTGCTTCCGGCGCTGATGAATGCGTCTGCGTTACCGTCCGAGAGGTAGTACAGCGCCTTTCCCATAGATGTTCCTGCTTTTTCCTTGATGACCGATTTCGGCGGATCCTCGGTGGTAATAACACCCTCCGCCGGAATTATCTCTATCCTGTCGTGGGATACGCCCAGAGCCTTCATGCGCTCCTCCAGCGTCTTTTCGTCGCCGGTAACTGCAACGTCTATCCCAAGCTCCTTTACCGCGAGAGCCGCGCCTTTGAGTACTTCGTCCGGGGCGTTGTCGCCGCCGAATCCGTCTATTACAATCTTCATAAATATCACCTATGTATCGTGGCAGCGCCGCTTTTCTGCGTATGCCGCCGGTTCTTATACTAATAACCGTTTAAACGAAGGAAAAGATTTGCGGAAAGACAGTGCCGATATCCAGAGATACGCTGAATAAATCAAATTCGACCCACTCAAACCTGGGGACTCGCGGGTCTGAATTTGATACGCTTCGCTTTATTCAACGTATCCCTTGGAAAAGAAACGCAGGCGTACTTTCTGTACGTCAAGTTTCTTTGACGACGATAGCGGTGCTGGATTTCTGCAAAGATTCCCTGAGTTTAAATGGTTATTAGTATTACTCACTCTCTGAAAGCGCCCTGTCCAAGTCCTCCAGCGCCCTGTGCGCCAGCGCTGCGTAACGCTCCTGCTTTCCCTTTATCACCCTGTCAAGCCCCGGGAGTATCCCCATGCTGCTTGCCATCGGCTGAAAGTTTGTCACGCTCGGGTCGCTGATGTAGCTGCAAAGCGCGCCCATCATAGTCGTCCTCGGCAATTCAAGCGGCTGCCTGCCGGAAAGCCTGTCCGCAAGCGCTCTGCCTGCGATTATCCCGGAAGCCGCGCTCTCAACGTAGCCCTCCACCCCGGTCATCTGACCGCCGAAAAACAGGTTATCCGAATTTCTCAGCATGAACCACTTGTCAAGAAGCCGCGGGCTGTCCAGAAAAGTATTGCGGTGCATTACGCCGTACCGCACGAATTCCGCATTCTCCAGCCCCGGTATCATTGAGAACACGCGCTTCTGCTCCCCGAATTTCAGGTTCGTCTGGAAGCCCACGAGATTGTACATCGTGCCCTCTCGGTTCTCCTTGCGAAGCTGCACCACCGCGTAGGGGCGCATGCCGCTTCTCGGGTCGGTAAGTCCCACCGGCTTCATGCAGCCGTAGCGGACGCTCTCAAAACCGCGCTTCGCAAGCACTTCCACTGGCATACAGCCCTCGAAAACACGCATTCCGGCGCTCTCCTCGGGTCTGTCGAACTCCTTGAGCGGAGCGCTTTCAGCCGTGACAAGAGCCTCGTAGAAAGCCTCGTATTCCTCCCTTGTCATGGGGCAGTTGATGTAATCCGCCTCGCCCTTATCGTACCTCGTCTGGAAGAACGCCTTGCTGAAGTCAATGCTGTCCGCAGCCACGATAGGCGCAGCCGCGTCATAGAAGCTAAGCCCCTCGCCGCACATCTCGCGTATCTTCTCCGCAAGAGCGTCAGAGGTCAGCGGCCCGGTGCAGACTACCGCGTTACCTGTGGGCAGCTCAGTCACCTCGCCGTTTATCACCCGGATATTGGTACAGCTTGTTACTATCCTTGTGATCTCGTCCGAAAACTCCGTCCTGTTGACCGCAAGCGCACCGCCGGCAGGCACTGCGGTCTTATCCGCAGCTTGTAATATCACCGAGCCGAACCGCCGCATTTCCTCCTTGAGAAGTCCGCAGGCGCTCTCGGGCCGTGCCGCCTTGAGTGAGTTGGAGCAAACCAACTCCGCAAAGCCCTTGTAATGGTGAGCCGGGGAATACTTCTCGGGCTTCATCTCGTGTAACTCCACATCAAAGCCGCGCCGTGCAAGCTGTACCGCCGCCTCGCACCCGGCAAGCCCGGCGCCGATGACCTTAACTATCATTGCCCTTGTCCTTTGAATTGTCGCTGTCGAGAGGGCGCTCGTAGCCGCAGCCCTCCTTAGCGCAGTAGATCTTTCCCATTCGCCCGGTTTTCTTGAAAAGCGACGCGCCGCACTGGGGGCACTTTTCCTCTATCGGCAGATCCCAGGTCATGAAGTTGCAGTTCTGGTAATCCTCGCAGCCATAGAACGGCTTGCCCTTCTTGGACTTCTTTGCAAGCATCTTCTTGCCGCACCTGGGACAGCTGCCCTTTGTTTCGGTGACGATCTTCTTGGTGAATTTGCACTCCGGGAAGCCGCTGCACCCCAGGAACTTTCCAAAAGGTCCGATCTTTATCACCATCGGCTTTCCGCATTCCTCGCAGATTATATCCGTCGGCTCGTCGGGTACCTTTACGCGCTTGCCCTCCATGTCGTTTTCCGCTTTCTCAAGGGTCTTTGAGAAGCCGTCGTAGAACTTCCGGAGCACCTCTACCCAGTTCTTGTCGCCGTGCTCGATATCATCGAGTGAGGTCTCCATTTTCGCGGTGAATTTGACATCTACTATATTGTTAAAATGATCCTTCAGCAGCTCGGTGATGACCTCTCCCAGTGAAGTCGGCCGGAGCTGGTTGCCCTGCTCACGCTCAACATAATGCCGGTCGAGTATCGTTGAAATAGTCGGCGCATAGGTGGAGGGTCTGCCGATACCGTTTTCCTCCAGCTCCTTGATGAGTGACGCTTCATTATATCGCGCCGGGGGCTGTGTGAAATGCTGATTGCCGAGTACTTCCTTTGCGGTGAGCTTCTCGCCCTTTTCAAGCCTGGGGAGGGCGCCGGTCTGCTCGCCGTCGGCTTCCCTGGTCTCCTCGTAAAGCCGCGTGAAACCGTCGAACTTCACTGAATAACCGCTGCTCTTGAACAGGCAGCCGGCAGCGGAGATGTCCACAGCCACGGTATCCAGCACGGCGTTCTGCATCTGGCTCGCCATAAAGCGCTCCCAGATGAGCTTGTACAGCTTGTACTGGTCGCTGGTGAGGGAAGCCTTTACCTTTTCCGGGGTAAGGCTTACGGTAGTCGGACGAATAGCCTCGTGCGCGTCCTGGGCGTTGTTCTTGGACTTGAATGTACGGGGCTTCTCGGGCAGATACTCAGCACCGTAAAGCTCCTTTATGAGATCGGCAGCCGCTGCCTTTGCCTCGTCGGAAATTCTCAGAGAGTCGGTACGCATGTAGGTGATAAGACCCACAGCGCCCATTCCTGCAACGTCGATACCCTCGTACAGCTCCTGCGCAGCTTTCATGGTGCGCCTTGCCTGGAAAGAATAGCGGCGGCTGGCTTCCTGCTGCAATGTCGAGGTGGTGAACGGCGGCGACGGCTGCTTTTTGCGCTGGGACTTTTTTAACCCGGTCACGATGAATTCCGCTCCGTTAAGCCTTTCCAGCAGCTTGTCTGCTTCTTCCTTGCTGGAAATGGCGATCTTCTCGCCGTCTGCCTCGGCAAGCTTTGACGAGAACGCTTTCTTGGAGGAAGAAGCGGTGAACTTTGCGTCAATGCTCCAGTATTCCTGGGAAACGAAGCTGCGGATCTCGTTCTCGCGGTCAACGATGATCCTCACTGCCACCGACTGAACGCGTCCTGCGGAAAGTCCGCGCCTTACCTTCTTCCAGAGGAACGGCGACAGCTTATAGCCCACGATCCTGTCCAGTATACGGCGTGCCTGCTGCGCGTCCACGATATCGGTATCTATGCACCGCGGCGACGCCATTCCACTCTGAACCCCTGCCTTGGTGATCTCGTTGAACGTCACTCTCACCGGAGCGTTCCCGTCGATATTCAGCAGATGCGAAAGGTGCCATGCGATCGCTTCTCCCTCACGATCCGGGTCGGTCGCGAGGTAGATCATATCGCTCGCCTTAGCGTGCTTTTTCAGTTCTTTTATTACATCAGCCTTGTCCTTCATATTGACGTACTGCGGCGCAAAATCATGCTCCACATCAACGCCCAGCTTGGATTTCGGCAGGTCGATTATATGCCCGGTGGAAGCTATAACATCGTAGCCCTCGCCGAGATACTTTTTTACAGTCTTTGCCTTTGACGGCGACTCCAGTATTACAAGGTGCGGCAAAAAAGTTCCCCCTAATCTGTGTATAAATTCAAATGCGAGACCACCAGGGTCTCCAAAAGACATCGCAAAGCCTAAAGCTCGCTTACGGTTTTGCGATATCTGCTGCGCCGCTAACGCAGCAGCCGTGGTGTATAATATGCCGTTTGCTGCTTATTATACGCCGAACAGCCTGGCATAAATGTCCAGCTTCTAATGTTACTTTGACAGCTCCCACAGCAATATCGCTGCTGCGACCGCCGCATTGAGCGACTCCGCGCCGGATATCGGGATATAAACTGCACGGGTGCATTCCGCAGCCACAGACGGAGAGATACCCCTGCCCTCGCTGCCGATGACCACCGCCGCCTTTTCCGGAAATTCTATCTCCCCAAGCCTTGCGGCGCTCTCGTCCAGCATAGCGCCGTACACCGAGAAACCGGCGGCTCTGAGCGCCCTCACCTGCCCGGCAATATCCCCCACTGCGCAGGGAAGTCTCAGCACGCTCCCCATTGAAGCGCGCAGCGTTTTCGGCGACCAGATATCGGCGCAGTCCGAAGAAAGCGCGGCGCCGTCAAACCCCAGCGCCTCCGCTGTCCTTATGATCGTGCCGACATTACCGGGATCCTGCACTCCGTCAAGCAGAACCAGCCGCCTGCCGGAAAGCTCCGGAACGTCGCCGGGCTTCTCTGCGACCGCGAACAGCCCCTGTGGAGCCTTTGTGTCTGAAATATATTCAGCGATCTCGCCGGATATCACCGCGACCTCGCCGCAGCGTGCTTTCAGCAGCGCCGCCGTTTCCGGGTATTTTTCGGCTGCTCTTTCGGTCAGCATTGCGGCAATTATGCGGTAGTCGCTCTTAGCCAGCTCGCCGCAGAGATGATCCCCCTCAACGGCGAACACCCCCTGCGAGTCCCTGGCGGATTTCTCCCGGAAAAGATCCCGGAAGCGCTTTACAGCGTCGTTTTTTCTTGATGTGATCACCAACGGAGCAATTCCCCCTACATAGCGAAAAATCTCACGCCCCGGAACAGAACGTGAGATATTATCACGATTAAAGCGCTGCCTTAGCCTTCTCTGTCAGTGCAGTGAAGCCTGCTGCGTCGTTGATTGCGATCTCAGACAGCATCTTTCTGTTCAGAGTGATGCCAGCCTTCTTCAGACCGTTCATGAATGTGGAATAGTTCATGCCGTTGGACTTAGCAGCAGCAGAAATTCTGGTGATCCAGAGCTTTCTGAAATCTCTCTTTTTGAGACGTCTGCCGATGTAAGCGTACTGACCGGACTTCCATACGGCTTCCTTAGCGGTCTTGAACAGTCTGCTCTTACCGCCCCAGTAACCCTTAGCCAGCTTTAATGTTCTATTTCTTCTCTTGCGAGTTGCGAGTGCGCCCTTTACGCGTGCCATTTTACATTACCTCCTGATATTTTGTGTATGCGGACTTATTCCGCAATCTGATTATTTGTACGGAATAAGGCTCTTTACAGCAGCTACGTTGGTAACGTCTGCATATGCGCCAGCACGCAGGCCTCTCTTGCGCTTTGTGGACTTCTTGGTAAGAATGTGGCGTCTGTTGGTGTGACCCATCTTAACCATACCGTTCTTTGTCAGCTTGAAGCGCTTCTTCGCTCCGCTGTGAGTTTTGATCTTAGGCATTTTCATATCCTCCTTGAGATTTTGTTTCGGGCTGAGCACCCACCGGTGACAAGCGCCGGGTGCGCCGCCTCGCCTGTCTTATTTCTTCGGGCTGAGCACTATCGCGTAGTTCTTGCCCTCAAGCTTTGACGGCTTTTCGGAACCGCCGTACTCTGAAACGGCATCGAGGAACTTCTTCATCAGTTCGTCACTGAGATTCATGTGCGACATTTCTCTCGCACGTCTGAAGCGAATGGTGACCTTTACCTTGTCGCCGTTCTGGAGGAACTTTATGCAGTTCTTCACCTTGATGTTGAAATCGTTGGTGTCGATGTTGAGCGACATCTTGATCTCCTTGACCTCGGCCTGCTTCTGGTTCTTCCGGGCTTCTTTCTCCCTCTTGGTCTGCTCAAAACGGTATTTGCCAAAATCCATGATCTTGCATACCGGAGGATTTGCCGTCGGAGCGATGAGAACGAGGTCAAGATCTGCCTCGATCGCCTTCGCAAGCGCGTCCGCAGTCGCCATAATGCCAAGCTGCTCGCCGTCTGCGCCGACTACTCTTACTTCCTTTTCACGGATCTCCTCATTGATGAGCTGTTCTTTCGTGCCGATATCAAAGCACCGCCTTTCTTGATTTCGTTTCAGCTGTGAAATAAAATAAGCGTGAGCAAACACACTGCTCACGCTTAAATGAAACGCCTTACGGCTTATTCTCATTTAACATACCGCGCCTGGCAGAACGAACGCCGGCGGGTGAGAGTGTGGTGACTCTGCTTTATTACTAGGATATTATACACCATTATTATCTCTTTGTCAAGTGGTTATTCAAACTTTTTTTGATTTTTTCAAGAGATCTTCCACATCAGAGCTTCCCATTTCACACTGCAATAACAAGGCGCATTGCCTCTCCATTCAGAAAAGCAACGCTCCCGTCGCTGCTCATGATTGTCCGTCAAGCACAAAATCGCCGGCGAACGCCAGATTGATGGTGTTATCATTATACGAGAAGCCATTTCCGGCTATATAACCGTCACACTCGTCCCAGTTGATAAACACGCAGATACTGTCAACGCCGTCCATCATAACCGCCCTGTATTCATTAGGGTGTAAATAATCCTTAACCGAGTTCCTTGCAGCATTCCGGTGAGATTCTTCTTCATCATCGGAGTACTCATCATTCAGCCAATCGTAGCACAGTCCTTCAAGGTCGGGACCGCTGACATTAATGATATTATCATCAACATCTATCCAGTACTCGCTTTCAGCGTCCCCGTCGAGATAATACCTGCCTTCCGGTATTGCAACGTCATGGAAGGACAGCTCCTCTATTTTATCCTCATTATTCTCCAGAGCCGCAGAATTAGCGGTGCTTACCGCAAGCGACACGCCGACGATCCCGCCAGTGACCGCTAACGCACCAACGCATGCCAATGCGATCTTAGTAAAATTCCTTGATACGATCATAAAAGCCTTCCTCCTTATCTGGTATATGTTTTGCCATAAGCTGTGATCTTCCTGGTTGAAACTACCTTTCCCTGGGCTGCAAAGTTACTTACATAGTCATCAATATATTGTGAATTTGCTTTGCATTTATGGACTTTGTCTTTCGTCATTACCAGGTTGCTGGTTCCACTGCCCGGAGCGTACGAATATGATGTGATAACGTCCCTTACATACACCGTTTCATAGTAAAATGCTACAAGCACGATATCATCTGTTTAGATGCTTATAAATGCATCGTCATTATCCGTTGCATAATAAAACCCATTGTATATGGGATTGGAGGTGTCCGCCGAAGCAGTTACACTTATCAGCGGGAGCGTCAATGCCCCAGCGCAAAGCAGTGCCTTGATTTTCTTTGATAATATCATTTTTTCCTCCTTTCACCATTATTATATAACTTATCGCCTTTGATGTCAATATGCTAGTGTCAAAATCGTCAACATGTTGCAAATATCATATTGACATTCAACAAATATATACAAAACAAAAAAACACGCAGTTCAACAATTGAACTGCGTGTCAACAATTAACGTTTTCGAATTACTTGATAACTCTTACGGAAACCACGCCTGCAACACCCTTGATTGCAGCCTCGATACCGGAAGCATCGCCCTTTACGTCAAGGCAGGTGTACGCATAGTCCTTCTTGGACTTGCTTACCATGTTCTCGATATTAAGACCAGCAGCGGAAACCGGGGCGGTGATGTTGTTCAGCAGACCCTCGGAATTCTTGTGGATAACGCAGATCTTTGCGTTGCCGGAGATAGCCATTTCAACGTTCGGGAGGTTGACTGAGTTCTTGATGTTTCCGTTCTCGATATAGTCAACGATCTCCTTTACCGCCATGACAGCGCAGTTGTCCTCGCTCTCGGGAGTGGAAGCGCCCAGGTGCGGCATAGCCACAACGCCGTCAACGCCGATAAGCCCGTCTGTAACGAAGTCGGTAACATAGCAAGCCATTCCGCCGTTTGCGAGAGCGTCGATGATAGCCTTTTCTTCCACCAGTGTATCTCTGGAGAAGTTCAGGATACGAACGGTCTTCTTCATTGAAGCAATAGCCTCAGCATTGATCATACCCTTTGTGTCAGGCAGAGCGGGAACATGCAGCGTGACGTAATCGCAGTTCTCGAATATCTCCTTGTTGCTCTTTACATAGTGAACCTTGCCGGACAGCTTCAGAGCGTTCTCAACAGAGAGGAACGGGTCAGCGCCGTAAACGTCCATTCCAAGCTCCGCGCACGCATTAGCTACCAGAATACCGATAGCTCCCAGACCGATAACGCCGAGCTTCTTGCCCATGATCTCCGGGCCTACGAACTGGCTCTTGCCTTTTTCCACCAGCTTGCCTACCTCGTCGCCCTTGCCTTTGAGGGTCTTTACCCACTCCATAGCAGCAGGGATCTTTCTTGAGGACAGCAGCAGACCTGCGATAACAAGCTCCTTAACGGCGTTTGCGTTCGCGCCGGGGGTGTTGAATACAACAACGCCATTCTCGCTGCACTTGTCGAGAGGGATATTGTTGACGCCTGCGCCTGCTCTTGCAATGGCGAGCAGGTTAGCCGGCAGCTCCATTTCATGCATAGAAGCGGAGCGCACCAGGATAGCGTCGGGGTTCGCGATATCTTCGCCGACGGTGTACTTGCTCTTGTCGAGCAGGTCTGTGCCGCATGCGGCGATCTTGTTGAGTGTAAGTACGTTTATCATGTCATGATCTCCTTTGACCGGCAGATTTTATCAGCCGTTTTCAGCCTCGAACTTCTTCATGAACTCGACCAGCTTCTCAACGCCCTCGATAGGCATAGCGTTGTAGATAGAAGCTCTCATGCCGCCGACTGTTCTGTGACCTTTGAGGTTCACAAAGCCGGCTGCGGTCGCCTCCTTGACGAACTTTGCGTCAAGCTCCTCGTTTCCGGTGACGAACGGAACGTTCATGAGAGAGCGGTCCTTCGGCTCTACAGTGCCCTTGAACAGCTTGCTGGAATCGAGGAAATCGTACAGGATCTTAGCCTTCTTCTCGTTGTGAGCCTTCATTGCTTCAAGGCCGCCCATCTTCTTGATCCACTTGAACACCTTGCCGCAGATGTAGATAGCGTAGCAGTTAGGCGTGTTGTACAGCGAGTCGTTGTCAGCCTGGGTCTTCCACTTCAACATGGTGGGAGTGCCGGGGAGAACGTCGTCTGTGATGAGATCCTCACGGATAATAGCGATAACAAGACCTGCAGGACCTACGTTCTTCTGAACGCCGCCGTAGATAACGCCGTACTTGGTGACATCTACCGGCTCGGACAGGAAGCAGGAGGAAACGTCAGCCACCAGTGTGTGACCCTTTGTGTTGGGGAGGGTCTTGAACTTGGTGCCGTAGATCGTGTTGTTCTCGCAGATGTAAACGTAGTCAGCGTCCTCGGGGATATCGAGGTCGGAGCAGTCGGGGATATAGGAGAAAGTCTTGTCTGCGGAGGAAGCAACAGCAACTGCGTCGCCGTAGATCTTAGCCTCCTGATAAGCCTTCTTTGCCCACTGACCGGTGACTATGTAGGCTGCCTTCCTGTTCTTCATGAGGTTCATGGGGACTGCCGCAAACTGCTGGGACGCACCGCCCTGGAGGAACAGAACCTTGTAGTTATCCGGAATGTTCATGATATCACGGATATCCTTTTCTGCTTCCTTGATGATCGCGTCGTATGCCTTTGAACGGTGGGACATCTCCATTACGGACATTCCGGTGCCCTTGTAATCGAGCATTTCGTCTGCCGCTTCCTGAAGTACCTCCTCGGGCAGAACCGCGGGACCTGCGCTGAAGTTGTAAACTCTCATTGAATTGCCTCCTGTAAAGCTCATGCGCATTTGCGCATTAAAATAAACCGCGAAAAAAACCGCATATTTCGCAGTTTTATGGCGTTAATGAATTAACACTTCTATTATAAGACAATTTTTCCTTTATGTCAAGACGGAAATAGCCGTTATGCAAAATATTTTCTTATTTTTGCAGTTTCGGGACAAACTCCATGCAGAGATCGGCTACTTTATAATATATTCCGGATTTAATTTTGTGTTCTTCTGACGGAGAAAAAGAAATGCATTTCATTCGCATTAAAATGCAGAATTATTTGCCCGGTTCAGTTTTCACACAATTTTCACAAAACTATCACTTTTTCTATTTTTTTGCATTAAGCTATCACTGGGTACGTTTGTTGCGTGCCGAATACAATATTTTGGAGGATAATTTATGAAACTTGGCAAGAAAATTGTCGCTGCGGTGCTTGCCGCGGCAACGGCGCTGACTGCGCTGACTGTAACATCATTCGCAAATGATGTTATCGGCACTAACCCGACCCCGCTGAAAGACGGCGTTCAGGTAACTGCTCAGATACCCTATGATAAAAGCGGTAACTATGACGATGGTCACAACTATAAGGATTTCATATTTACAGCTCCTGCAAGCGGAACACTCAAAATAACTTTTGATATTTCCTGCAACACCACACAGGTTTATTGTTATAGAGCAGACACCATGGAAGGTGTTAATCGTGTAGGTTTTGACGCCACAAGCGGATCTATCACAGATGGTCTTGCATTATGGAACGGCACTACAAGTGTTTTCTCCGGTGCAAAATACTTTAATGTTGAAAAAGGCGATTACTATATCCGTGTTACCAGACATTTCCCTTACAGTACCGATAGATGGAGGCTCGGAGATGGTACACAGGGTAACGGCAGACTCCACATCACCGCTGAAATGGTAAAGCCCGAAGCACCGCAGGATATCCAGGTAGTTTCCAAGACCGACACCACCGTGAAATTACAGTGGAGAGAGCCTGACAACGCTTCTTCCTACGACCTGCGCTACAAGGCAGGCGGCGCTTCCCAGTGGACTACAGTCACCGACATCATGGACAACAACTACACTATCAAGAAGCTCAAGGGCGCAACAAAGTACACCTACCAGATGCGTTCCAAGACCGCAAGCGGTATTGTAGGCGAATGGAGCAAGTCTGCTACCGTAAAGACCACCGACCCCAAGAACGTAAAGTTCGACGTTCCGAAGGTAAACACCTCCGTTGCAGTACACATCACCTGGGGCGCTGTAAAGAACGCCACCGGCTACAAGTTCCAGTACTCCACCGACAAGAAGAACTGGAAGACTATCACTGTTGAAGACCCTGCAGTCGATATGCCTGTTACACCCGGCAAGACCTACTACTACAAGATCGCAGCCAAGAACAGCGCAAAAACCGGCTCTTTCAGCAAGGTTTACAGCATAAAAATAGGCTGATAATGCCGGTCAGACCGGGACGATCTTTGTCAGCAGCTGATCGTAAAGCGGTGACTGAAAATTCGATCCTGCATATTACGGTTGACAAAACAGCATAAAAGGTGTATCATATTGATGAGCACCGTACAGCGCCGTCGGTGTTCCCCCGGGGAACTATACGGTGCTGTATTTTTTTTACAGAGGTGCTGTATATGAAAAAACCTATCGGCGTTATGCCGCTTTATGACAGCGAAAAAGACAGTCTGTGGGAGATCCCCGGTTATTTTGACATGCTGCGCCATGAGGGAGGGCTACCCATGATGCTCCCCCTGACGGACGACCCGTCGGAGCTTGACTGGTTCATGGAGCACTGCGGAGGGTTTCTGCTCACCGGCGGACAGGACGTCGCCCCGGAAAGCTACGGGCAGCAGCGCATTCCGGAATGCGGCGAAAGCTACGTCCCCCGGGACAGAATGGACATGTACGTCCTGCGCAGGGCGGTTCAGCTGGATAAGCCGGTGCTCGGGATATGCCGGGGCATACAGCTGATGAACGCCTGCTTCGGCGGCACGCTCTATCAGGATCTGCCTACAGAATTCTCCTCAGCAGTGGAGCACCACATGCAGCCGCCCTACGACCGCACGGTGCACAGCGTGAGCTTCCCGGAAAATTCGCCGCTGCGTGATATATTCGGGACGGAAAGCGCCCGGGTGAACAGCTATCACCACCAGGCGGTAAAGGGGCTGTCCGAGTTCTTCCGGATAGCGGCGGTGTCCGAGGACGGGCTGACCGAAGGTATTTTCATGCCGGGAAAGCGCTTTATGCTTGGCGTTCAGTGGCACCCGGAGTTTTCCTGTAAGACCGACGAAAACAGCCGAAAGCTGGCTGCTGCATTCGTCAATGCGATAAGGTGAGGTATTCTATGTTCAGGATCGGAACAGGCTACGACGTTCACAGACTTGTGCCGGAGCGCAGACTGGTGCTGTGCGGTGTGGAGATACCGTCAGAACTGGGGCTTCTGGGGCATTCCGACGCTGATGTGGCAGTCCATGCCCTTATGGACGCGATACTGGGCGCTCTGGCTCTGGGGGATATCGGGAAACTATTCCCGGACAGCGACCCACAGTACAAGGGCGCAGACAGCATGGGGCTGCTTTACGAGGTGATAGCTCTGATGAGATCGAACGGCTATTCTCTGGGCAATCTCGACATCACGATAATCGCCGAGCGCCCGAAGCTCGCAAAGCATATCCCACAAATGCGCGAAAGCCTTGCGGCGGCATTCGGCTGCGACATAACCCGGGTAAGCGTCAAGGCGACCACCGAGGAGGGGCTGGGTCTAGCCGGCGAGGGTATCGGGGCGCAGGCGGTCGTACTGCTTTCCCGAGAGTGATGATCTCAGGAGATCGGTAACTATTATACAGAACAGGGCGGAGTTTTCACTTCGCCCTGAATTATTTATTTAGTTGGATCAATAAATTCCCGGTAATCGTAAAGGTACTTCACGCCGGAAGCCACCGTCAGCGCCGCTGCGATGTACATCAGTATATCGCTTATAATCTGAACCGGGAAAGTGACAGGAGATATCGCCCCGAACTGGACAAGTATCCACATGAAAAGTATCACGCAGATAGCGACCATGGTCATCGCCGTTTTGAGCTTGCCGAGAATGCCTGCCGGGATAACCAGCTTCTTTTCGCTGGAGGCAGCCACCAGCCGCACGCCGGAAACCACGAATTCCCGTGCGAGTATCAGCGCAGTCACCCACGCGCTGCACCACCCCAGCTGAACGAAGCACACCAGTGCCGCAGCCACCAGTATCTTGTCCGCAAGGGGATCCAGGAACTTGCCGAAACTGGTTATCATGTTGTATTTCCGGGCGATCTTTCCGTCCAGCATATCGGTAATGCTCGCCACTGCGAATACCACAAACGCCCACAGATAGTTGTAAGGCAACGCACCTATCAGCATGAACGCCACGAAGAACGGCACCATTACCACGCGCATGAGCGTCAGCCTGTTTGCTAAATTCATACCATTTCTCCCAGCAGATTATTGTCCACGACATCATCAAAGCGCACCTTCACGAAATCGCCGATACGGGGCTTCTTCGCGCCCTGCGGCACGCTGAAATAGATCATTCCGTCTATCTCCGGGGCGAACATCGCGCTCCTGCCGAAGTAAAGTCCGCCCTCTGCGAGATACTTGTCATAGCCCTCGACAACGACCTCCTCGGTGCTGCCGATCATGGAGTTGTACAGCTCCGCAACGCGGGTGTCCTGCTGCTCCTCCAGTATCTCCTTGCGGTGCTCGCGCACTTCCTCGTCCACCATATCCGGGAACGCCGCAGCCGGAGTGCCCTCCTCCTCTGAGTAGGCGAAACAGCCCATGCGCTCGAATTTCATCTCCTCGGCGAACTCGCCCAGCTCGTTGAACTGCTCCTCGGTCTCCCCGGGGAAACCGGTGATGAACGTCGTCCTCAGTGTGATTCCCGGTATCTCACGGCGGAGCTTCGCCACCAGTTCACGCTCCTCGGCGCCTGTGCTCTTTCGGTTCATGCGTTTCAGTATCTCGTCATTGCAGTGCTGCATCGGGATATCGAGGTACTTCACGATCTTGTCCTGGCGCTTCATGCAGTCGATAAGCTCGTCTGTGATGCGCTCGGGGTAGCAGTACAGCAGCCGTATCCACTTCAGCCCCTCTGTCTCGCACAGCCTGTCCAGCAGCTCCGGGAGCGCCAGTCTGCCGTACAGGTCAAGCCCGTATCTGGTAACGTCCTGCGCGATTATGACAAGCTCCTTTACGCCGTCCTTGGCAAGCAGCTTCGTTTCCTCAACGATGTCCTCCATTCTGCGGCTGCGGAAACGCCCCCTGATCTTCGGGATAGCGCAGTAGGTGCAGCAGTTGTCGCAGCCGTCGGCAATTCTCAGATATGCGTAATGCGGCAGCGTGGAGATTATACGCCTGCCCTCCATGCTGTGCTGCTCCTTTTTGCCGAAATAGCACACCGCCGGTGCGCCCTCGTCATGCGCAGGCTTTGCAAAGTCCGAAAGACCCTCCACGATATCGGCTATCTTTCCGTATTCCGCGATACCCACAACGGCGTCCACCTCGGGGAACTCCTCCGCAAACTGCTCACGATAGCGCTCGCTGAGACAGCCGGTGACGACAATGCGCTTTATCCTGCCCTCGTTCTTGAGGTCGATAAGCTCCATTATCCAGCCTATCGCCTCCTCCTTTGCGGACTGGATAAAGCCGCAGGTGTTCACCAGCACTATATCCGCCATTCCAGGTTCTGCCACGAATGCGTAACCTTTTTCAGCAATCTTCGCCATCATCTGCTCGGCGTCCACCTGGTTTTTGGAACAGCCCAGCGATACCATTGCCACCTTGATCTTATTGCTCATTTATCAAATAATCTCCCAGTTATTCATCAAAAAACTCATCATCGGAAAGCTCCAGGCGTTCCATGCAGCGCTTCACCTGGCTCCAGCCGTAACCTCTCCTCGCAAGCGCCGCCATTGTCCTGCGCCGGTCGTCCGGGTCGGAGAGCTTGTCGGAGTACTTGGTTTCCAGCAGGTGCATTATTTCCCTGTCGATATCGTCGTCGGAATACTCCTCCAGCACGTCCTCAATGAGATCTCTGTCCAGACCCCTGCGCTGCATCTCCCAGCGCGTCTTTCCCATGCCGTAGCGCTTGCCGTGTATCAGCCGCTGCGCGAGTTTCCGGGCGTAATCCTCGTCGTCGATGTAGCCGTATTCCTGCATTGCATCCGCAGCCGCCCGGGAAGCCTCCTCGCCGTAGGTCGGCAGCAGTTTCTTGTACAGTTCATTCCAGCAGTACATTCGGCTGCCCAGCAGGTAGAGTGCACGCTTCTTCGCCTTGCGCAGCTTGTCGGCATGCTGCAGCTTTCCCAGCAGGTCAGCGTCCATTTCGCCGCCCTCGTGCAGGTCGTAGTCAGCCACCAGCGCACAGTTCAGGAAAAACGTCTGACCGCTCTCCAGCTCCAGCTTATATGTGTCGCCCTTGTACAGTGAAAGCTCTGTAATCCTGCCGCCGCAAAGTTCTTCGCCGCGGAAGTCCGATAGCCGTTTCATCGCTTATTCGATATCCTCCGGGGCGAATTCAGCGTAGTCGTCCTCGTCGTCGGATACCTGCTTCTTAGCAGGCTTCTCTGCGCCCCCGGGGGCTTCGATGCCCTCCTCGTCGTCCTCGGTAAGGCTGTCCAGCAGGGTGGAATTCTTCGCGAACTCCTCACGGATCTTACCCTCGATCTCATTGCAGATATCCGGATTGCTCTTCAGGTAATCCAGCACCTTATCTCTGCCCTGACCGATCTTCATATCGTTGTAGCTGAACCAGCTGCCGCTCTTCTTCACGATGTCGAATTCCACAGCGGTATCAACGATCTCACCCAGCTTGGATACGCCCTGACCGTAGAGTATATCGAACTCCGCGGTCTTGAACGGCGGCGCGACCTTGTTCTTTACGACCTTGCACTTGGTGCGGTTGCCGATGATCTCTCCGCCCTCCTTGATAGGCTCGCCGCGGCGAACCTCGATACGAACAGAGGAATAGAACTTGAGCGCCCTGCCGCCGGGAGTGGTCTCGGGGTTGCCGTACATAACGCCGATCTTTTCGCGTATCTGGTTGATGAAGATAGCAACGGTATTGGTGTTGCTGATAACGGCAGTGAGCTTTCTCATCGCCTGGGACATCAGTCTTGCCTGAACGCCCACATGCGCGTCGCCCATGTCACCATCGATCTCAGCCTTTGTGGTCATTGCCGCAACGGAGTCCAGAACGATCACATCTATCGCGCCGGAGCGAACCAGCGTTTCGATTATTTCAAGCGCCTGCTCACCGGTGTCCGGCTGGGATACCAGCAGGTTATCCACATCAACGCCGAGCTTTCTTGCGTAAACCGGGTCGAGGGCGTGCTCCACATCAACGAAAGCCGCCATGCCGCCTGCCTTCTGCGCCTCTGCCACCGCCTGGAGCGAGATGGTGGTCTTACCGGAGGACTCTGTACCATATATCTCGATGATACGCCCACGGGGAAGTCCGCCTATGCCAAGCGCAAGATCCAGCATGAGCGAGCCTGTGGATATGCTTTCGATATCCATGCGGCGATTCTCACCCATGAACATGACAGTACCCTCTCCGTACTTCTTCTCAAGCTGGGATATCGCGCTCTTCAGCACCTTGTCGCGCTCCGCCGGGTCAACTATCCTTACCACCGGCTTGGGAGCCGCCGCTTTTTTCTTTTCAGCCATTGTGTGTTCCTCCGTTTATTGTTTTATTCCATATATTACTCTAATAACGCCGCACATGTCCTTTTCGTACCGTGCAGCCATTCCGCATTCCTCGAATATTCTCATAACATCGTCCTGCTGACCCATACCGATCTCCGCCGCCAACATTCCGCCGGGCTTCAGCCTTGCGCTCCACAGCGGTATCATTCTGCGGTAGTAGTCCAGCCCGTCCTCGCCGCCGGCAAGCGCCGTTTCCGGTTCGAACCGCACCTCGGTCTGTAATTCGCGCATATCCTGCGCCGTGAGGTAGGGGGGATTGGTAACGATCAGGTCGAACATCGGCAGCGCCTTTGCGGTCTCAGCCGAGAGCACATCTCCGCGAACCGCTTCGCAAAGGGCTTCCACTCCGTTCAGCGTGATGTTCCTTTCAAGGTAAGAGATCGCCTGCTCCGACAGCTCCACCAGCTTCACCGGAACCTTTGCGAGTTTCGCAAGAGTAATTCCGATACAGCCGCTCCCGGCGCACAAATCCACAGCTGTAAAACCCTCGTGCAGGTGCTCCCGTGCGAACTTCACCGCCAGTTCAGCCAGGGTCTCCGTGTCCTGCCGGGGGATAAGCACGCCCCTGCCGACCTTGAACGGCAGCCCGTAGAATTCCCACTCGCCGAGGATATATTGCAGCGGTTCGCCGGACAGCCTGCGCGTAACGCACCGCCCCACCTCCGCCTGCTGCTCCGCAGTCACCGGAAGTCCGGGATACATCACCATATCGCTCCGGGTAACGCCGCAGACATGCATGACGAGCTGCTCCGCCTCGAACCGCGGATCCTCATTGCCGCCCTCGGCAAGCCGCCGGGTACATTCCCGGAGCAGACCGCCGATATCCGCCGCCGTCACCAGTTGTCGTCCTCGCCGTCTTTGGGCAGGCAGGGAGTGACCGCCGCGATAGCCACCTCGATCATGCTGTCGTCAGGCTCTTTTGTGGTAATGCGCTGCATCCACAGTCCGGGAGCGGAGAATATCTTTGTAATGATGTTGTCGTGACGTCCTGCGAACCTTATCAGCTCATACGCAAAGCCCACAACGAACGGCAGCAGCAGCAGCTTGCACACCGTTCTCAGGAGAATCGCGATGCTGTCGCTGCTGAGGTGAAGAAGGCTCTTGAAAAGCTCCGGAGTTATCGGCACGACGCTGTACACCAGAATGCTCACCAGCAGCGTTATAATGATGAAGCTGGTGCCGCACCTCGGGTGGAAGCGGCACATCGGGCGGACATTCTCAACGGTGAGCGGCTTTCCTGCCTCGTAGCAGGCGATAGTCTTGTGCTCGGCGCCGTGGTAGCGGTACATTCTGTTCATGTCCTTCATTTTGGAAGTCGCCCACATGTACACCACGAAAATGATTATTTTCAGCACGCCCTCAAAGGTAGTTCTCCACATGGAGATATCCACCGACTTCACCAGCACAGTGCTGCCTGCCGGAAGCCCGGGTAGCACGCTCTCAAGCCCACCCAGAGGCTCTGTGGGAAGCAGGCTCTCTATCCAGGTGAAAAGGTAGCTCGGCACCAGCAGGAACAGGAACACCGCCAGCGCCACGCCGATCACCATTGCGATCGCCATGATAGCCCCGGTGAGCTTGTCGCCCAGCTTTTCGTCCAGCCACTTCTCGAATTTCGAAGGCTCCTCGTCCTCCTCGTCGTCCAGCATTCCGCTTTTCTCTGCGGATTTCATCAGGCATTTATAGCCCTCGCCCAGCTGCTGTACGAAGTTTATGCTGCCCCTTATCACCGGGCATTTGTTGTACCATTTCTTCGGCTTGATATCCCACTCGTCCACGTCGATGCTGCCGTCCTTCATGCGCACCGCCATAGCGCCCTTGGACACGCCTTTCATCATTACGCCCTCGATAAGCGCCTGTCCGCCGACCGTGGTCTTTTTGCCTGTATTTTTACTCCCCATCAGGGTCGCTCCTTTCATTCATCTGCTTGAGCGGCAGCGTAATCGTCACTGTTGTGCCCTTACCCAGCACGCTGTCGATGTCCAGAGTGCCGCCGTGCATCGAGATTATCTCGTCCGCGACCGCAAGCCCTATTCCGCTGCCCCGACGGGTGTTGTCCGCCTTGTAGAATTTCGCCTTGACCTTCGGCAGGTCAGACGCCGCAATGCCTATTCCGGTGTCCGCAACGGTTATCGTCAGGGTATCAGCGCCCTTTTCGACGCTGATATCAACGCTCCCGCCGGGGTCGGAATACTTTATCGCATTGTCAATAACATTGATGAACACCTGCCGCAGCCGGTTCTTGTCACCGTACACCACGCACAGGAATTCCGGCTCGGTGTAATGTACCGTCTTGTTCTCCTTGCGCGCCTTGTCGGTGTATATAAGCAGCGCGTCGTCAAGCTCTGCGATGATGTCGATGTTCGCCATCTGGAGGGAGAACCTGCCGTTCTGTATGCGCGAGAAATCCAGCAGTTCTTCCACCATGCCCTCAAGTCTGCCGGTCTCGTGGGTGATGACCGTCATTCCCTTGCGGTAGGTATCCTCGTCATAGCCCGCCTGCAACGTCTCGCTCCAGCCCTTTATTGCGGTGAGCGGAGTACGCAGCTCGTGGCTGACCGACGAGATGAAATCGTTCTTTATCGCCTCGGAGTTCTCCAGCTCGTCTGCCATGTCGTTGAACACCCGTGAAAGCTCGCCTATCTCGTCGTTGTTGCGGATAGCTATGCGCTCGGAGAAATCACCCTTTGCCAGCTTTTTCGCAGTGACGCTTATCTGCATCAGCGGAACGCAGATAGATTTTACAAAGTACATTCCACTGCTTATCACCATAAGTATCATTGCAGCGCTGATTATCACCGCAGTAAGCATTATCGTGCTGAGCTGGCTGTCTATCTGCTTCATCGAGGCGACATACCTCAGCGCGTTGTATGAGGAACTGGGCTGCGCGATAGTTACCGTGACCGCGATGATGTTCTCACCGTTTTCATAGCCGTGGAATATCCCCACGCCGTCCTCGGATCTCATCGCCATCTCGTAGTCCGGCATATTATAGCTCTCGTCAGGGGAAAATCCGCTGCTGCTAAGAGTTACCTCGCCGTTCTTGTTGATGGACATCATCTCCATCTGCTCCTTCTTGTCGAAGCCCTCGATAAGCTCCCTAACCTCGGAGGAGTAATTCACCGCCATATCCTCGTACAGCCGGGAAAGCACCGTCGCAGTGGCGTTCGCCTCGGACACGACGTAGTTTTCCGCAGAGCCGTAGTAATACTGCCGGGTGAAATAATAAATGCAGACGTTCGCGATGACCAGAAGTATCCCCACGACGCTCAGCGTGTTGAACATCCACCGTCCGGCTATCGAGCTTCGCAGCCCTGTGCGGATAGTTTTCTTGTCCATCAGCCGTTCCACTTATAGCCGAAGCCCCAGATAGTCTGAATGTACTGCGGATTTGAGGGGTCTTCCTCTATCTTCATTCGCAGGCGGCGGATATTCACGTCCACCACCTTGTCGTCGCCGTAGTAGGCGTCGCCCCAGATGTGGTGCAGGATCGTCTTTCTGTCAAGCGCCGTGCCGCGGTTCTTCAGCAGGAATTCCATGATGTGGTATTCCACCTGGGTAAGCTCTATAGGTTCGCCGTTTTTCAGCACCGTGCGGCTCTGGTGATCCAGCGTGAACGGCCCGGAGGTGACATTGCGCACCGCCTCCTGCCGGCTCTGGCTGACGTTCACGCGGCGGTAGATCGCGTCCACGCGCGCCACCAGCTCGGACGGAGAGAACGGCTTTGTGACGTAATCGTCAGCGCCTATCATCAGACAGTTCACCTTGTCCATCTCCTGGCTTTTCGCGGAAAGCATGATAATGCCTATCTCGCTGCTCTGCTCGCGTATCCAGCGGCAGAGTGCAAAGCCGTCCATTCCCGGCATCATGATGTCCAGCAGCGCAACGTCAAAATTGCCGTTCTGCTCGGTGTAGACTTTCACAGCGTCCTCGCCGCAGGATACGTCCACCACATCATATCCCGACCTTACCAGATTTATCACAACGAAGTCTCGGATAGCGTCCTCGTCCTCGCATACCAGAATTCTTTTCATAATGCCCCCCTGTGCGTCACAGCACGATAAAGCTGTCCCTGAGTTCGCTTTCAGTAAGCGCCAGCTTTCCGGTCAGATAGCCGGTGGTCTCCTTGCAGCAGATGATGTTCTCCTCGTTCTCGCCTATCATGTGGTAATCCTTGGAGTTCACCAGCGCCTCGGTGTCGTCCTTGTCGATGGTGCGTATCCTCATCAGCTCGGTGCTGTCGTTTACCTCCAGCCCGGTCTCTCCGCTGTAGGATATGAATATAATCTCGTTCTCCTGGGAGTTCACCACCGCCGTCACCACTCCCTGCCACCTGCTCGGGAAAAGCAGCGCAAAGTTGTACTTGCTGCTGTAATAGCTGTAATATTCCTGCTCGTAGCGGTTATTCCTGACCGAATACCACACCACCGCGCACAGCTGCTCTGAGCGCGTCAGCGTCTCATAACCCGGCAGCGGCACCATTGACGGTATTTCAAGGCAGCCGTCGCCGTCGATGTCGGCGCTGCGGATATCCGTCATATAGTCATTAGTGAAACGGGATATCACGTTTGTGCGCGCCCCGTCCTCACCGGCGAAGGAATTCACCGGAGTCATAAGCCTCCCGCCCTTGCAGTAAAGCACGTCCGTGCCATACTGTCCTATGCCCCAGCTGTAATCCACGAACAGCGCCGTGGTGTCCTCGGAAAGCTGCCCCTTAGTCACGCTCACAAAATCAGCGCCGGACCCTCCCAGCGGAGTTTCGCTCAGCTTCACCAGTCCTGCGTCGGTCTTGGTGAACATCATCGCCATTGCGGTCTGGGTAGTCTTGTCCGGCACGACTGTCACAAGCTCGTCCTGCCCGTCGGAATTGAGGTCAAGCACCTCCATGCAGGCGTAGCTACCGCTGTACAGCTCGGATATTATTCCGCCGCTGTAGTTCAGCACGCTCAGCGTCCGTTCGGTCTGGTTGAGCATGGAGAAGCACACGATCACCTCGGTGCTTTTTCCGTTGCCGAGCTTCGCGAAGCTGATGCTGTCCACCTCGCTGCCCACGCACGCAAGGTCGTACACCGCCTGCCATTCACCGTCGTACTGGTCAAGCACCTTCATTCGCAGCGCGCTCTCTCCGGACTGCACCGACTGGGACTCGTAAAACACCAGCGCTTCCTCTCCCGGCTCGTCGTCGATGTCCTGGAGCACGAACGCCGAGCGGAATTCTCCGCCCCTGGGGTATTTCAGGTTTACGGAACTGCCCGTGCTGTTGATAAGCGCCTGATATATCTCGCTTTGCTCCTGCGTCAGCTTCGGCGCGGTGAGAAGATTTTCCACAGAACCGCCCGAACAGCCGCACAGAGATATCGCCGCAGTCAGCGCCGCCGCGCCGTGCAGCAGTCTGATCGGTCTTTTGACTGTCAACACCCCCGGTCGTCAGATTTCTGCGCTTTCGTCAACGGAAGCGGCACTCTCCTGCTTTTTCGGCTTCATGAACAGAGCGATAAGCACCACAAGAGCAAACACTCCAGCCGCGGCGTCCGCCGCAGGAACAAGGCTCATGTAATATGCCGACTCGCCGTAATTCGCCTGGTACAGCCATTCCGCCTCATACTGGGTGAACACTATCCTGGAAGCGGTCTCCGCCGGGCCGAACAGCATGGCGGCAATGCCGGAAAGGCTGTTTGCCAGGATAGTCACCACCGCAGCGGCGCCTGATACCGCGAGCGCCCCACGGGTGTGCTTCCCCTCGTTTCCTGAAAGCAGCTTTGCCAGCTGCATGAAGAACACAGCCGAAAGGATCACCGAGATACAGTTGATGAGATATTCCGGGACGGTGGTGACCGCCATTTTCTCCATAAAGATACCAATGCCGCGAAGCGTGTAGTATACCGCTCCCACAACAGTGGCAAAGCCCAGTCCGGGCTTGAATTCCTTATTGTACAGGATAAAGAACGCCACAACAAGCATTGCCGCGCCGAAAATAAGATCCACCCACATCATGAACGGAGACGGCAGGACAGCGCTCTCTTTCGGGATACGCATTTCGGAGTAGCCCTCATACAGCGCGCCGAGAGCCGGCACAAGCATTGCAAAGCCGATCGCCGCAGCCCTGCTGTCTGTTATCCTGGATACGGGGGTCTGGTAGAAAGACGCGCCTTTTTTCCTGTCGATGACCGCGGCAGCCACCGCGCCGCCAATGGTGAGCAGCACCGCTCCCCAGAAGCAGTAGTTCATGAAAAAGCCGTTAGTGTACTTCAGAAATCCGCTTGTCATATCTGTTCCGGCGCACAACTGAGCCATTCTTGCCGCGAAAGCGAGAACGAACCCGGGGATAAGCACCCACACGCCAAGCCTGATGTTATTCTTCATATCAAAGTTGCTCCTTGCTGAAAACAAACTGTGTACATCGTATAGACATATCTTATTTTATTTTATCACATATTTGTATAGAATTCAAGTGTTTTTTTGCCTTTGAGAGAGATTTCACAAGAATTACATTTTATGCCGTGCGAATACCAAAACCAGATTTGAAGATTTGTACACAACCCCGATTGACAAACAGTTCCCTCTTGTGTTATCATACCATGAGCGCCGAATTTAACGCCCTGCCATAAAATCACCCCCGGAAGAACTACTCGCCTTCCGGGGGATATCATTATGCCTTTGCCACTGCCTTGTGATATACCTTCTTGCCCTTGCGGATAATCACCTCGGGGTTTATCTCGATCTGTGCGTTTACGTCCTCGATAATTACATCGTCTATCGCCAGACCCTTGCCGGTGATGAGCGTCCTTGCCTCGCGCTTGGAGTTTACCAGCTTTGTCGCAACCAGCAGGTCAAGAACGCCTATCCTGCCGTCAACAAGCTCTACCTCGGTGGTGGGCATATTCTCGGAATTGCCGCCCTTGCCGCCGAACAGCGCCTTTGCCGCCGCGAGAGCCTTTTCCGCTTCCTCCTCGCCGTGAACCAGCTTTGTCAGCTCGTATGCAAGTATCTCCTTTGCCTTGTTCAGCTCGCTGCCCTCCCAGTGGGACATCTCGTCTATCTGCTCCAGCGGCAGGAATGTCAGCATCTTTATGCACTTCATTACGTCAGCGTCCGCAACGTTTCTCCAGTACTGGAAGAAATCAAACGGCGAGGTCTTTTCCGGGTCAAGCCAAACCGCGCCCTTTTCTGTCTTGCCCATTTTCTTGCCCTCGGAGTTAAGAAGCAAGGTGATAGTCATTGCGTGCGCGTCCTTGCCCAGCTTCTTGCGGATAAGCTCGGTGCCGCCCAGCATGTTAGCCCACTGGTCGTCGCCGCCGAACTGCATATTGCAGCCGTACTTCTGGAACAGCATGTAGAAGTCGTAGCTCTGCATTATCATGTAGTTAAATTCCAGGAAAGTAAGTCCGCGCTCCATGCGCTGCTTGTAGCACTCGAAGGTCAGCATTTTGTTTACGCTGAAGCAAGCGCCTACCTCGCGCAGAACGTCAATGTAATTCAGGTTCATCAGCCAGTCGGCATTGTTCACCATGACAGCCTTGCCGTCTGAAAAGTCGATGAAGCGGCTCATCTGCTTCTTGAAGCACTCGATGTTGTGCTCGATGTCCTCTTTGGTGAGCATTTTTCTCATGTCGGATTTGCCGGAGGGGTCGCCTATCATTCCGGTGCCGCCGCCAAGCAGGGCTATCGGCTTGTTTCCTGCCATTTGCAGCCGCTTCATAAGGCACAGCGCCATGAAGTGTCCAACGTGCAGAGAGTCCGCTGTCGGGTCGAAGCCGATGTAGAAGGTCGCCTTGCCGGCGTTTATCATCTTCTTTACCTCGTCCTCGTCAGTTACCTGCGCGATAAGTCCTCTCGCTACCAGTTCGTCGTAAAGTTCCATTGTTTGTTCTCCTTTATTCTTGATGATTTATGTGATTTTTCAACATTTGAAGGTTAATTCGCGGAGCATTCTCCATAAGCGATGAGATTTCTTTTAAATCCCACTGATACCACGACCTTTCACTGATGTTATTACATTGCAAGGAAATCCCTCAGCAGTTCTTTCCCGACAGTCCCGTGACTGAGCAGCTCCCGTGCTTCTTCAAGCCCGAACCACCCTGCCCTCTCCACTTCGCCGGACAGCCTGAACTCCCCCGGCTTCACGATGCAGACGTACCCAAGCATGAGGTTATCGTGCTTCGGATAGTAATAGCTGTTGATGTAACGCAGGCTCACCACCTCCAGCCCGGTTTCCTCCCGGACTTCCCGAATGGCGGTCTGCTCGGCGGTCTCCTGCTCCTTGATGAACCCGGCAACGCAGACGTAGTTCTTTGTCGCATAGGTCTGCCGGATAAGCGCGAACCGCCCCTCTCCGTCGGTCAGCAGGCATATCACACAGGGGTAGGAGAAGCTGAACCACGGTCTGCCGCAGCTTTCGCAGAACGGTATCTCGCCCTCGTCCCCGACCTGTCTGCTAATAAGCTTCGCACCGCAGCCGGGGCAGTATGTGAATTTCATTCTATCACCTCACGCTTATTCTTACCATAAAGTAACGCAGAATACAAAACCCTCCATGAGCATAACTCACAGAGGGCGAAAAACCGCGGTACCACCTCAATTACGGATATTCCCGTATCTTTGGACAGCTTTAACGGGCTTACCCGTGCGGAACTACTTGCAAACGCTTTCGCACCGCCGCTCCGGGAGGTAATTCGCCGCCGGACTCCCTGCCGCTTCGCACCGAACAGCGGCTCTCTGAAAGGGTCGTTCCGGGACTACTGATTTCCCGTCAACGCTTTAAATATAAATTCGGAATTCTGAATTCGGAATTCGGAATTGAATGTGTCCCCCTCCGGGGGAGGGATTAAAAAATGCCGGAGAGTGATTTGTTGTATTAGAAATATTCTCATATCAATATTTCCCATGTAGCTTTCAGCTTGAACAAATTTAAATCCGTCCGCGAAGCGGACACCATAATTCCGAATTCCGCATTCCGAATTCCGAATTAAATCAAAGCTGGTCTGCTATCTCCAGCACGAGCTTCTCGCTCTTGTCCCAGCCAAGGCAGGGGTCAGTTATCGACTTGCCGTAGCAGCCCTCGCCGACCTTCTGCGCACCGTCCTCGATGTAGCTTTCTATCATAAGCCCCTTGACCATGCTGCGAATCTCGTTGGAATGCCGCATGGAGTGCAGTATCTCGTTTGCTATGCGAACCTGTTCAAGATACTTCTTGCCGCTGTTGGAGTGGTTGGTGTCCACTATGCACGCGATATTCATGAGGTTCTTTTCCTGGTACATATCGTAAAGCAGCTTCAGATCCTCATAATGATAGTTCGGGATAGTCTGGTCGTGCTTGTTCTGCGCGCCTCTCAGGATAGCGTGGGCAAGGGGATTGCCGTCCGTTGTTACCTCCCAGCCGCGGTAAATGAAAGTATGGCTGCTCTGTGCGGCGCGGATAGAATTCAGCATTATGGAAATAGTGCCGCTGGTGGGGTTTTTCATGCCGCAGGGACACTCCATGCCGCTGGCGGTGAGACGGTGCTCCTGATCCTCGACAGAACGCGCGCCTACCGCAACATAGCTAAGGATATCCGACAGATAGCGGTAGTTCTCCGGGTACAGCATTTCATCAGCGCAGACAAGCCCGGTCTCCTCAATAGCACGGGTGTGCAGTTTGCGAACCTTTATCAGTCCCTCCAGCATATCCTCGCCCTTTGTGGGGTCGGGCTGGTGGATCATTCCCTTGTAGCCCTCGCCGGTAGTACGGGGCTTGTTGGTGTATATTCTAGGAATGATTATGATCTTGTCCTTTACCTGCTCCTGAAGCCTTGACAGCCGGCAGGTGTAATCCATCACAGAATCCTCGTTATCGGCGGAGCAAGGCCCGATTATAAGCAGGAACTTGTCAGACTTCCCGGTGAACACATCGGCGATCATCGCGTCACGTTCTGCCTTTATGCTCTTTATTTTATCGTTCAGCGGATAAAGCTCCTTGATCTCCTTGGGAACGGGGAGCTTTCTGCGGAAATTCATTGACATCTTAATTATCTCCTTGTAATATATCTGCGTTACATTATACCATCAATCGCGGAAATTGTCAAGTACATAATGCGGCAAAAACCGCCCCGGAACGGAGCGGTTTAATTACAGTTATCATTTCCCAGCGGTATCTGCGGTTTCCTTTTCCTTGAGCAGGTCACGGATCTCGGTGAGCAGAACGATCTGGGGATCGGGCTTAGGCTCGGGCTTCGGTTCCTCTTTCTTCTTGCGCTTTAATCCGGAGATCACCTTTACCAGAATGAAAACGGAAAGCGCGATCAGCAGGAAGCTGATTATCGACTGAATGAATACGCCGTATCTTACAGCCACCTCTGCAACAACGACCTCGCCGGCTTCGTTAAGCTCCTCGGGCTGGAGCACCCATTTCAGCTGTGAGAAATCCACCTTTCCGGTGATAAGTCCCAGAACAGGCATCAGCAGATCGCCTACTACCGAATTAACGATAGCGGTGAACGCCGAACCGATGATAAGACCTACCGCCATATCAAGCACGTTGCCCTTTGAGATGAACGCCTTGAATTCCTTTGCCAGCTTGAACTTATCCTTTTTTACCTCAGGCTTTTTTTCTTCTGCCATGTTCATTTTCCTCTCATTATGTAATGTAACGTCAAGCGTCTGGAATTATGATACCACAAAACAGGGAAAATGTCAAGCATATTATCTGTCGCTCAGTGCAACGTACTTCTTGTCGAGATTTATCGCCTTGTACGCCGGGCGGATTATGCGCTTGCCGTTTATCATTTCTTCCATTCTGTGCGCACACCAGCCTGCCATTCTTGCGCAGGCAAAAAGCCCGGTGTACATTTCTACAGGTATTTTCAGCATCTTGTATACCAGTCCGGAATACATGTCCACGTTCGCGCATATGTTTTTAATGTCACCGCGCTCGTCCGCGAAAGCGCCGGGAGTAAGACGCTCGATGCTGTCCAGCAGCAGGAACTCTCTCTCATACTCCGTGCCCTTTGCCAGTTTCATCGCATTCTCCTTGAGTATCTTCGCACGGGGATCGGACAGCGTGTATACCGCGTGACCCATGCCGTAGATAAGACCGGAGCGGTCGCCCTCCTCCTTGCGGAGCAGCTTGTGGAGATAGTCGGATACCTCCTGATCGTTTTCCCAGTGCTGGATACCTTTCTTTGCGAAGTCCAGCATCTCCATGACCTTGATGTTAGCGCCGCCGTGACGGGGACCTTTGAGGGAGCCGATCGCCGCAGCATACGCAGAATACGCGTCAGTGCCGGAGGAAGATACCGTTCTGCAGGTAAAGGTCGAGTTGTTACCGCCGCCGTGCTCAGCGTGGAGCATCAGGCACAGGTCGAGCAGATGAGCCTCCTCGGCGGTATAGGAGCGGTCGTCACGCAGGGTGGAGAGAATGCTCTCGGCAAGGCTCTCGTCCTTGATGATCTGGTGCATTACCATTGAATCGTTATGGTAAAAGCGCCTCATCGCCTGGTATGAAGTAACCATTATCGCCGGCAGACGAGAGATTATGGAAATAGCTTTAAGCATCTCGCTCTCGACGGATTTGTCCTCGGGGGCGGAATCATAGCTGTACAGCGCAAGAACAGCCTGCGCCATTTTGTTCATGATGTTCGGCGAGGGATTTCTGATGATAACGTCCTCGCTGAAATACATCGGCAGGTCGCGGTATTCCGCAATGAGCTTTGAGAACGTAGTGAGCTGATTCTCGTTCGGCAGAAGTCCGAACAGAAGCAGGTAAGCGACCTCCTCGTAACCATAGCGCCCGGAAGCCAGCACATCGCTGACGATATCCCTGATGTTGTAGCCGCGGTAGATAAGCTGACCCTCGATAGGCTGCTTGTCGCCCTCGCTCATGACGTAGCCGTGTACACAGCATACGTTGGTTATTCCTGCGACAACGCCGGAGCCGTCGGAATTACGCAGACCGCGCTTTACGCCGAACTTTCCCGGCAGACTGGGGTCGATCGCAGTGGTGCTGAGAAAATCCGAGCACATCTGCTTGAACGTTGCCGAATTCTTGAGCTGTTCCATTCTTTTCATAGTTTGCTGCCTCCGTGCTGTATCTTTCTGATCTTTCTTTTGTTCTGCACGCCGGGATCCCGGCAGATCAACAGATCGGTTAATACCAACTTTATTGTAACACATATGCAATGAATTGTCAAGCGCAATTGCAAATTAATGAATAAACCCGGGTCTTAAATTGCAAAATGCACACATAGGAAACAATGTCAGCGCTTTTCCGCAGGGCATGGCGGAAAAGTCGCACGAGAAAGCAGTGAACTCACCATGAAACACATCGCCGCATTAACCGCGCTGATACTGATATCGCTGATACTTACCGGGTGCAGGACGAACCACCGCAGCACGCTTCCCGAACGGCTCACTCTGTACCTCGCGCAGCAGCAGCGCATAATCTCCGTCACCCGGGAGGAATATCTCACCGGGTGCATACTGGCATACTGCGACCCTTCATTTCAGCCGGAAGCATTGAAAGCTGCCGCCGCCGCATGCTGCGGTCACGCGGTCTCAGTCATGAGGGAACGTTCATCAGGGGAATTCATGGGCGCCGACCTTTCCGACGACCCTGAGCGCTGCCCGGCGTGGGTCTCCCCGGAGGAATCGGACGTCGAACAGCTTCTGAACTCCCGGAAGCTCGCAGAAGCTGTGGAATACGCAGTGCTGCACTGCCCGGAATACGGCGGCGAGCCTGCGTACACTCCGGTATGCCGCACCTCCACCGGGCTTACAGACAGCGGCGGTCTGCCCTGGCTGCCCTCTCTGGAGCTTCCCGACGACGCCTCCAGCCCCTGGTACTCCTCCACCTGCACCGTTCCTGCGGAATACGCCCGTAAAGCGCTCCGGGACAGCACCGGCAGCGTTATCCTGCCGCCGGAGGTGTCAGACTGGTTCACCGACCCGGAATACACCCCGGGGGGAGTTCTGACGAAGATACGTTTCGGTACTGCCGATGTCACCGGTGAACAGCTCCGGCAGGCATTCGGGCTTCGCAGCAGCGCGATAACCCTGACCGTTTCCGGTGAGGAGATCACGCTGACCTCACGGGGGTGCGGCGGCAACACCGGCATGAGCGCCTATTCCGCCGAAAGGCTCGCCAGAAGCGGCATGACCGCCGATGAGATACTCCGGTATTTTTTCCCCGGGATCACAATATAAAACGGGAGAGCAATGCCCTCCCACAAATTAAACATTAGAAATATCAGTTACTCTGGAAAGCCCGTCCTCTGTCCTTTCAAAAGTAAATCTGACCGCTCTCTCGCCGAACGCCGCCTCGATAACGTTCCCTCCATACTCGAACGGCGTTGCGTTCTGGTGGAGAAATCCGGCGGCAAGCAGCCTGTGGTCGCAGTAAAAACCGCCGATGATGTCAATATACTGCCGCAGGAATTCCCGGTCGTCCGCTGGTGCAAAAATCTCCTCCGGCAGCCCTGCCACAGTAACAAATATCGCTCCGCCGTCATACGGACAGCGGTAATAGCATACGTTGTCCCGGGACGACCCGACGCATATCATCGAAAGGTTATGACCGGTGTGAAGCTCGTCCAGCATGAATTTCCCGGTCTGGAACTCCGCAAGCTCCGGCAGTTCGCGCCGGATACGTCTTGCAGTCGCCGTGCACCGCTCGGGAAGTCCGCTTTCGGTATGCGCCCAGCTCCACAGCCAGGTGTTCTGTATTGAGGATTCCGTGCCGAGTATGCCTGCCGTGAACTCTCTCTCCCCGAAGCGTATAATGCCGTTCATGGGATCAAGCCCCCAGCCATTGTCGCCGATGATCCTCTCCCCCATTCTGTTCTGGCAGAGGAAAGCGCGCCCTGACGCCAGCGACAGTATATCAAGCATGCTGCTGCCGTCAAATTCCACCGGGCAGTCCAGCAGTGAGATCTTTTCCATATTCACACCCCGATATTGATATTTTGTCCGAATTTTCTGAGAATGTCGCGCATCAGCAGCTTGTCGATGGCATACATGCGGCTGTGTCCCCGGGGAAGGTCGTCCACCCTCAGCTCAAAGCGCATGTATATCTCGGAATAATCCTCCGAATAGTAAAACGTGCACAGCAGGTATCTGTTCTTGGTGGCGTAGTAATTCACCGGCGCGAAGCCCAGCACCGCCCTGATATCCTGCTCCAGCCGCTGCTCGGTATCCGCGATGCTCAGTGGCTCGAACTGCACCTTTTTTGTCAGCGGAAGGCTCTCCGCGCGTTTTTCTTCCTCGGTCTTGCCGATCTTCGCCTTTTTCAGAAAACCGAACATATTTCCCCCTTAATCCTGGAAAGCGTATTCCTCCAGATCCGGAAGCTCGTCCAATGTGATACACAGCTCTCCGTTATATGCGTCATGCAGCGACTGCCAGCTGTTGTATCTCTCGGAAAGGTCGCCGTGCGAGTCGATAATCGCACTGCCGCTTGCCACCGAAAACCACAGCCACATCGCATTATCCCTGTTCATAAGATCCGGGGACGGGAACCTGTCGCAGGCAGTCACCGCCTGCAGCTTCGGGGTCTCTCCCGTCATTGCGGCAAGTGCGGAGAACCTGCCGGCAAAGCTGGAGGAGCTTTCCTCATAGAAGCTCTGCCCGATGATGTCGCAATACTTCTCGCCCGGGAAGAAATCCTCGCTGCTGCCGTTCCACACCCAGATGATGTTGTTGAGCGAGTGGTATTTATCCAGCCGGTCGAATACCAGCCGCCACAGCTTTTTGTAGCTATCCGCGTCGCCGCCCCACCAGTACATGCTGCTGTCGCCGTCCGGCAAAGGCTGGAACACCACCGGAATGCCCTCGGCACGGAACTGTATCAGCACCTCAGCCACGGCGTCAATGTCATTTATCAGCGATACAGCGTCTGCGGTGATGATGCCGCTGTCAAGAAGCGCCCCCAGCTCCTCGTCGTCAGCCATGCAGATATCACGGTCAGGGAGTATCTCCGAAAGCCTGATATCCGCGCTGTCCGCGTAATACGCCGGCTTTCCGACCGGAGAGTACCAGTGCCAGCCAAAGGAAACAATGCCGCCGTTCCTGCCCCATTCCAGCGCAAGCTCAGTCTCCTTGTCGGCGGTATCGCGGCTGGCTTCGTAAACCGCGGTGGTGCAGTACATAAGGTCGCCGGTGCGTATCGCCGGGTATCTGCCGGTCTCCTTTGCTATGGCGTCTATTTCGGCGTTGGAGCCGGGGCTGACGCACTGACCTGTCAGTACTTTTTTGCCGTAATTATCGGTGAAGAACCGCATAAGACCAAGAGTTGACACCGCCGTGCCGCTGCCCGAGCAGGATCTTGGAACATCATACGCAGTGCTGCTGACCCGGGTGGAATTCCTCACGGTGATATAGTCAAGAGAAGCGCTTCCCGAAATGACCTCAAACGTCAGAACGTCAGCGCCGGTGGTGAGGTAAACATTATCTATTGCGAACTCCGAAAACCCCATAGTCTCCGAAGCCGGGATATAGTACGCGCCCACCACCTCGTTCACGATCTTGAGCCTGACAACCGCGCCACCGTAGGAATGCGCAGCGATCGCAACGCAGTAGTGCTGCGAAGTCCCGGGGGTGACGATGTGCTGCAGCTTCATTCCCTCGTCCAGGACTATGTAGCCCTCTCCGTCAAACTCACCGTCCGTGCGGACATTCCCCTCAAAGGCACCGTCCTCGGCGTTCAGCTTCGCGGAAAACTCCGCATATTCATCAGGATACTTCTTTATCGGGATCTCATCGGGTCTGGGTTCATCGACTGTTTCCACAGAATCGTCAGTGCTCTCCGCCGTGGGCGCAGCAGTGACGGTCATATCCCTGTCCGGAACCGCCGAGCAGCCGCAGAGCATTGCAGCGGCAGCCAGCGCGGTCAGTCTTTTGAGTGTAGTGTTCAGCTTTGTCACCTCCGGTGTTCTTTTTTGTGTGATATGCGTTTCACAGCGCAGTGCGCTATTCGATAACGATATCGTCCCCGGGACGTATCACCTCGTCCAGCCGTGCAAGCCTGCCGTTTATCATCACGGTTGAGGAGCCGGCAAGCAGCCCCGTCGGGTCGTCTGAAAACGCCGCCAGTATATCCAGGAATACCGGCTGACGTCCGTTTGTTATCGGGAATACCGCCGGCGTTCCGTTGAACACTATCGGGATACCCTCGCTCTCGTCCGCCGCAGGTCCAGCCTTCGTTTCTTCGGCGGAAGTCACCACATCTCCGTCGGACAGCAGCTGCTCCGCAGTAGCCGGAGATCCGTTCAGCAGAGCGCTTTCCGCAGGGATACCCTCATGCGCTGCAAGTTCCCCGAAAGTCGCAAGGCGGACATGCTGCAAAACCGCGCCGTTCTCGATCTCAGCGTCGGCGGCGGTGGGCGTGCCGTTCACCAGGATATATTTCCCGGCGGTAAGGCTCCTGCCGTTTACGTTTACTTCGATAACGGACATCCCGGAAAGGTCATACTGATCCGAGATCAGCGCCGCTGCGTCCTCCCCGGGAACAGCCGGGACTATCACCACTTCGTCGCCCTTGCGCACCTGGGAATTGACCGAGCACTCCCTGCCGTTCAGTGACATCTCCGCCGGAACGCTGGGAGTTCCCCGGAGCACTATCCTTTCTCCGTCCGCGGTGTAGGTAAGGCTCTTTCCGGAACGCGCCATGAGCTGCTCCGGCTTTATCCCGGCAAGGGTGCACAGCTCGAACACCGTAAGCCTGCGCGTGTCCAGAGCGCGTATTTTCCTGCCGTTCAGGGTTATCGTCGTGAAATCGTACTTTACGCCCTCGCTGGCGGTTATCGCAATTCCCACCGGAGTGGCGTGCTCGGTGTCAAGCTGGATATTTTTCGGCGCGGTGATACCCCGTATCATTTCTCTTGAACCGACAGCCACCCGGGAGGCGTCAAGCCCCAGTCCCTTTGCGACTAACTCCGGAAGCCCCGACAGCTTGCTGCCGCCGCCCACCAGGAACACCGCCTGGGGCGCTCCGCCGTTCGCCGAAAGAATCTCGGAGCAAATAGTCTGCGCCAGCTCCTCAGCCGCCGGGCGTATCAGCTCCGAGACCTGCTCGGCGGTTATCGTGTGCTTCGCAAACAGGATATCGGTGTACTCCGTCTGCGGCTCGGTGCAGGTCTTGATGCGCTCCGCTTCGTTGAAATCCACCAGAAGCTGCTTCATGAGCGCCTCGGTCATTTCGTCCCCGGCGATAGTCGCCATGCCGTAGGCGGTGATGCTGCCGTCCCGGGAAGCCGCCACGTCCGAAGTACCTGCGCCGATATCGCACATGACGATGTTGATAAGCCGCAGCTCCTTCGGCACTACCGCGTTTATTGCCGCGATAGGCTCCAGGGTCAGCCCTGCGGTCTCCAGCCCTGCAAGATCAACGGCGGCGCACAGGCTCTCCACCACATACGCCGGCAGGAACGCGGCGATCACCTCGGTCACAAGCTCGTTTCCCCGGTGTCCCTCCGGCTTGCTGACCTTGTACCCGTCAAGCGTGAGGGAAATAACGCTGTGACCCACGCAGTAGAACGACGACGTGGAATTCTCCTCGGTGAAAGCCTCCTCGGCGGAACGCACCGCCTCCAGTTCAGCCTCGCGGATATCTCCGGCGGAAATAACGCGCTTGGAGGAAACGTCATGCGCGCAGCTGTGGCGCAGCGTCCTCAGCGCACGGCCTGCCGCGGCGATGCACACACGCTGGAGCTTTATCAGCTGACGGCGTTCCAGCGCTGATTTAACAGATTTCACCACCGCTGCAACGGCTTCGATATCCTCTATCTGACCGTCGGTCATGGAGCGGCTCTCATGCGCCCGGGTCTCCATGTCGATGAGCTTATACCCGTCAGCGGTTTTCTCTGCAAGAACTCCCACAACGGTGCGTGTGCCGATATCCAGTGCGAATATTATGTCGCCCTGCTGCTTTTTCGTGCGGCGCGGCGTGGTCTTTTTCGCTGTGGACTTTGAGGTGGTTCGTGGTTTTTTCTGTTCCATATTTACGTCCTTGATGCGTTGATGTCGGTTTTGTGGTGACTTATCTTATCCAGCCGTTTCCCAGACCGTCGGTGAGTACCCAGCAGTTCATTTCCAGAGAGAACTGCAGGCTGTCTGAGCATTCCGGAATTCCCACAACAATGGGGTTGTCAACTGAACCGGGTTTCGCGTTCCGGTCGCGGTGGTACTTTCCGTCGCAGTAATTGCGGCGATATGCCGCCGTCTTCTGCTGATCTATCTTCTCCGCAGTTAGCCCCAGCTTTTCAAGCCGCTGCTCAACAGTAAGCACAGGCTTTCGCTCTACAGGCGCTCTGGGAACGGACGAGGGCTTATGTGCGACAGGGCGCTTTTTCGGCGCTTCGTCTTTTCTAACGGACTTACGAACGGCGTTCACGGTACCTGCTATAAGCAGGGCGCAGCCGGCTATGGGAATAAACACAGGTATCGCCATTTTACAGTCCCTTTCCGGAAAGTCAGTCCTTTAGCCTTAATTTCTTCCGAAGCTCCCTCTCGGCGGTGCCCAGAGTTACCAGCAGCAGCTTGTCCCCGCTGTGCAGCCTTGTCTGACCACGGGGGATTATCGTCCTGCCGCCGCGGTTTATGCAGGCTACGCTGCAGGACTGCGGCAGATCAAGCTCCATAAGGGTGCTGCCGGCGAGCTTGTAATTCTCGGGAAGTATTATTTCAAGCAGGGAAGCCTCACCCTCGTTGAGCTGCACAAGCTCCCTTATCGCAGAGATATCCGCCTCGCGCTTCAGGTTCTGGATAATGAAGTCTGTTGCAGAAACCACGGTATCCACGCCCAGAGAGCGCAGCGCAGCGGTGTTATTGGGATTGTTGACCTTTGCAACGGTCTTTTTCACCCCGAAAATCTTCTTGGCGGTCTGGCAGCAGACCAGATTGGTTTCGTCCCTGCCGGTGACTGCGGCAACAACGTCCGCGTCCTCCGCCCCGGCTTCCCGGAGCACACCCTGGGAAGTCCCGTCGCCGGAGCACACCCTGACGTCCAGCAGGTCTGCGCACATGCGGCACTGCTCCTTATCCTGCTCCACAAGCACCGCCTCGTGCCCCTGGCTGCGCATAGTCTTGGCAAGGTAGAAGCCCACCTTGCCGCCGCCCACAATTATGATCTTCATAGCATATCCTCCGGCAGAAGCGCCTTATTCCGCCTTGTCAAGTGCGTCAATGCCGCTGCTTATCTCCATGACCTTTCTGCGCAGCTCGCCGCCGCGGTTCTCCAGCCATTTTGCGACAGTGCGCGTGGTCTGACCGTTCTGCGCCATTTCTTCAAGCCTGCTGAAAGACACCCACTTTGCCGCGCAGACCTCGCTGGACTGAAGATCCAGCCGGTCAAGCCCCACATCCTTATGCACGATATAGAAATCCCTCAGCATACTGTCAGTGGTGAGCGTCCATTCAAGGCTGATCTCTCCCGGGTCTGCCTTTATCCCGGTCTCCTCGAAAAGCTCCCTGACCGCCGCCTCCCGGCTGGTCTCGCCGCTTACCGCGCAGCCGCCGCTGCATTCCCACCTGCCGCCGCTGGTCTTCTGCGGCACTCTCTGGGTGAGGAGTATCTTCCCCTGGCTGTTCACCGTCATGATCTGGACTACGATGTGGTATTCACCGTGAGGGATCGGCGCGCCGCGCTGTATCTTGCGCCCCAGCCTGCGGCGGTCTGCGGTGTACAGATCGAAGTATTCCGTCATACTCTGCGCTCTCCGGACAGGTTTTTCGCGATAAGCTCGCAGCGCTGCTTTACGCAGTCGGCGGAGCGCAGCGGATCGGACGGGGTGTTGAAGGTGTAGTCCATCAGCTGCTCGATCGTTGTGGAAGCCACATGGAGCCTTGTATCAGAAGAAGCGTAGTAGATGTATACGCTTCCGTCCTCGCGGACGATAGCGCCGTTTGTGAACGCAACGTTGGAAACGTCGCCCACACGCTCGATACCGTGGGGAGCGATGAACAGCCCGGAGGGGCTTGCGATGAGCTTTGACGGGTCGTCAAGGTCGGTCGCGAAAACATAGATGACGTATCTCAGCCCTGCGGCGGTGTTCCTTACGCCGTGGGCAATGTGTATCCAGCCCTTTGGGGTCTTTATCGGCACAGCGCCTGCACCGTTCTTCACCTCGGTTATGGTGTGGTAAATCCTCGGTGAGATCACCACCTCGTCAGTGCACAGCACCGGGTCTGTGATGTCCTTGCACAGCGCAAAGCACACTCCGCCGCCTGATCCCGTGGATATGAAATCGTCCTGGGGACGGGTGTAGAACGCGTACATTCCGTTGACGAACTCCGGGTGGAGAACGACATTGCGCTGCTGGGGCGACTTCGAAATGAGATTGGGCAGTCTCTCCCACTTTACAAGATCCTTTGTGCGGACTATGCCAGCCTGGGCGGTCGCCGCAGAAAGGTCGGGGTTATCCTTGTCCTTGCTCTCGGAGCAGAACACGCCGTAGATCCAGCCGTCCTCGTGCTGGGTGAGGCGCATATCGTAAACGTTGGTCTCCTCGGGGCAGGTGTCCGGCAGGATCACGGGATAGTCGCGGAAGCGGAAGCCCTCGGTGGGCTTGTCGCTCTCTGCCACGGCGAAGAAGGACTTTCTGTCAGCTCCCTCAACGCGTGCCACCAGGCAGTATTTTCCGTTGAGGAAAACTGCGCCGGAATTCATCACGGCATTTACCCCCAGACGCTCCATGAGGTTCGGGTTATCGTTATAGGAAAGGTCGTAGCGCCAGATGATCGGTGCGTGCGCGGCGGTGAGCACCGGGTTCTGGTATCTTGTGTAGATACCGTTGTAAAAGTCAGAGGCGGGGTTGGGTCGGTTGATAAGCTCCTCCTGCTCTCTCACCAGCTTTGACAGACGTGCATTGAATTCTTCTTTAGTAAGCATAATTTTCCTTTCTCTCCGGGCGTGGTTTTATTGTCCCGGAATGTAAAATCAATATTCTTTTTTATTATAGCATACTTTTGCAAATATTTCAAGGTTGACAGCAAAGAAAATTCGATATATAATATGATTATGTCCCGGAAACGGGTGCAGAATTTCTTTAAGGAATGATCGTCATGAAACTGATGTTCGCGTCCGACATACACGGTTCGGCGCTTTATTGTGAAAGAATGCTGGAAGCGTTCCGGCGCGAGGGAGCGCAGCGGCTCTGCCTGCTGGGGGATATCCTTTACCACGGACCGCGCAACGACCTGCCGGAGGGTCACGACCCCAAAAAGGTCACTTCCCTGTTAAACCAGATGAAGTCTGAGCTGCTGTGCGTGCGCGGCAACTGCGACACCGAGGTGGATCAGATGGTGCTGGAATTTCCGGTGCTCGCCGATTACGCCATGATATTTGAGGACGGACGGTGCTTTTTCCTCACCCATGGTCATCATTATAGCCCCGGTGCGCTGCCGCCGCTCTGCCCCGGAGACGTACTGATAAACGGACACACTCACATATTCAGAGCGGAATGTGTCAACGGGATACACTGCCTGAACGACGGCTCGGTCTCCCTGCCGAAAGAGGGAAAGCCGCGCAGCTACATGATCTATGAGAACGGCAGGTTCACGATAAAACAGCTGGAGAGCGGCGAGCCGCTTCTTTCCTACAGTCTCTGACCGGGAGGGAGCCATGTCATTCAGTTCAGATATCAGAGCCGAGCTGTGCGACGTGCACAGCCTGACTTTGGAGCAGTCCGTGTCGGTGCTTTACGGGATAATGTTCGCCTCACGCAGCGAGAACGGCAGACCGGTGATACAGACCGAGAACCTCGACCTGATAAACGCCGCGCTGGAGCTTATGAGAACGGCGTTCCCCGGGGTGCATTCGGAGATAGTGCGGCTTGTAAAAAGCAGCGGCTCTCTTTACACCCTGAAGCTGAAGAGCGGCTGGGAGCAGATAGCGGAGCGCTTCGGGGATCTAAACAGCATAAACAGCCGGGCGGTTCCGGGGGAAGACGAGTGCAGCGGAGCGTTCCTCAGAGGAGTGTTCATCAGCTGCGGCTCAGTCACCGACCCAAACAAGGAGTATCACCTGGAACTGGTGCTGCCGGAAAGCAGCCGCAGCGCCACGCTTCTGGAATTCATCACAGAGCACGGAATGGCGATGAAGCAGACCCGGCGCGGCAGGGCGAAGCGCAGCGTTATCTACGCAAAGGAAAGCGAGCTTATCGAGGATTTCCTGACCTATATCGGCGCTGCAAATCACTCAATGGAGATAATGCAGGTGAAGATAGTCAAGGATTTCCGCAACCGGGTCAACCGCTCGGTGAACTGCGAAAACGCTAATCTCGACAAAACCGTCGCCGCCTCCAACAAAAGCGCGGAGGATATCCGTCTGATATTCAGCACCATCGGCGAGGGCAGCCTTTCCCCCGAGCTACGGCAGACCGCGCGGCTGCGGCTGGAGAACCAGGAGCTTTCCCTGTCGGAGCTTTGCGGAATGTTCACGGAACCGATAACCAGGAGCGGACTTAACCACCGCCTGAAAAAGCTCTCAAGGATCGCCGATGAGATACGCTCAAAACAAAACAACAAAAAAAGGCTGTGAGACCCACAGCCTTTTAGTTATTGGTGTGAAGAAATTACTTTCTCTTTCTGGAGATAGCAACCGCGCCGCCTGCGATAACAGCAAGACCAGCTATAGCAGCAACGCCCTCAACGCCGGTGTCAGGAGAACCCTTCTCGGTAGCAGCAGCAGAACCTGCGTCTGTTGCGTCGGAAGCGGTATCCTCAGCAGCAGCGCCGCCGCCAAGACCGGTCACGTTGAATGTGATCTTTATGGACTCGTAGGAGTCGTTCGGGATAGCAGCCAGGTTGTCATATACGTTGATGATCTGTACTCTTGCGGTGTTCTTGATGTCGAACTCCCAGTCGGAATAGTCATCGCTCTTTGTTGCACAGTCTACGCTCATTGCGGTCGCTTCCTTGTCGAAGTCAACAGCAGCGCCGTTCAGCTCGATAGATACAACATCGAACTTAACGTCGGGGGTCTTGTCGAGGTCGATGTTGGACTCGATCTTGAGCATGTTCCAGCCGCCGTCCTTAACGCCGTTCAGTTCAACGGTGTAGGTGCCGTCGCCGGTGATCTGTGCGTCAACGAAGGAAGCACCCTCAAGCTCGACAGCCTCGCCGAGATCGTTGTCCCAGTAAAGCAGAGAAGACTGGGCAATGGTGTTGCGGAACATGTAGCTGGAAGACTGCCATGTGATACCTGCAACATAGCTCTCCTCAGCAGAAGCAGGCATTACGAATGCCGCTGCGGCAACAGCGCATGCAGCTGCTGCGGAAACAATGTTTCTGATTTTCATGATAAAATTCCTCCTAATTTTGTATGCCGGGCGGATACTGCGGGGAAGCAGACCTCCCGAATGTACAATATAATTATAATACAGCAAGGAAAATAATACAAGAGGTAAAATTGCACAAATACGCTGTGTATTTTCTGTAAAAAGCGCCACTAAACCGATAACCTTTATTGAATTCATTTCATCATGTGGGAATATGCGGAGAGCATTCTTTTCCTTGATTAACCCGGCGGACAACAGGCGATACTATATTTGAAAAGGATCCTGCATTCAACTTTATTTCAAAAAACGCAAAAACAGCACATTCTTTTTTGTTCATAATGCCAAAATGAAATCAAATGAGATTTTTTTTGCAAATTGCACTATCTTTTTTGGGGAATGTGTGATATAATGTAATGGTGTAAATTCATAGGGATAACCATGCCCTGCACACATACATATGATATATCCGGCTTTTGCTGTAATATACAATATAACACAAATCTGTCCTCACTGGGAGGACAAGGGGGAAGTGCAGTTTTGGAAAAATACGTTATCAAGGGCGGAAAGACCCTGAGCGGCGAGGTTTTCATCAGCGGCGCAAAAAATGCAGTCGCTGCGATACTCCCATGCACCATTCTTTCCGACGAGCCTTGCGTCATTGAAAATATACCCAACATCAGCGATGTTCACATCACGCTGCAGATCATGTCCGAAATGGGCGCAAAGATCCGCATGCTGAACAAGACCACCGTTGAGATCGACACGCGTCACCTGCAGAACCTGCCTGTTCCATACGAAAAGGCAAAGCTCATGCGTGCCACAACCTATTTCCTGGGAACGCTCCTGGGGCGCTTTCACAGCGCTCATGTGTCCATGCCCGGCGGCTGCAATCTCGGCGACAGACCGATCGACCAGCACCTGAAGTGCTTCTCGGCTTTGGGGGCAGAATACGAGATAGACGGCGGTATGGTGAACCTCAGAGCCGACAGACTTATCGGCACACAGATATTCTTTGACAAAAACACAGTCGGCGCCACGATCAACGCGATCATGGCTTCAGTTAAGGCGGAGGGTCTCACCATTATCGAGAACGCCGCCAAGGAGCCTCATGTAGTTGACCTTGCTAACTGTCTTAACAGCATGGGCGCTGATATCCTGGGAGCAGGCACCGACGTTATCAAGATACGCGGAGTTAAGTACCTCCACGGCACGACCTACAGCGTCATTCCCGACCAGATCGAAGCCGGAACCTTTATGACGATAGCCGCCGCAGCGCGCAGCAATATTCTCATCAGAAACGTTATCCCGAAGCACCTCGAGCCTATCACCCAGAAGCTGGTGAAGATAGGCGTGCAGGTGGAGCAGTTTGACGACGCGGTACGGGTCATCGGCGGGCAGGAGTACTACGGCACCAGCGTAAAGACCAATCCCCACCCGGGCTTCCCCACTGATATGCAGCCGCAGATGGCGGCGGTGCTCACCTGTGCAAAGGGAGCGAGCATGGTGACGGAGAGCATTTTCGACAACCGGTTCCGTTATGTCGATGAGCTTCGCAGAATGGGCGCGAACATTTCCGTTGAGGGCAGGGTCGCTGTCATAGAGGGCGTGGAAAGACTAAAGGGCGCTCCCGTCAAGGCGACTGACCTGCGTGCAGGCGCTGCGCTTATCGTTGCGGCTCTGGGCGCAGAGGGCGTGACCGAGATCTACGACATCTTCCATGTTGAGCGCGGTTACGAGAACATGGAGGTAAAGCTCCGCAGCCTGGGCGCTGATATCCAGAAGGTTGACGAACCTGATCCCACCGCCGAGGAAAAGGTGCTGAAAAAGGCTCTCTGATGGCAAGAATATTCCCGATATGCAGCTCAAGCAGCGGCAACTCCACCTTTATCGGCACGCGCGGTCACGGCATACTGATCGACGCAGGGTGCAGCTTCCGCGCTTTAAAGACATCGCTGGAGCTTATCGAGACCTCGATGAACCAGATCGAAGCCGTGTTCATAACCCACGAGCACATCGACCATATCAAGGGGCTTTTACAGCTGACAAAGCACACCAGGATCCCTGTATTCGCAAGTCCCGGGACGATCGCCCAGCTTCGGCGTTCCGTCCGTGAAACGATACCCGAGGAAACGCGGCTTTACGACATAATCCACGAACCGTACCAGAGCGCGGATTTCGAGGTCAGGGCGTTCCACACGCCGCACGACACTCCTGAAAGCGTTGGTTACACCGTGAATTTCGGCGGAAAGAAGCTTGCGGTCTGCACCGATCTCGGAAAAGTCACCGCAGAGGTGGAGGAAAATCTGCTTGGCTGCGAGGCAATTCTGCTGGAAAGTAACTACGACCCCGGAATGCTCGCGAAGAACCTCAGCTATCCGGCTGACCTCAAAAGGCGTATCGCCGGAGAAAAGGGGCACCTGTCCAACAACGCCGCTGCCGACTTTTCATGGAAACTCATCGAAAGCGGCGCGACAAAGATCATTCTTGGACATCTCAGCCGCGAAAACAACACCCCTGCCACCGCAGAAAGGTGTTTCACCGACTTCCTCAGCACAAAGGGAGCGAGGGTCGGCAGGGACTATATCCTTGAAGTTGCCCCGGTCATGACCCAGGGAAGATACATAGTGGTTTGACACGATCATCTCACATTGAGATCAGGTTCAACGAAATAAAAAACGGGACGCAGACGCGCCCCGGATTTTTTACTGTCTGATGTATATTCCCTGATCTTCAATGTAGTCCTCCAGCTCCTGCTTCATGTCGTCCACCCATGTGTGAGAGGAAGGCTCGGCGGTGCTGCCCGGCTTTGAGGTGTTCTCCGGGACGGGCTTCTTTTCCTTTTCGTCGGTCATGGTCATTCTCCTTTCAAAACCACTTATATCATAACACATTTTTCAAATAATTGCAACGGGGGGTATTTTATGGCAACATGGCTTGCTCATCTTCGTGTGGCGGACAGACTGCTGGATAAATTCGGCTTCCCTCCTCACGAGTTCCTCGCAGGGAACATCGCTCCGGACTGTGGCGAGCCTGTTCCGGGAGGCTTCGACCCACCGAAAGAGATCACCCACTGGACAAACTCCGGCAAGGCTCACTGCGACTATGAACGTTTCCGCAGGGAGCTGCTTTCGCAGAATAACGTTCCGAAAGAGCGCGTGTTCCTCACCGGGTATTTCTGCCACCTCATGGCGGACGTCCTTTGGGTAAAGCTCATCAACGAGCCGACAAAGCGTCGCTTCAACGAGCTCTACACCGCCGACCGCGATGAATACTACCGCCGTGTGAAGCCGGAGTGGTATGCAAACGACTTCCTGTTTCTGGAGCGGCACCCGGATTTCCGCAGTTTCCGTTTGTTCTGCGAAATAACCGAGTTCCCGGTGAGCTGTCTGCCGTATTACCGCACCGACAGCGTTGAGAAGCAGATACGCTATATCCGGCAGTATTACCTCTCTCCAAAGGAGCTGCCGGAAGAATTCGTGTACCTTACCCCGGAACAAACGGACCGGTGGGTGGAGGAAGCAGCACAGCTCATTTCACAACGGCTTCTCATAGGATTATAGTTTATGCAAATCCCCCCGATCACTGGTCGGGGGGACTGCTTATGCGGTTTTATTCAGGAAGGTTTATGAAGATAGCTTATTCAACGTCCTGGAGTGCGTCATATCCGGTCTCTCCGGTGCGAACCTTTACAACGTCCTCAACATCGTATACGAAGATCTTGCCGTCGCCGATACGACCTGTGTAAAGAGCCTGCTTAGCGGTCTCGACAACAGTTTCAACAGGAACCTTGCATACCACGATCTCGACCTTTACCTTGGGCAGCAGGTGAGTTTCGACCTTAACGCCACGGTAGAACTCTGTAGAGCCCTTCTGCATACCGCAGCCGAGGACGTTGGTTACTGTCATACCGGTAATGCCGATCTCAGACATAGCAGCCTTGAGCACCTCGAACTTATCCTGCTTGCAGAGGATAACGACCTTGCTCATCTTTGTGCCGTCAGCAGGCTTGGAGCTCTTGTAAGCCACAGGAACAGCAGTCTCAACAGGAGCAGAACCGAGTTTAACGGTTTCAACTTCCTTCTCCTTGCCGGAGGTGGAGAGTTCAACATGCATTGCAGGAACGAAGTCCGCATAAGAGGAGGGGAGTCCGTGCTCTGTAGCGTCCAGACCGACGATCTCTTCGTGACGGGATACTCTCAGACCGATAGTCTTCTTGATGATGAGGAATGTGAGCGTGATGGTGACAGCGGTCCATGCAAGTACTGCTACCATGCCGAGGAGCTGTACGCCCAGCTGAGCAAATCCACCACCGTAGAACAGACCTACGGCATGTTCACCAGTGCCGTTAACAGCAGCTACGCCGCCGTTCTGACCTGCGCCGTTGGAGAAGAGACCAACTGCGATGGTACCCCAGATACCGTTTAAGAAATGTACTGCAACCGCGCCAACGGGGTCGTCGATGTGGAGCTTGTAATCGAGGAGCCAAACGCCGAAGCATACCAGGAAGCCGGAAACCAGACCGATGATAGCAGCGCCAAGACAGTCGGTGTCAGCGCAGGGAGCGGTGATGGCCACCAGACCAGCCAGGGAAGCGTTCAGGCACATGGAAACATCGGGTTTGCCGTGCTTGAGCCATGTGAATACCATTGTCGTGCAGGTTGCAACCGCAGGGGCAACTGTTGTTGTGAGGAAGATGTTTGCGAGGTAGTGGGTATCAGAAGCGGCAGCGCCGTTGAATCCGTACCAGCCGAACCAGAGAATGAATACGCCGAGAGCGCCGAGAGTCATGGAGTGACCAAGGATCGCGTTGGGCTTGCCGTCTTTATCAAACTTGCCGATACGGGGACCGACCATCTTTGCGCCGATGAGCGCGCACAGACCGCCGACCATGTGAATACATGTGGAACCAGCGAAATCAACGAAGCCCATCTGAGCCAGCCAGCCGCCGCCCCAGATCCAGTGAGCCTCGATCGGGTAAACGACCGCGCTGATGACGCCGGAATAGATGCAGTAGCTGAGGAACTTTGTACGTTCTGCCATCGCACCGGAAACGATAGTCGCAGCAGTAGCGCAGAAAACGAGGTTGAACACGAACTCAGCGCATCTGTCAAAATCCGTGAAGCTGCCGAGAATGTCGAGGTTCGGGATACCTACCAGACCGAAGAGGGTGTCCTCGCCGAGCAGGAGTCCAAAGCCGAGGAGAATGAATACTACCGTGCCGATACAGAAGTCCATCAGGTTCTTCATGATGATGTTGCCGGCGTTCTTGGAACGCGTCATACCGGTTTCGACCATCGCGAAGCCGCACTGCATGAAGAATACCCACGCCGCACCGATGAGGTACCATATGCCGTTTACATCGCTGCCGCTGTACATCGTTTCATCGACGACAGCCTGCACAGCGGATTGCTGTTCAGCGGAGAGCACAGCGGCTTCCGTTGCAAGAGTTAATAGTGTGTTCATTAAGAACCGTCCCCTTTCTTTTTTAAGAAGCGCTTCCGGTACCGCATATAGCCGGACGCCTCAAGGTTACTGAATAAACAAGCAGGGCTATGACAGACCGGCTTCACCATTGAAGTCTGCCTGTCATAGCCCCTTTGCTATGGTTAGATTATACACCAATACTCTTTTTTTGTCAAGGGATTTTTGCAAGTTTTTTTGAGAAAAAATTCATTTTGGCATTTTGCCGTATAATTTCCGCCAAAACACAATGGTCTATATGCAATCAGTACAAAAACACAAATATTCCTACCCTCAATAGCTGTTTTTTTGTACTCCGGCACGATTTTCCGGGTATTAGCGGTTCTGTTTTCAGTTATTTCCGCCGGTAGTTTTCTTATATTTGCAGGAATTTTGCAAAGAATAACAGCACGAGCTTTCAAAAAGGAGATGAAAACCATGTCACACAGAACACAGGCATATATAAAAAGCGGAGCCGCCGGACTTATCGCCGGGGGACTTGCATTCATGGCGGTGAAGTCAATGTGCTCCCACCGAAGCTTCCGGAGAATGTCCACCGCAAAGGCGTTCAAGATGATAGGCACGCTGATGGACGCTTTCTGATACCTCTTCCGGACAATCAAAAAAATGTGGGCGGAGTACTCTCCGCCCTGATTATATTCTACTTCTTGTCAGCGTCACGGTGAAGCGTGCGCACTCTCAGTCCCTGCGCCTTGAGGTAAGCCGCCGTCTGCTCCGCAAAGGTAACGCTGCGGTGCTTTCCTCCGGTGCAGCCGTAGGCTATGACCAGACGGCTCTTGCCCTCGGTGACATAGTGGGGTATCAGGAACGATATCAGGTCAAACAGCTTGTCCCGTAATTCCTGTGACTGCGGAAAGCTCATGACGTAATCCTGCACTTCCCTGTCAAGCCCGGTCTTGTGTTTCAGCTCCGGGATATAGAACGGATTAGGCAGGCAGCGCACGTCGAACACCAGATCCGCCTCCAGCGGCGAGCCGTACTTGAACCCGAACGACATGCAGCTTACTATCATACCGTCGGACGCCTTTTCAAGAAACAGCCCGGCGATCTGCTCCTTGAGCTGACCGGTGCTGAGGTTGGTGGAGTCGATTATGTAGTCGGCGCTCTCCCTTATCCTGCTGAGAAGCTCCGCCTCCGCGTCGATAGCCTTGCCGATATCTCCGCCGGAGACCTCGTCCAGGGGGTGCTTTCGCCGGGTCTCCTTATATCGCTTCATCAGCACCTCGCGTGAAGCCTCAAGAAACAGCACCTTCACGTCTATCCCACGGACGTGAAGCCGCGTGATGCACTCCTCCAGCTTGAAAAACATCGCTCCGCCGCGGATATCGGTGACTATCGCGACCTTGCTTATCTCGGCGTTGTCGTTGCACATCGAAGCGAAATCCGGTATAAGCTGCGGCGGCATATTGTCGATGCAGAAATACCCGATATCCTCCAGCGCTTTCATTACCGAGGATTTACCCGAACCGGACAGCCCGGTGACTATTACAAATTCCATGATACGCGCTCCTTACCGTTCTCCGAGAATGAGCATTTCGCATTCCAGCTCCACGCCCTTTTTCTCCAGCACTATCCGGCGCACTTCCTCCACCACCGCGATCACGTCCTGGAAAGTGGCGTTATCCCGGTTTATCACAAATCCGCTGTGCTTTTCGCTTACCTGCGCTCCCCCGACGGAGAAGCCTTTCAGACCGCACTCCTCGATAAGCGCGGCGGCAAAATACCCCTCGGGTCTTTTAAACGTGCTGCCGCAGCTGGGGTAATTCAGCGGCTGCTTGTCGCGGCGGCGCTGCATAAGCTCGTCCATGCGCGCAGTTATCGCAGCCTTGTCCCCGGGGCGAAGCTCCATGGTAACGGAGGTTATCACATAGCGCCCGCCGGAAAAAATGCTGCTCCGATAGCCAAGCCCCATTTCCGCGGCAGCCATTTCGTGCAGCTTTCCGTCCTCTCCGATATAGCGGCAGGAACGCACCACGTCCTTCATTTCACCGCCATACGCTCCGGCGTTCATGAAAAGCGCGCCGCCCACCGAGCCGGGGATACCGTATGCAAATTCCAGACCGCCCAGAGAGCTGTCCCTTGCAGTCACGCAGACGCGCTGCAAAGATGTTCCTGCCCAGGCGGTAATGGCGCAGCCGTTTATCTCCACAGGAACATCTCCCGAAGAAAGATATATAACAGCTCCGCGATATCCCTCGGAGCTTACCAGCAGATTGCTGCCTCTGCCCAGAATGAAATACGGGATATCCTCACACCGGCAGCAGTTCACTGCGGCGAGCAGCTGCTGTTCGTTTGTGACAGTAACCAGAATGTCGCACTTTCCGCCTATCCTCATCGTGGTAAGCGGTGCCAGGGGCTTTTCATATTCAAAGGCAGCGCCGTACTTACGGCACGCTTCTTCAAGTCGGGTGTAATTCAAGGCAGACCTCCCGGTGTTTTTGGTGAATTGTATGCTGCAAAGCGGCGGAAATATTACTCAAACGAAAAAACGTTCTCTCCGTCCTCGATCGCGGTATACACCTTGCGAAGCATCTCCTGCGCCTCGCCGTAAACCTCATACTCCGCGAGCTTTATATCGTCGGCTCCGGGCACAACGGCGAAAACCGCGTTTCCGTCGATATACAGACGACCGCTTTCAGCAAGAACAGTTCCGTCCTGTGACAGGTAGTACATAAGCCCTCCTTAGTCCGCCAGCGTATAGAGGAACGCCGCGCCGATGATACCGGCGTCGTTGCCCAGCTTGCAGATACCGAGCTTTGTTGACTGCTGCGGATCGATGCTGTAAGCCTCTTTTGCGATGATCTCCTCCAGCGGCTTTGTGAGGTTCTCACCCTCCTTGCAGATACCGCCGCCGATGAGCAGCACCTCCGGCTGGAATGTGTTCACGATATTGGTAAGTCCGCAGCCGAGGTAGCTTATGTACATATCAACGACATCGCTTGCCGCCTTGTCCCCTGCGCGCCAGCCGTCAAACGCGGTCTTTCCGTCAACGTTGTCTATGCTGCCGGAGCACAGCTCCCACATCTTGCTGTCCTTGTGGGCTTCCATTGCTTCCTTTGTCATGTTGATAAGGGCGGTCGCGGAGGAATACGCCTCAAAGCAGCCCTTTCTGCCGCAGCCGCACTGTCTGCCGCCGTACTGGATAACGGTGTGTCCCAGCTCAGCGCCGCAGAAATTAAATCCGGTGTAGATCTTCCCGTCGATGATGATGCCGCCGCCCACGCCGGTGCCGAGGGTGACTACCACAACATCGTGATAGCCCTTGCCTGCGCCTGCCAGCACTTCTCCGAATGCGGCTGCGTTAGCGTCGTTCTCGACATAGACCTCCTTGCCGAGCCTTGCCCCCACCAGGGAACGCAGGTCGGTGTCCTTAAAACCGAGATTGCAGGAATACAGCACCACGCCGGTGTTTCGGGAAGCGGTGCCCGGAGTGCCGATGCCGATGCTGTTCAGCTCGTCGATGGTGACCTTCGCCTCGTTGAGAGCTTTCCAGACCGTCTCCGCGATAGAATCCGCGATCTCCTCCGCGGGTCTTGGGAGGTCAGTTTTGCAGGTAGCCTTGGATACGATGTTGTAGTTTTCGTCCACCAGACCCACCTTGATATTTGTTCCGCCGAGATCAATGCCAATGTTGTACTTCATTTTTATTCAGCCTTTCTTACATTTAAATATTGAGGTCTGACATTATTTCTTCGCTGTCAGAGTCTATCCCCAGCTGGTGGAGGAGATCCTTCGCCGCATTGTAGCCCATTTTCTTCTGGCGGTTGTTCATAGCTGCAACCTCGAGAATGACCGCAAGGTTACGTCCGGGCTTTACCGGGATAGTGAGCAGCGGCACTTTAACCCCGAGGATAGTCATATAGTGGGTGTCAACGCCCATTCTGTCGTAGGTCTTTTCGGGGTTCCACAGCTCAAGCTCCACCACCATGTCTATCTTCTCGTTGAGCTTTACCGCGCCGACGCCGAACAGCTGGCGCGCGTTGATGATACCAATGCCGCGCAGCTCCAGGAAGTGGCGGATATTGTCCGGCGAGCTTCCCACCAGGGTGATGTTGGAGGCTTTCTTTATCTCGACTGCGTCGTCTGCTATCAGCCTGTGACCGCGCTTTACAAGCTCGATAGCGGTCTCGCTCTTACCAACTCCGCTCTCGCCCAGGATAAGCACGCCCTCGCCGTATATCTCGATAAGCACACCGTGGCGCGTGATACGGGGCGCAAGCTGGAGATTAAGGAAGTTTACCAGCTTTGAGGTGAACACCGAGGTGCTCTCCTCTGTGCGCAGCAGCGGCATTTCGTTCGCCTTTGCGCTCTCCAGCAGCTCGGGGAATATATCAAGGTTCCTTGTCACCATAAGCGCCGGGAACTTGTAGCTCAGCAGATTGTCGATACGGCTGCGGCGCACCTCCGGGTCGAGGGTGTTGAGATACGCCCACTCGGTCTTGCCCATCACCTGTATGCGCTGCTTGTCAAAGTATTCGTAAAATCCGGCGAACTGAAGTCCCGGACGGTTTATCTCATGATCGGAAATAAGTGTGTTCTCTCCGTCCTCCGGCATGTAGATGACCTCGAGCTTCTGCTCGTCGATTATCTTCCGGAGGGGGAATGAGAACTCCCTGTTTATCTCATCAAAAGGCATATGATCTGTTCCTTTCCTGTAACATATCCGCGGCACATAACACCACAATTATATTATACAACAACAAGGAGATTATTTCAAGGGATTTTGTGAAATTTTCAGCCGGACGTTCATAAGAAATCTGCGGTTCTATATCGTCTGTTCATTGGTTTGTTTTTTTATTATTCTGAGGTAACCCTGAATAATTCCCGAAACACCGCCAATGCTGAATTTGAAAAGAAGAACAGCTCATTACGGAAACTGTGGGGTGTATTATGACAACTAAGTTACTTGACATCTTAATGGCACTTGGCGCGGCGCTGGCGGTGCTTCTGGGGAGCTTCAATGCGTTCGCGAGGGAATGCGACGAGGTACCCGGCGCCGTGCTTCGGCTGCATATCCCGGCGAACAGCGACAGCGAGTACGACCAGGCGGTAAAACTCGCAGTGCGGGACATGGTATTGGAGAAATACAGCGCCCGTCTTGTCGGGTTCGCCACCCGTGACGAAGCCGCCCGTGAGGTTCAGCGGCTCCTCCCCGGGATACAGAAAACCTGCTGCGACTTTCTGGCACAGCAGGGTGTGGATTATGGCGCGGAGGCGGAGCTTACAGAGATGTACTTCACCACGAGGGAGTACGAAAACGTCACGCTCCCTGCCGGGTATTACCTTGCGCTGAGGATAACCCTGGGCAGCGGCGAGGGGCGCAACTGGTGGTGCGTGATGTTTCCGCCGCTGTGTATCCCGTTAGCGTCGGAGCCGCTCCCCGAGGATAGTTTGCCGGAGGATTTCACCAGAAACCGCATTGAGATAAAATTCGCGATATTCGAGTTCTTCAAGGGGCTGTTCGGCTGAAACGCGTCAGAAAATGAGCATAAGCCGGATAAGCAGCGTGAGCGAGAGCTTCTTTGCAAGCCGCAGCCCCTGCCTGCTCCTGCGGATCGTCATTTCGCAGAACTCCCCGGTGGCGCACATCTTGTCCACCAGCTGTATAGCCCAGCCCTCGGCGGAATGCGGCATGTGCCTGGAAAGCGGCCACATGTGGTTTGCGATCATGTCGCCCTCCTTGTCGTTTATGGGAAAAAGCTCCGACGCGTTAAAAAACGCCACCTTGGGGTGGACTGAGCAGTGTCCGCCCTCGTCGTCAACAGGCTCGTGCTCTTTCCTGTTGTACAGGAACAGATCGTGGAGTATCCCTGCTCTTGCAGCGGAACGCGCGTCAAGGCGCAGCTTACGGCAGAGGAGATAGTTGTAATACGAAACATTCACGCAGTGCTGAAGCCGCGAAGTGCCCTTGTGGTGGGTAAATCCGTCCAGCTGCCGCACCGTGGGATCGTTCAGCAGGTCGCTGACGCATTCGTAGTATTCCGGCACATCGTCGATCTGCCTGCGTGAGAAAATAGCCTTATACAATTTATCGCCTTTCACAATTGGCATTTATGCCCAAATATATGCTTGTGTTTCTGTTGATATTGTACTATATTCTATGTCGCAAATCAAGAGATTATACGAATTTTTGTTGTATGTGCACAGATATTTCTGCGTTGTTTGTGCAGTTTTCAACAATGATCGCGGAATTGTATAATAATACACAAATTCCGCCGCAAATATTCCCGTTCAGCGAATATCACGCCGGAAAAACCAAAAAACCCGGCGGCATAACGACAGCCTTCGCAGCGGCGGTGTGGTATCATTGACAAAAAGGGAGGTGATCGCATGATCGACATCATCACAGACGGCAGCCGAATGACAGCGAAGCTCTCCGGGGACATCGACCACCACGCGGCACGGGAGCTGCGCCGGGAGCTTGACGAGATGATAACGCGCTGTCAGCCGGAGCTTCTGATAATTGACATGGAAAACGTGGGATTTATGGACAGCAGCGGCGTGGGACTGATACTTGGCAGGCTGCGAAACGTCAGGGCATACGGCGGAGAGATCGCAGTGCGCGGCGCGTCCCGGGAGATCGCGGCGGTGATCAGGCTCTCGGGATTATCGGGGCTTCTCTCGGAGGAGGTAAAAGAATGAAACGGGAATTGATAAACGAATGCAGACTGAGCTTTGCGCCGCTGTCGGTGAACGAGGCTTTCGCAAGGAGCGCCGCGGCGGCGTTCGCGTCTCAGTGCGACCCCACTGTAAAGGAAATAAGCGAGATCCGCACCGCAGTGTCAGAGGCGGTAACTAACGCGATAGTGCACGGCTACCGGAACTGCTCCGGTCAGGTCGAGCTACATATGCGGCAGTATTCCGGCGGACTGCTCACCATAAGCATAAGGGACAAGGGAACAGGCATAGATGATATCCCCCGGGCGATGACGCCGCTTTTCACCACAGCCCCGGACGAGGAGCGCAGCGGACTTGGCTTCTCGGTAATGGAGAGCTTCATGGACAGGGTGACGGTGAAAAGCGCCCCGGGAAAGGGCACAACTGTAACGCTGGAAAAACGGCTGAGCAGCCGCATTCCCGAAGCTGCCGGGCAGGTGGGCTGACATGGAAGGCTCACAGCGCGACCAGTTTATAGAGAGCAATCTGCCGCTGGTGCACAAGCTGGCAAACCGCTTCCGGGGACGGGGTATCGAGTATGAGGAGCTGTATTCCGCCGGCTGTGTGGGGTTAGTCAAGGCGTGCGACAGATTCGAGCCGGAACGCGGACTGTGCTTCTCCACCTACGCAGTCCCGGTGATACTGGGTGAAATACGCCGGCTGTTCCGGGACGGCGGCAGCGTAAAGATAAGCCGTGGACTGAAGGAGCTTTCCGTCAGGGCGGCAAAAGTCCGGGATCAGCTCTCCGCAGACGGCGAACCCAGAGTTTCGGACATCGCAAACGCATTGGGCGTGACCCGGGAGGAAGCCGCGGAGGCTCTCTGCGCCGCAGTACCGCCGGTGTCCCTGAACTCCGGGGGAAGCGAGGGCGAGGAGCTTATCGTCCCCTGCGGCTCCGGCGAGGAAAAGCTGATCGACCGTCTGGCACTGCGGCAGTGCCTTGAAAACCTCACCGGTACGGACAGGGATATAGTCATACTGCGGTATTTCAGGGGAATGACCCAATGCGAGACCGCACGAATACTGGGGCTTACCCAGGTAATGGTGAGCCGCAGGGAGCGAAAGCTGCTTTCCTCTCTCCGGGAGCAGCTGGTCTGAACTCCACCAAAATCAAAAACCCCGGTTATAGTCCGGGGTCATTTTTTTTGCGGCTATTCAGAAGCGGCTGTGAACATCAGCTTTGTGCCGGAATAAACAGCGTTCAGCCTTCCGTTCTCCAGCAGGCGCGAAACATGGCTGCGCACCGTCTGACCCACAAGGAGATACTGCATGAGATACAGCCGTATCCCATATTTCTCCAGCGACATTCCGATCAGGTCGTCGATAGTGCGCGGCTGAGAGCACATCAGAACGATGTCCTGTGCGACCTCGTTCACCGCCGCGGCATTCACCCTTGCAAGAGGGCGTATATCATCGCACGGCTCGTCGTGGGAGGGAATGAACAGCGTTCCCTCCAGCCGGGAAAGCTCCTCCAGCGAATGCAGGTGCTTTTCGATGTCATACACGAACGAAATACGGTGCTTGTCCAGGGCGTCGGCGCTGATAACAGTATCCGCCGTGAACCACACTCCGTCCCGGGTGCGGAATACCGCCTGCGCCATATCATGCCCGTCCAGCCGTCTGTATTCAAGCCCGGTGGGAAGCTCCTGCGGAGTAAGCTCCGTGCACTCGCAGGGCGGCGGCAGCAGGAACTTACTGCACATCTCCGGGCTGGGTCTGCCGCCGTACAGCGTTGTCGCGATAAGAAAGCTGTGCTTCACCGCCGCGGCGCTTACCCCCGGCGCGAATACCCGGCAGCCGGTCTGCTCTTTCAGCCACGCCGCGCCGCTGGTGTGATCCGTGTGCGAATGCGTCAGGAACAGCTCCGTAAGTCTCCAGCCATTGCCCCGGATATGCTCCAGCGCTTTTTCCGCGCAGGCACGGTCTCCGGAGTCTATCATGCACACCTCTCCGGGGGCGTGCAGGTAAAATCCCACATTTGTGGGCGCGCTCATATACCAGGTGCTTTCTCCTGCATATTTCAGTTCAAACATCTGTTCCTCCGTTGTATCTTTCCCAGCTCCGGTAATATCCCGGAACAGCAGGCAGCCCGGACGTTTCCGCCCGGGTTTGGGTCACTTTTTCCTGTTCTTCGGCCTGATATGGAATTTCTCCTTGTACATCTCGCCGCGTTCCCTCAGAACGTCTGTGAAGCCGTGCTTCTTTTCAGGGACAGGCTCGGGTGGATTGTCAGGCTCCTCCACGGCGAAGTCCGGGGTGATATAGCTCACATCTTTGGCGTATTCCGAGGTGCTTCTTGGCAGCCTGCGCTTCTTCAGGCGGTTCTCGATGAAATCCTTGAACAGCATATAAACCACCGCGCACACCGGCACGCCCAGGAACATTCCGAGCATACCGAACAGACCGCCGCCTACCAGGATAGAAATAAGTATCCACACCGCCGGAAGCCCTGTGGAATCGCCTAGTATCCAGGGCGCAAGGATATTTCCGTCCACCGTCTGGAGCACCAGCACGAATATCGCGAACCACAGCGCCTGTATCGGGTCGTTGGACAGCAGCAGGAGTATCGCGCAGGGTATAGCGCCGATAAAAGGCCCGATATACGGTATCAGGTTGAACACGAACATGATCGCTGATATCAGCAGCGCATAAGGCAGCCCCATGATCGTTGTGCCGATAAAGCACAGCAGAGCCACCACGAACGCCTCGATGATCTTTCCGATGATAGAGCCGAGGAACTTCTTGCTTGCCTCGCGGCAGATACCGAGGAAGCGCTGAGCCTTTTCCACCCTGAGGAACGAGAATATCAGCTTTTTGGTCTGCCCGATGAACATTTCCTTGCGCGCAAGCAGGTATATCGAAATGGTAAGACCGATGATGAGATTTTTCATCGTGTCGAGCACCGCCCACACCATTGCGGCAACATTTCCGGCTATACCCACAAGCTCCGCGGAGTATTCTTTCCATATCTTGCCGATAAAGGCGTTGAAATCGTCCAGAGGGTTGCCGAAGAACTCTATCATCTCCGGGTGATCCTCAAAGATATCGTTCAGCCAGTTCTTTATCGTTGCGATATAGCTGTCCATATTGCTGAAGATAGAGACCAGGTTCTCCACCAGCTGCGGAATGACCATGATCACCACCAGAGCCAGCACCAGAATTACCACCAGCATTGTCAGCGTAAGCGAAAGCGCCCTCGCCTTTCCCCGTGTCTTCTTATTTTCCGATGTGGACAGCTTTCTGAACAATCCGTTCTCGAAATTCATCATAAGAGGATTAAGCAGATACGCGCAGAAGATACCGATCAATATCGGGCTTGCTATTGCGCCCACCGCCGACAGCTTCGCCATTACCGAGTCGAAGTTGAAAATGATCATCACGGCAATTGCGCTGACGATCACCGCGCAGGTGGCATAAACGGCTATCGTCAGGTATTTCCTGTTCCAGTTTATATTCAAACGATCACCCCCGATTATCTGTGTAACACAGATATTATACACCATTTACCCGGTAAAAGTCAACCCCGTACAGCTATTGCAAAAAATTAAGATATGTGCTATAATCAAAGGAGACATCAACACAGAACAGAGGTGTATCATGAAAGCAGGAGTATCAACGGCTTCAATGTATCCGCTGCATGCCGAGGACGCATTCCGGGAGCTGGCGGAGCTGGGCGTCACCACGGCGGAGCTTTTCGCAAACAGCACCTGCGAGGCACGGGAGCCTGTCACGGGGCTTATCCGGGATACCGTCCGGGAGCACGGCATGGAGATCGTGAGCTTTCACCCGTTTTCCTCCCCTATGGAATCGGTGTTTCTTTTCTCGGATTACGACCGCCGCATTGAGGAAATGCTGGAGCTGTACCGGGAATTCTTCGGCACGATGCAGCTTCTCGGCACAAAGATATTCGTGCTGCACGGCGCTATTCTCAGCAGCAACTGCACTCCGGAGCACTATGTCAGACAGTTCCGGCTGCTGGCGGAAACAGCGGAGCAGTTCGGCGTGACCGTGGCGCAGGAGAACGTCAGCTACTGCCTTTCCGGAAAGCTGGACTTCCTTAAAATGATGAAACGGGAGCTGGGCGGATATGCGCGGTTCGTGCTGGATCTCAAGCAGTGCCGCCGCAGCAGGGAGGACATCTTCGCGGCAGTCCGGGAGCTTGGGGACAGCATAGTACACCTGCACATCAGCGACGCGGACGCCGACCATGACTGCCTGCCCGTGGGACATGGCTGCTTCGACTTCCGCCGGCTGATACAGGAAATGGACGCACTGGGCTACAACGGCGCGTACATGGTGGAGCTTTACCGCAGAAATTACGATGAATACTACCGCCTGAAAGAGTCCGTTGACCGGCTTTTGGAGATATCCGACGGGATTTGACCACGGTTTTCGTCCAGAAGTTCAAAGAATGTCCGCACAAGCTCCAGCGCCCGGCGTATATCCCCGGCGGAACGTTTTTCCAGCAGACGGCGCAGTTCCTCTGTGAGCTTTTCTTTTTCAGTCATGAGATCACCCCCGGTAATATCATAACAAAAAACAGGGACATGCGTATGTCCCTGAAAATTATTTCACGTCGTCAATGCTGTCGAAAAAGGAGCGGACCAGCTTCAGCGCACCCTCTATCTCCCGGGGAGACCTGCCCCTGGCAAGCGACCGCCACTCCCCCACTCTCAGGCTGTCGTCCCCGGAATAGTCCCCGTTGAGCAGATAATCAGCGGATACCCCGAAGAACCCGGACAGCTTCGTCACTATCTCAGAGCTGGGATTTCTCTTTCCGCTCTCTATCAGCGCGATGTAGCTCTCGCTGACAAATATCTTCTCCGCAAGCTCCGCCTGGGTGATACCACCCTGTGTGCGAAGCGACTTCACTCTCTCGCCCATACCGTTCACGACAACACCTCCCTGATATGCTATAATATAGTATAACATATTTTCAGGAGGAAATAAACTTTCTGTTAGAAATGCATTTCTTTACAACAAGTAACAAGCATCAATGGGATACCGCTCACCCCAAAGCCGCTGCTTGACAAAACAGAAGATCTGTGATATATTATCTACAGGGAATGACGACCTCCCTGGGGACTTTCCCCGAACCGCAACAAGTTTGCTGATGGCATCTGCGATACTGCACGCCGGGAATTTTCCGGTGCGTTTTGGTATACGCAGGCTGTCGGCTTTTTTATTTCCGGAACGCACCCCGGCACAACGGAGGTATAACTATGTTACTTAGCGCCGCACTCATACTGATATTCGGTCTGATACTGGGAGAGACCGCCGGAAAGCTCCGTTTGCCGAAGCTTACGGGAATGCTCGCCGCCGGGATAATACTAGGAACGCTTGGCTGGCTCGACCCGAAGCTGATGGGCATATCCGCCGAACTGCGGAAGATCGCCCTGATAATAATCCTGACCCGTGCCGGGCTGAACCTGGAGCTTGCCGACCTGAAAAAATGCGGCAGACCGGCGCTTCTGATGAGCTTTATCCCGGCAAGCCTTGAAATATTCGGGGTCACGCTGCTGGCGCATTTCCTGCTGGGGCTTGGCTTTGCCGAAGCCGCACTGATGGGAACGGTGCTTGGCGCGGTTTCCCCTGCGGTGATAGTCCCGAAAATGCTGAAACTGATGTCGGAGAAGCGCGGCACCGACAAGCTGATACCCCAGATGATCCTCGCCGGCGCGTCAATTGACGACGTGTTCGTGATCGTGATGTTTTCGGTGTTCACCGGGGTATGCTCCGGGGGAGAAGTGTCGGCGCTTTCCATTGTGAATATCCCATTGTCGATAGTTCTGGGCGCGGCGTTTGGGGCGCTGTGCGGCGTTCTGCTTGCAATGGCTTTCCGCAGGATACACCTGGGGGACAGCGTTAAGGTCGTGATACTGATGAGCCTTTCGTTCCTGCTGGTGTCGCTGGAGGATTCGCTGCCGGGTTACATAGGCTTCTCCGGACTGGTGGCGGTCATGGCGTGCGGCATTGCACTCAGGCAGAGATCGCCGGAACGCGCGGCGAGGGTATCGGCTAAATACTCAAAGCTGTGGACTGCCGCGGAGATCATGCTGTTCGTTCTGGTGGGCGCAGAGGTGAATATCTCAGCCGCCGCCGACATCTGGCTGCCGGTTCTCGGGATGATATCCGGGGCGCTGCTGTTCCGCTTTGCCGGGGTGTTCCTCTGCATGATAAAGACACGGCTGAACCTTCGGGAACGGTTTTTCTGCATGATCGCCTACATGCCAAAAGCCACTGTGCAGGCGGCGATCGGCGGCGTTCCGCTGGCAATGGGGCTTTCCTGCGGAGATACGATACTCGCCGGCGCGGTGGTGGCGATACTTGTCACTGCGACTCTGGGGGCGTTTTTGATAGAGTTCACGGCTGAAAAACTGCTTTCGCGGCAGGAGGAACAGATATAAAAACAGGGGCGGATAACGTGTCCGCCCCCAATTTGTTGGTTTTTTTTTGAAATCCGATCACCGGAAGATATCAGGCAAGCTCCTCTGCCAGCGCCGCGATCTGCGCCTCGCTGTCGGCGTTCAAAGCCGAACGAATGGTGACGGTGGTTTCGGTGAAAGTAAGCTCCTTGCAATTTTCAAGCATTCCTTTCATCACCTTTGCCGCCATCGGCGCCCAGGAACCGTTTTCGATAAAGCCTACCTTGCGCTTCTGGTAATTTCTCTCGGTAAGGCTTTCGATGAACGTTCTCATGAACGGGAACACGTCCGCGTTGTATGTAGTGGAGGCAAGCACCAGCCTGTCATAACGGAACGCGTCCTCAACGCACTCTGCCATGTCCTCTCTTGCAAGATCGTGCACAACTACCTTTACGCCCTTGTCAGCTAGCTTTGCCGCGAGCAGGTCTGCCGCCTTCATGGTGTGACCGTAAACGCCGCACGCCGCAATAACGACGCCCTCGCTCTCCGGACGGTAGGACGACCAGGTATCGTACTGTCCTATGTAATGACCGAGGTTCTCTGTAAGTACCGGACCGTGCAGGGGGCAGATCGCCGCGATATCCAGCGCCGCCGCCTTTTTCAGCACCGCCTGAACCTGAGCGCCGTATTTGCCCACGATGCCGAAATAATACCGGCGAGCCTCGCAGTCCCACTCCTCGTCAACATCAAGCGCTCCGAACTTGCCGAAGCCGTCTGCGGAGAAAAGCACCTTGTCGGCGCTGTCGTAACTCATGACTACCTCAGGCCAGTGAACCATAGGCGCGGTGACGAACGTGAGCGTATGCCTGCCAAGCTCCAGAGTGCTGTTCTCGCCAACTACCACCTGTCGATCCTGGAAATCCGTCCCGAAGAACTGCTTCATCATCACGAACGCCTGCTTTGACGCAACGATCTTTGCCGCCGGGTACTTCTCTGCGAAAGCCGCGATATTAGCGGAATGATCCGGCTCCATGTGGTGAACCACAAGGTAATCCGGGGACTTGCCGGAAAGCGCCTTTTCGATATTGCCGAGCCATTCACCGGTAAACGCACCGTCCACGGTGTCCATGACCGCGGTCTTTTCGTCCATGATAACGTAGGAATTGTACGCCATTCCGTTGGGGACGACATACTGTCCCTCAAAAAGATCGATCTCGTGGTCGTTCACGCCGACATATCTGATATCCTCTGTGATAGTCATTTTGTTTCCTCCTTAGAAATATGCAGCGATTTCTTTTTTTAATCGTAATTATTATATACCATTACCGGGAGTTTGTCAAGGTAATTTCACCGGATTTATCAAAAGCTCCCGGTGCCAAGATTTATAACGCAGAAAAGCGAGTGACGCATTTCATTCGGCGCTCATATAATGAACCAAACGGGTGCATTCTGCCCGGAATAAATCGCAAAGGGGAATGAGCATGGAGCGCTGTCTGAACGAAATAAAACCGGGCGAAACTGCGGTGGTGCGGTATCTCAGGGCACACGGCAGCATGCGCCGGAGACTTCTTGATATAGGTCTTGTGGAGGGCACACGGGTGGAGTGCGTGGGGGTAAGTCCCATGGGCGACCCGGCAGCGTATCTTATACGGGGAGCGGTCATCGCGATACGCAGCGCGGACAGCCGCAATGTACTTATCAAGGAGGAACAGCATGGGTCTGACCAGTAATTCCACCGGCTTTGCCGCAGCAGGATTATGCCCGGTGATAAAGCGCCGCACCCCGGACGAGAGGATAGTCGCCATTGCCGGAAATCCGAATGTCGGTAAAAGCACCATTTTCAACAGTCTCACCGGAATGCGCCAGCACACCGGAAACTGGCCCGGAAAGACGATCGCGGCGGCACAGGGGTTCTGCCGGACGGACAAATTCAGCTATGTCCTCGCGGATATCCCGGGAACGTATTCCCTGCTGGCTCATTCCGCCGAGGAGGAAGCTGCCCGGGACTTTATCTGCTTCGGCGAAATCGACGCGGCGATAGTCGTGTGCGACGCGACCTGCCTTCAGCGCAGTCTCAACCTTGCTTTGCAGGTAATGGAGCTGTGCCCGAAAACGCTGGTGTGCGTCAATCTCTGCGATGAAGCGAAGCGGCGTGGTATCACCCTGGATCTTGAAACGCTGGAAAGAAACCTCGGCGTGCCGGTGGTGGGGACTTCTGCCCATGACAGGCGGACTCTCATGAGACTAACGGACGCCCTTGACCGCCTGTGCGCCGGAGCCGCCCCGGAGAACTATAAGCGGCTGCATTATATCCGCCCGGTAGAGGAAGCGATATCCATTGCAAGAGCGCCGCTGGAACGCTTCGGCGGCAGGCTGGATCCACGGTGGCTGGCGCTGCGGCTGACCGAGGGGGACAGCTCGCTCCGGGAAAAAGCCGGGGAATACCTCAGCGCGGATCTGGAAGCAGAGGAGATAACCGCGGCGGTGGAGAAAGCGAGAACTCACCTTGCGAACTCCGACATCACACTGGATATCCTCCGCGACAGGATCGTTTCCTGCATAACCCTCAACGCCGAGGAAGCGGCAGACGGAGCGGTAACAGAATGCCCCGGCTGCCGGGACGCCGACCGCAGGGTGGATAAGCTGCTGACCGGCAGAGTGCTGGGCTATCCGATGATGATACTGCTTCTTCTGGTGATATTCTGGCTGACGATAAGCGGCGCGAATTACCCGTCGCAGCTTCTGTCAACGGGCTTCGGATGGCTTGGGGAACGCCTGTCGGAACTGCTCGGCGGCGCCCCGGATTGGCTGCGTGGGATACTCGTGGACGGAGCCTATCGCACCTTATCCTGGGTGACGGCGGTCATGCTCCCACCAATGGCGATATTCTTTCCGCTGTTCACACTGCTTGAGGACTGCGGCTATCTGCCCCGGGTGGCGTTCAACCTCGACAAGCCGTTCCAGAAATGCAACGCCTGCGGTAAACAGGCGCTTACTATGGCAATGGGTTTCGGCTGCAACGCTGCCGGGATAGTGGGCTGCCGGATAATCGACTCAAAGCGCGAACGGCTGATCGCAATGCTCACGAACGCCTTTGTTCCCTGCAACGGAAAATTCCCGTTCATCATCACGCTTTCAACAGTTTTCTTCACGGGTGCGGCAGGTATTTCGGGATCACTGGCGTCTGCGGCTATTGTCACTTTGCTGATAATTCTCGGCGTTCTGATGACTTTTGCGGCTTCACGTCTGCTCTCTGTCACTATCCTCAAAGGTCAGCCGTCGGGGTTCACGCTGGAACTCCCACCGTACAGAAAGCCGCAGATCGGAAAGGTGATAGTGCGCTCCATGCTTGACCGCACGCTGTTCGTTCTGGGAAGAGCGGCGGCGGTAGCGGCTCCGGCAGGCGCGGTTATATGGATACTCGCAAATGTCAGCATTGACGGGAGCACCCTGCTGAACATCTGCACCGGGTTTCTCGACCCGTTCGCGCGGTGGCTTGGTATGGACGGTGTGATACTTATGGCGTTCATTCTGGGGCTGCCGGCGAATGAGATAGTAATACCGATAATCATAATGTGCTACATGGCTCAGGGCAGCCTGACCGAGCTTTCACTGCCGGAGCTTTTTCAGCTTCTCACCGACAACGGCTGGACATGGCGCACAGCAGTGTGCACATTACTGTTCTCGCTGATGCACTGGCCATGCTCCACTTCCCTGCTGACTATCCGAAAGGAAGCTGGCGGCTGGAAATGGGTCGCGGCAGCGTTCCTTATCCCCACCTGCGCAGGGCTTCTCGCGTGCTTCACCGTGGCTCAGATAACAGGAGCTTTTTTTGCATGACGATCATCTGCCCTTTCAGTTGGTATATTTTTACAGTCTGTTTTTTTGCCGGACGCAGATTTTTTTTGAAAAAACCCTTGACAAATCCACAGGGTTGTGCTATAATTTTAATCAGGAAATCAAGAATAATTCCTAATTTAATAAACAATACTACGGAGGTCAAAATTATGAAGTTTGTATGTCCTGTATGCGGCTATGTTTACGAAGGCGACGCGGCTCCCGAGAAGTGCCCGCAGTGCGGAGTTCCCGGCTCCAAGTTCACTGTTATCGACGATAACGGCGGCAAGCTGGTTTTCGCTGACGAGCACAAGATCGGCGTTGGCAAGCTGGAGGGCGTTCCCGAGGAGATCATCGAGGGTCTGCGCGCTAACTTCAACGGCGAGTGCACCGAGGTCGGCATGTATCTGGCAATGGCAAGAGCTGCTCACCGCGAGGGTTATCCCGAGGTAGGTCTGTACTATGAGAAGGCTGCATGGGAGGAAGCAGAGCACGCTGCAAAGTTCGCCGAGCTTCTGGGCGAGGTAGTATCCGCCTCCACCAAGGAGAACCTCACCAAGCGTGTTGAGGCTGAGCACGGCGCTACCGCAGGCAAGCTGGATCTCGCCAAGAAGGCAAAGGCTCTCAACCTTGACGCTATCCACGACACCGTTCACGAGATGGCAAAGGACGAGGCAAGACATGGCAAGGCATTCGAGGGTCTGCTGAACAGATATTTCAAGTAATAACTGCGCATAATATTTCTGCGAAAGGAGAACAAAACCATGGAAAAGCACGTTTGTCCCTGCGGA
>JALEOL010000109.1 GCA_022766785.1 Oscillospiraceae bacterium
TATAATAACGATATGTGTGTAATTACTTACGTTCCTGCACTCACGCAGCAACGGGAAACAACTCTGCCGTTACCAGAGAACATGAGTTAGGAGTAATTATGGAAGAAAAACATCTCACAAAAGCGATACTCGTCGGTGCGGACACCGGGGAGTACGACGCCGAAAGCTCCATGGACGAGCTTTCAGAGCTTGCCCAGACCGCCGGAGCTCAGGAGCTTGCAAGAGTTATCCAGAAGCGCGAAGCCTACGAAGCCGCAACGGTCATCGGCGAGGGAAAGCTAGCCGAGGTAAAGGAGCTTTGCACCGCCCTCGGAGCCGAGCTGCTGATATTCGACTGCGAGCTTACCGCGTCCCAGATACGCAACGTCGAGGACGAAACCGACGTCCGGGTCATCGACCGCACCATGCTCATTCTTGATATCTTCGCCGGTCGAGCAGTATCCCGCGAGGGTAAATTACAAGTCGAACTTGCGCAGCTGAAATACCGCCTGCCACGGCTTATGGGCATAGGCGCGTCGCTGTCAAGGCTTGGCGGCGGAATCGGCACCAGAGGCCCGGGTGAAACCCAGCTTGAAACAGACCGCCGGCATATCCGCCGCAGGATAGACAAGCTGTCCGCGGAACTTCGCGAATTAGAGGAGCGCCGGGGCTACACCCGTGAGCGCCGCCGCAAGGACAGCGTGCAGGTGGGAGCGATCGTGGGCTACACCAACGCCGGGAAATCCACCCTGCTGAACCTGCTCACCGGGGCCGGGGTACTCGCCGAGGACAAGCTGTTCGCGACCCTCGACCCCACCGCGCGTTCCATTGAACTTCCGGACGGGCGGAGCCTGCTGCTCATCGACACCGTAGGGCTTATCAGAAGACTGCCGCACCACCTAGTGGAAGCGTTCAAGTCCACCCTGGAGGAAGCCGCCAGCGCGGACATAATAATCCACGTCTGCGACGCCGCCGACCCCGAAGCCGCCGAGAAAGCTGAGGTAACTCTAAAGACCCTCGCGGACTTAGGCGCTGCGGAGATACCGGTGGTGACGGTGCTGAACAAATGCGACCTTATCACCGAGCATATCCCGGAGGACAGCTCCACGGTGAAGATAAGCGCCAAGAACGCCCGGGGCATCGACCGGCTCTTGCAGGTGATCGCCGACAATCTGCCGGAGACCGCAAAGCGAATGAAGCTGCTTCTGCCCTATGACAAGGCAGGGCTGACATCAAAGCTCCGGGAAAACGGAAAGGTTTTCAGCGAGGAATACACCGAAAACGGCGTTCTTGTTGACGCCCTGGTTGACCAGATGCTGATAAAACAAATGGAAACATTCTCCACCGAATGACCTCGCAGGTGCGCTCCGAAAGGGCGCACCTTTTCGTTCTCATATCACTCGTCTATCGTAACTTCCGCGCCGCCCACCGGTCTGACGCTCAGAACGTGGCAGGAGCCGCTGCCAAAGGTCCGCTCGATGTTCATCTTGAACTGCTGGAGCATGTCAAGCGGAACGAATGCCTGGATAGTGCCTGCAAATCCGCCGCCGTGGACTCTGCACGCGCCCTTGCGGTGGAGGGAGTATTCAGCCACGTTCAGCGCAATGGAAAGGCACTGGTGCTTCACGTCGGAAGACGCGTATATGTTCTGTAAGTACTTGTAGGAGCTGTCGCCGGATTCCTTCACGCTGGAGAGGAAGTCCTCAAAGCTGCCGGATTTCAGTGCATGTACCACCTTGTCAACGCGCTCGTTCTCGTCAAAGAAGTGTATGGAACGCAGCACCGCCCTGTCCCCGAACTGCTCGCGAAGCACCCGGATATTCAGCATGATGTCGTCCTTGGAGAGCTGGCGCAGAGTGTCGCAGGTGAAATACCCTGCAACTGCCTTCATCTCGTTCGGGATAGCGGCGTATTCATCGGTGAGGTCGGCGTGGTCGCCCTTAGCGTCAACTATGCACAGCGCATGACCGAACTTCTCGAAATCCGCCGGAACGCTCTCTATGATCGGGCTTTCGGTGTCCTTGAAATCTATCGCGATAAATCCGCCCACGGAGGACGCCATCTGATCCATCAGACCGGAGGGCTTGCCGAAGTAGACATTCTCCGCATACTGGGATATCTGAGCCACCTTTACCGGGCTTACCTGTCCGCTGTTGTAGAGGTGTGAAAGGATAGTGCCAACCAGAACCTCGAACGCCGCAGAGGAGGAAAGACCGCTGCCCTTCATCACATCAGAGGTGGTGTACGCGCGAAATCCCCCGATCTTGTAGCCTTCCTTTTCAAATCCTGCTGCAACGCCACGGATAAGGGACGCGGAGGTGTTCTTCTCGCTTTCCACCACGTCAAGCGCGGAAATGTCCACGCTGTCCTCCGGGAAGCCCTCGGATTTTATCACGATCTTCCCGTCGTCAGTCGGCTCTACGACTGCGATGACATCAAGGTTCACGCTGGCGGCGAACACCTTTCCGTGATTGTGGTCGGTGTGATTTCCGCAGATCTCGGTCCTGCCCGGCGCGGAGAAAAATCTGTGCTCGCCAACAGAACCGAAATGCTCTGCAAACGCCGCCACTGCTTTCTTGTAGCGCTGCTTCTGTGCCTCCGCCTGGGTCGCGGGATAGAGATCCTTTATGTTTGAGATTACAGGTTTCATTTGGTATTACCTTTCGTTGGATATATTCACACAGCTATGCTGCATAATTCTGTTGTATCAGACGGCAGGGTCATTCTTTTTCCTCGTAGAACATGTGCTTTTTCTTTTCACGGTGAGATACCACCGACAGCACCGGCCCGAGAGACGCGTAGCTCATCACAAGAGAAGTACCGCCGGCGCTTAAAAACGGCAGCGGAATTCCCACCACAGGCCCTACAGAGAGCACCATTGCGATATTTATCACGCAGTGGAACGTGAACATTGAGAACACGCCCACGCAGATGAGCTTGCCGAGAGGGTCGATAGCAAGCGAAGCGTCCGACAGTATCTTCAGACACATCACCGCCAGCGCAATGACGACAGCCATGCACCCGATGAACCCGAACACCATGCCGAGGTACGCGAAAATAAAGTCGTTGTAGCCCTCCGGCACATAGGTGTAAAACGCCTCGGAGTGAGTTCCAAGCCCCGTCAGCTGCCCGCTGCCCATTGCGACCTTTGCGTTATACTGCTGGAGATAAGCGCCAAGCCTTTCCGACAGCTGCAGTTCCTCGTCCCAGATAAGCTGGAAACGCTTTCGGTGATGCTCGCCCATGACGAAGTTCCACGCGACAAAGCCCACCGCCGGGACAGAAACAAGCCCTGCGATGATATAGCGCCAGGACATTCCCCCGGCGAACATCATGCAGATAAATATAAACAGGAACACCAGCGCCGAGCCGGCGTCGCCCTGCACCATGATAAGCCCGAACGGGATAAGGAAGTGTACGCACAGCAGCAGGAAATGCGGCAGTGAATTCATCTTCTCCCCCAGCTTTGCGATATGCCACGCCAGCGACAGAATGAACGCCAGCTTCAGTATCTCCGACGGCTGAATGGTGACAACGCCGAGATCAAGCCACGCAAGGTCGTCGTCGCGCTTCATTCCCAGCGGAGAAAACAGCAGCAGCTGCAATATCACCGCCAACGGCGCGTAGACGAACCAGTATTTCGCCATTCGCTTGTAGTCTATCATTCCGATGACAAGCGCCGCACCCACGCCGATAATGCAGGCGAAAAGCTGCGTCATGATGTCGTCCTGCTTTACATAGCCTATATCGTGCAGGGTATTTAACAGGTAGATGTCAAACGCCGAAATGCACAGGCATATCAGCACAAGTATCCAGTCAATATGCCGGAAGTAGCCTCCCAGCCATTTGAGAACAGTTTTCATTACAATATATTACCTGAATTTATCCGGGCTGTTTCCAGAGCCGGTACGGTTTGATCATTCGTATACATTTTATATTATATACTCTTTTTCGGTCTTTTGCAAGAAGAAACGCTGTTTATTTTTCTGTGACACAAATTTTCGCCATTCTTAATAAAAACAGCCGGTATTTCTGAAAAACTTCGGCTTTTTTAACAACACGCTCCCCCTGACTTTGGTATGAGTTACAACACAAAATTGGCAAATACTGCGATTTATCGCGCTGTGACTTCCGGTGCAATTCAAAAAAATCGCATTTTCGGGCATTTTTGTTTATTTTGCCTATTGAAAACGATTAACTTTTCGTGTATTATATTAATATAGACAAATCCGAACCGAGAGGTGAAACCGTTTGAATATCACAATAAAAGATGTGGCTAAGGCCGCGAACGTTTCCGTTGCCACGGTTTCCCGTGTGCTGAACAAAAAGACCAACGTCTCTGACGAAGCCGTGCAGGCGGTCAACAAGGCGGTGGAGGAGCTGGGCTACAGCCCGAACTTCCTGGGGCGTGACCTGCGCAAAAGCGAGACAAAGCGCATTCTGGCGATAATCGCCTCGACCGAGCAGAGCTTCTATTCAGAGGTGCTCCGGGGAATGCAGGACGCCGCATACACCCAAGGGTACGATGTGCTTATCGCCACCACCCGTGACGACCCCGAGCACGAAATGCACCTGTTGGGAATGCTGTTCTCGAAAGCGGTGGACGGTGCCGTGCTGCTCGCCCCGAAGCTGGACAGCAAAACGATATCGGAGCTTGCAAAGAAATACCAGCTCGCCATGTGCCTTGAACGGCTTGACGACTGCGATATACTCTGCGTCACCATCGACAACGAGCAGGCAGGCTACGACGCCACGAAATACCTCATCGGCAAGGGCAGGAAGCGCATAGGGCTGCTTACCACGGAAGCGCGCACCCAGTCCTCTATCGACCGCGAGAACGGCTACAAGCGCGCCCTCGCCAGCGCAAATATACCCCTCGACCCCGATCTGATATATTACGGCACCTATGACGCGGAAAGCGGCACCCGCGGCTGCGAGGCGCTGATGAAGCTGAAAAACCGCCCGGACGCTATCTTCTCAATATCCGACACGATATCTATCGGCGCAATGACCTACGCCCTTAACAACGGCATTACCGTAGGAAAGGACGTGCTGTTCTTCGGCTTTGATAATATCGCGTACTCCCACATGTTCATTCCCCACCTCACCACCGTTGAGCAGCCCTGCTACCTGCAGGGTAAGGCGGTCATCGAGAAGCTGATACATAACATCAAATCAGATGTCAAGGACAACGGCACATACAAGCTTCCCCACCGGCTGATACTGAGAGAATCCACCGGCGACAAGAGCACATAAATTATTGACCCCCGTTCACTCCGGGGGTCTCAGGCTGTCGATAAACCCTGATTTTAAAGATAATGCGGAATTCGGAATTCGGAATGCGGAATTGAATGTGTCCCCTTCGGGGACGTATTTTAAATTCCGGAAGCCTAATTTGTGATACTGTGATAGGTCACATAACAGCAAAACCATTGCACCTTTCAGTTTACAACCATTTAAATTCGTCCGCGAAGCGGACACCGAAATTCCGAATCTGGTTTCGCACAAAGCTGCACTGATCTTCTAAAACAAGTGGCTTTGTGCGCGAAACCCCACATTCCGAATTCCGAATTATTCTAAGTTCCGTTTTTCATTGATCAAAATAGGTTTTTCCACAAGCTGCGACCCCCGTTCACTCCGGGGGTCTTATCATATTGACAAAAGTGCGCATACTGTGGTAGAATATACTACACAACAGGTAAATAGTATAAAGAAAGGAAACACGATCATGAAAAGGCTACCCGTGATATTTGCCGCTGCATTAACGGCGTTTTCAGCGGTATTCAGCACCGCCGCGTCAGCAAAAGAAAGCTCCCTTGTGGTGCTGGGTGACTCCATAACCTCCGGCTACGGGCTGGACGGCTACGTTGCCGGAGATAACTACAGCGCCCCGGACAGCTTCGCTAATCAGCTTTCCGCAGCCTATTCGGACTACAGCAATTTCGCAAAGGACGGACGGACTTCCGGGGAACTGCTCACTGCGCTGGAGGACGAGGAAATCTCCGCCGCTCTCGCAGGAGCCGACACCGTGGTCATCTCTATCGGCGGCAACGATTTCCTCCAGCCTATGATCTCTGCGATCATCTCCATAGTAATGGAGGACAGCGAACTCAAGGACAAGCTCACCAGCGGAGAGTTCAGCGCCAGTGCGGACTTTTCCCTTGAGCTTATGCAGCAGCTGACCGAGACTATCATCAATGCGGCGAAAGATGTTGACGCTGACGATGTCTGCTCCAACATCAGCTCTATACTTTCAGCGGTGAAGAACGCCGCTCCGGACGCACAGATCATCATTCTCACCGTGTACGACCCGTTCGAGGGCGTCACCGGAATGGAGATGATAGACGTTGTTGCTCGGGAAAAGCTCGCGGAGATGAACGCCGGCATAAAGGACGCCGCAGCCGCAAACGGAGCAGAGGTCGCGGACGTGTTCACTGCGTTCAAGGGGAGCGCCGAGGACTACACCAACATCACCCGAATGGATATCCACCCGAGCAAGGAAGGTCACGCTGTCATATATTCCATGCTGAGCAAAATGGCAGAAGTCCCGTCCGAGCCGGTATCCGCCGACGTTCAGCCCGGAACCCCTCATAAGGGAAGCCCGGACACCGGCGCCGGGGATATCGCGGTATTTGCCGGTATCGCACTGACTGCGGCAGCGGCGGCATATCTCACGCGCAAAAAGAGATAAACAGATTTTCCGTTTTAAAGTATTGAAATTCCGGAGAAAATGTGATATAATTAACAGGAAAACACCGCAGCATTGCGGAAAAACACAACGGAGGAAAAAACAATGTCCATGTATATTACCTGCCTTGATCTCGAGGGAGTACTGGTTCCCGAGATCTGGATCGCTTTCGCTGAGGCAAGCGGGATCCCGGAGCTTAAACGCACCACCCGTGACGAGCCGGATTACGACAAGCTGATGAAGTGGCGTCTCGGCATTCTCAAGGAGCACGGTCTCGGTCTGAAAGAGATCCAGGATACCATCGCAAAGATCGACCCCATGCCCGGCGCAAAGGAGTTCCTTGACGAGCTGCGTTCCATATCCCAGGTGATAATCATTTCTGATACATTCTCCCAGTTCGCAGGCCCTCTCATGAAGAAGCTTGGTATGCCGACTATCTTCTGCAACACCCTTGAGGTCGCTCCTAACGGTGAGATCACCGGCTTCAAGATGCGCTGCGAGCAGTCAAAGCTCACCACCGTAAAAGCGCTCCAGAGCATAGGCTTCGAGACTATCGCCAGCGGAGACAGCCACAACGACCTGGGCATGATCCGCGCAAGCAAGGCAGGCTTCCTGTTCAAGAGCCCGGACAGCATCAAGGCTGCAAACCCCGATCTCCCGGCATATGATACATACGAGGAGCTTATGGCGGCTATCAGGAAGGCAATGGACTGACCCGCAGCATACGAATAACAAAACAGCCTGACGATTTGATCAGGCTGTTTTTCATATGGGAACCTCTAAGGAAGCACTGCCTTTCTGCAAAGATTTCCTGAATTTAAACGGTTATTTCTGCCAGCACAGTTCTATTGCTTTTTCTGCTCTCCTTTCGCTAGCAGAAGCCCGGCAGCGACCGCCGTCACCGGAGCCACCGCAACTATGCCGAAGCTGCCGGCGACCGTGTGGACAAGCTCCGCGGCGATGTACTTGTAGTTCAGAATGCAGTCAAGCGGAGTGCCCTGCGCCATGAACACCATAAGCTGCGCGATACAGCTTCCGGAATACGCCAGCAGCAGCGTGGTGGTGATAGTGCCCATTGCGGCTCTGCCCACGGTTATGCCGGACTTCACCGCCTCCCAGGGGGTTATGTCGGGCTTTTTGCGTATTACATCGTCCACGGCGGAGGTGATATCCACCGAAAGATCCATCATCGCTCCCGACGAGCCTATGAATACCGCCGCCATGAATATCTCGGTCAGGTTAAGATCCTGGAAACCGCAGTACAGCAGGCTTTCCGAGCCTGTCATCACCGCTCCGTGAATGTTCATCAGCCGGGTGAATACAGCCCCCAGCGCCGCCGTGAAGCCCAGCCCGATAATTATCCCCAGCGAGGACGCCGCCGCTCTTTTGTCGAAGCCGTACACCAGCGACACTATCATCACCGAAAGCGCCGCGGTTATCGCAATGCCGGAGATTATCGGCGAAAATCCGTTAAGATACAGCGGAACCACTATCTTCCATATCATCAGTATCGTAAGGATAAACGACAGCACCGCCCTCACTCCGGTCTGCCCTGCGAACAGAACCAGAGCCGCCACGAATATCCCCACAAGAAGCAGCTCCCACGGCAGCCGGTAGTGGTCGGTCATGGAAACGGAAAGTATCTCCCCGTCCCGGTGGCTTATCCTGACATACGCCGTGTCACCTGGAACGAATATCTTGTCGATCTCCAGCGACCCGGAAAGCATATTAACTGCGGTGTATTCCTGCCCCTTGAAACTTCCCTCCAGGAACTCAATCACGCAGCTCTGTTCGCCGGAACGGACAAGCCCCGTGTCGATTATCATGCTGTCATCGGTGGAAAGCACCCTTGCGCTCACACGCTCCGTACCCTGATAAATAAGCCTGTTCTCAAACCCGGTGGGAATGAATATCAGAACAACTATCGCGATCAATGTAACCAAAACCGGTGCGTAATACCGTATCTTTTCTGGGGTGATTTTCTTCATGAAATTCCTCTCTATATACCGAATTTCTCCGCTCCCGAAACGAAAGCGGAGAATTCTAGGTGGATCTTTATCTTGATAGCTTACTTAAACAGCTTACTTAACGCCGGTGAGCGCTGCGAGCTTGTCATAGATTTTTGTGTTGTCATAGTAGCCGTTGAACAGCGAGGAGCCTGCGCCCTTTGCGTATACCGCTACAGGAAGACCTGTGTGCGCATAGGAAGCGAAGTTGATACCGGACTTATTGTTCAGCAGGTGAGTGATAGTGACTGTCAGCGGCTCGTAGCTTCCGTACAGCAGGTATTCCTCCTGGGTCTCAACCTTTTCGCCGCTCATGGTCTTGTCGTAAGCCGCTTTCAGCTTGTTGTACTCATAGTCGGTGAGCACGAGGTTAGGATTGCTTGCTGCGTCCTTGTCGTCAGCGGTCATCAGCCCGAACAGCTTCTTAACGTCCTTCAGCACAGACTTGAAGGAGGTGTTGTTCTCCTTGTACTTTGATACATAGTCGCTGTCGAACTTTGCGTAGGAGAGCTTCTGGTTCTTCAGATTGGTGAGGTATGTACTGTAGTCCGTGCCTGCGTAACCGATGGTCAGACCGCCGGTTTCGTGGTCGCCGGTCACAATGATGAGGGTCTCATCAGGGTGCTGCTTATAAAATTCCAGAGCCTCGTTTACGCTGTTAGCAAGGGCGAGGGTATCGGAAATGGTGGACTTTGCATCGTTTGCGTGACAAGCCCAGTCGATCTTGCCGCCCTCTACCATCATGAAGAAGCCGGTGTCGTTGTCCAGCATCTCAATGCCCTTTTCAACGTAATCGGAGAGCGCCCACTCGCCCTTTGCACGGTCGTTGTTGTAGGACATTGCGTCGCTGTCCGCGAGGTTCTCCGCGATGAGGATGGACTTTCCGTCCTCAGGCTTGAGAGCTTCCGCTTCATCGTAGGTGGTGATAACGTTATAGCCTGCGTCCTCGGCGAGGTCGTAAATGCTGGTCTGATCACCGTTGCTTCCGGTGGACTTTTTGAGCGCGCCGCCTGCGAAGTAATCAAAGTCGCTCTCCACCATCTCAACGCCTATCTCATAGTAGCTGTTTCTGCTTGCCTGGTGAGCGTAATACGCCGCAGGAGTAGCGTGGTTGAGGTTTACAGTGGATACGATACCGATCTTGTAGCCCAGCTGATCCTTGAGCTTCTCTGCAATGGTCTCATACTCAACGGTAAAGGTCTCGTCCATGTTGATGGTGCCGCTGTAGGTCTTGTGACCGGTGGAAAGAGAGGTCGCAGTGGAAGCGCTGTCCGGGCAGAATGAGCTGCTGTCATAGGTGTTCGCAGATCCTACTACCGGGAAGTTCATGAAGTTGAGCTTCTTCTTTGCCTCGAGGATATCGTTGTTGTTGGTGTCCGCAAGCGCGCTGTAGTAGTCAGCGGTGATCTGGGTCTGGGGGAAGCTCATTCCGTCGCCGATGAACATGAAGATGTACTTCGGAAGAGTTCCGTTATATCCTGCCGCAGCTGCGGTCTTCTTTGCGGAGCCCGTGTTCGCGGCAGAGGCTGCCAGTCCCACGGAGCCTGCGGTGATAAGGCTTGCAGCAGCGCAGATAGACGCCACTATTTTCTTTGCTTTTGTCATTTGCTTTCTCCTTTTCATTTGTACATTTTGTATCCCTCAGGTACACTTATATTATATCGGAGAATTATTAAATCCAAAAGCACATTACTATAAAATCCTGGTTAAAAAAATGACTCATGTTAAGCTGATGTCCGGGCCAGGGCTTCGGGCATACTGCTTTTCGATCTCCCGGAGCAGAATTATTCCGAATGGCACATAAGATTTTCTGAAAGACAGTACCGCTATCGTCGTCAAAGATTTTCTGAGTTTAAATGGCTATCAGTATCAGAGGTTCCCTGAATTTATTGCTGTGCTGACGCACTTTGTTCCGCTCAATTTCTCGCTTATTTCATCGGGCTGATGAGTGCCTGCGTATAATGTAAAGCTGCTGCCGAACCGCTTGCGTTCTCCGTTTTCGTCAACTGCGGTGAATGCTCTTTCCGTTATGGGAATATCCACGGATATTTTCTCGCCCGCTGCAAGATAAACCCTCTTGAAACCGCACAGGCTCACATTAGGCACAGCGTTTTCACAATAGTCCTTGATATAAAGCTCTATAACGTCCTCAGCCTCATTATCGCCCGTGTTTTCGGCGGTAACAACAGCCTTGCCGTCCTTATATGCAACCGATGTGCAAACGATCTTGCCGTAAGTAAGACCGTATCCGAAGGGATACAGCACGTTGTTTTCCACATAACGGTAGGTGCGGTTTTTCATGGAATAATCGGTGAAGTCGGGAAGCATATCGGAACGCTCGTAGAATGTAACGGGAAGCTTTCCCGAAGGAGAAACGTCGCCAAAAAGTATCTGCGCAAGTGCAGTGCCGCCTTCCGAGCCGGGATACCATGCGTGGATAAGCGCGTCCGGCTCACACTCGGTATTCACAGAGCTTCCTGCGGCGCACACGACGATGACCGGCTTTCCCGTCTGCATTATCTTGTCGATAAGAATACGCTGACATTCTGGCAAACGCAGATCATTTTTATCTCCCGAAGAAAACTCGTTGCCCGTGTCGCCCTCCTCGCCCTCAATGGTGGAGTCAAGTCCAACGCAAAGTACAACAAGGTCGGAGCAGTCCGCAGCAGCAAGAGCTTCGGCATATCTGTCCCCTGCCTGTGCAAGCCCGGAGGTTCTGTCCTTATAAAGGTGACAGCCCTCGGAATAAATGACCCTGCCCTCAAAGCGCTCTCTGATACCGTCAAGGAATGTAACATACTTATCCGCAGTACCGTTATAGTTGCCCTCCAGCGCAATTCTGCTGTCGCTGTTTGGACCTATTACCGCAATTGTTCGCAGCTTGCTTTCATCAAGCGGAAGTATGCCGTTATTTTTCAGCAATACCATGGACTTTTGGGCACATTTCAGCGAAACCGCCTTGTGCTCATCACAGGCAACAACTGTATAGGGAATATCATCATATTCTGTTTTATCATCGAACATACCCAGCCTTATCCTTGTTCTCATGAGGTGTATGCAGGCGTTTCGGATATGCTCCTTTGTGATAAGTCCCTTGTCAAGTGCGGAAAGGAGATACGCATAGGTACAGCCGCAGTTTACATCGCAGCCCGACTTTATCGCTAGTGCCGCCGACTCAACGGGATTGGAGGTAAGACCGTGATGCTCATGGAAATCGCGTATTGCCCAGCAATCGGACACAAAGTATCCGTCAAAGCCCCACTCGTTCAGCTTGGACATAAGGAAGCCGCTCGCGCAGGCGGCCTCGCCGTTCACACGGTTATATGCGCCCATTACGCCCTCAACGTGAGCTTCTCTTACAAGCGCTTCAAATGCAGGCAGATAGGTTTCTTCAATATCCTTTTTGGAAACTTCGGCGTCAAACTCGTGGCGCAATGCTTCGGGACCGCTGTGTACAGCAAAATGCTTAGCGCAGGCGGCGGCTTTCATTGTTTTTCCCTGACCCTGCAAACCTTTTACAAAGGCTTTGCCGTTTTCAGAGGTCAAATATGGGTCTTCGCCGTAGGTCTCATGTCCTCTGCCCCAGCGAGGATCACGGAAAATATTGATATTGGGCGCCCAGAAGGTAAGCCCCTTGTATATATCCCTGTCGCCGTATTTTGTATATGCATTATACTTTGCACGGGCTTCCTCTGCGGTTATTTCCGCCGCCTTACGGGTCAGCTCTGTATCAAACATAGCCGCCAGACCGATAGCCTGCGGAAACATTGTGGCTATGCCCGAACGAGCAAGACCGTGAAGTCCCTCGTTCCACCAGTTGTAGGCAGGAATACCCAGCCTTTTTACGGCAGGGGCGTCGTATCTGAGCTGAGAAGCCTGCTCCTCCACCGTCATTGCGTCGGTCAGCGCAATTGCTCTTTCTTCTGCGCTGAGGGTGCTGTCAAGGTATTTTTCCATAGTTTTCTTCCTTTCACATTCATATTACGGGAACTTCTTACCCCACTTTTATCCTTTTAATTATACACTGATTCCTGTTGATTTACTAACCGTTTTTTGCGCTGTATATTTCAACTATTGCGATATTTTTATTCTTGTTTGGGCAATTACGCATAAATATATTGCTCTTTTTTGCAGGATATGATATTATATATCATATATTAAAATACATCATGTAATCACAAGACAATTTTTGATTATATCTATATTTGAAAAAATATGAAAGGGAGCTTGACATGATCGCACATCTTAACGGTGATTTTGAAACTGTTGACTATGCTCAGAACAGAAGCGTGCTATTATACGACAATATTGAAAATGAAGAATACCCTCTGCACTGGCATAATGCTATCGAAATAATTATGCCGCTTACAAACGGCTTTGAAGCTGTTTGCGCAGGCACGGAATATCACCTTGACGAACGTGATATACTCATTATTCCAGCAGGCACGCTCCATAATCTGAAAGCTCAGTCCGGCAGACGACTTATTCTTCTTATAGACAATCGTTCGTTTGCAAATAATCCTGCGCTGATGGAACTGTACTCTGTTTTTTCCGAGCCGTTGCTGATTAATTCAAGCTTTGGCGATGAATTTCTGCGGTCAATGAACCAGATAATGAAAGACATATATGTTCTTTATTCCGGTTTTAGTGATGTTACCGAGGTATACATATATATGAAGGTCTTGTCTTTTTTTGCCAAAATAAAGGAATATCAGCTTAACGAGATACAATATTACGACGGCGGACAGTATGCCGGCAAATTCCGTATGATACTGAAATTCATTGAACAGAATTATATGAATGATATTACTCTGGAGGAGCTTGCCAGGCTCGCAGGCTACAGTACCTATTATTTTTCAAGGATATTCAAAAAATACAGTAATACCACATTTATCAGTTTCCTTAATCGCCGCAGGGTAAAAGCCGCAGAGCTTCTTTTGCTTGAAAACGGCTGTGCGATCACCGATGTGGCTATGCAGGTTGGGTTTACAAGCCTTACAACATTCAACAGAGTATTCAAAAGTATAACCGGTTGTTCTCCCTCAGACTACAAAAAGCTATATCGGACATAGCTGTTCTTGTCAAGCAAATTTGTAACACTTACCCCCAAAGATCAAGCCATACGTTTCAGCCAAGGGGTATGTGGGTGAAGTCTGTACCCCGGATTCAGTCAGGCATATCAGTGGTGATATCAGAACCAGCCTCCACCGAATAGCCCAGCCCAATCACCGTTTGACGAATAACAAACTCGGACAGCGGCTCTTTCGCGGAAACCTCAGCAGAACCACTTTTGAAGTCCACCCGGGCGAAAATGCCCTCCTGCCGATTGAACACGTTTTCGATTCGCACTGCGCAGTTTTTGCAGGTCATTCCACCTATTTTCACAGAATAACTGTATCTAAACTCCGACAAATCGGCGGTTTTGGTGAGTTTCCGTTCCTTATCGCCGCCCGCGCCGCAGCAGCCGTGCGCCAACTTTTTTACGTAAGTTCTGACGGCAATAAAGCACAGGGCGACAAGCGCTGAAATGATTATTCCGGTAGTCACGTGATCATCTCCCCAGAATGTATTCCGAAAGGCGATTTAAGGTTTTCTCCGAAGCGTGAACGGATATCTGCACCGCGTCCTCGTCGGCGGTTTTTTCGTCCAGACCGAGGGTGTTTTCGAGAAAATCCCGGATAATCACGCAGTTGGTAAATATCGGGCTTGCCGCCTTAATTCCGCTTTCGGTGAGTTCTATTCTGCCGTAATGCTCCTTTTCGATGAAGCCGCTTTCCACCAGCCTTTCGGTCATTATTGCGGTGCTTGCCTTGCTTACGCCGACCATTTTCGCAACGTCAGAGGACTTCACCACGCCGCCGTTCTGACAGAGTTTATAGATTGCGAACAGGTACTTTTTCTGCGCGTAGGTGAGTTGTATGTTCTCGCTCATTTTGCGTGTTCCTTATGACAGGAGCAGCAGTTCGGGCAGCCAGAGCATTTCCCGCCGCAGAGGGATTTTCCCGCCCGCTTGTCTTTCAAAAGCTTTCTTCCCGCAAGGAATAAAAGCAGGGCTACAGCTAATGCAATAATTACAGTTGACATATTTACCGCCTTTCAGAAGAACCGCCGCGCCTCGCTTTCCACCAAAGGCGCGGCGGATTATCTTATACCTTGACTTTTTCGGTGAGTTTTGTGCTTTCCTTATACGGTCTTACCAACATGAATACCATGAATGCCAACACAAGCACCGCAAAGATAAGTCCGACAACATTTACAGCGCCCGTGAACAGCAGCCCGAACTGATAAATCATCAGCGACACCGCATACGCGAAACCGCACTGGTAGCCGATTGCAAACCAAGTCCACTTTGCGCTGTTCATCTCACGCTTGATTGCGCCGATAGCAGCAAAGCAGGGAGCGCAAAGCAGGTTGAACACGAGGAACGAATACCCTGCAAGAGCGGTCATTCCCATGAAATCCAGAACGCCGAATACGCCAACAACCTCTTCCTTTGCCACAAGTCCCATAATTGTTGCGATTGCGGCGGTAGGCTCGCCAAAGCCAAGCGGCGCGAATATCCAGCAGGTAGCCCCGCCGATAATGCCGAGAACGCTGTCCGAAAGCTCAAGTTCGGTACTGAAACCAAAACCGCCGTCCGGCAGATTTCCGAACACAGAACCAGCCCAGATAATCACAGATGACAGCAGAATGATCGTTCCGGCTTTCTTAATGAATGACCAGCCTCTTTCCCACATTGAGCGAAGTATATTGCCAACTGTCGGCAGGTGGTACGCAGGAAGTTCCATAACGAACGGCGCGGGGTCGCCGGCGAACATCTTCGTCTTTTTCAGCATAATTCCCGACAGGATTATCGCTGCAACACCGATAAAATAAGCGCTGGGAGCTACCCACCACGCGTTGCCGAACAGTGCGCCTGCAATAAGCGCGATTATCGGCATTTTTGCGCCGCAGGGAATGAACGTTGTGGTCATGATAGTCATGCGGCGGTCGCGCTCGTTTTCGATCGTACGGCTCGCCATAATTCCCGGAACACCACAGCCCGTGCCGATAAGCATAGGAATGAACGACTTGCCCGACAGACCAAACTTGCGGAAAATCCTGTCCATAACAAACGCGATACGCGCCATGTAACCGCAGGCTTCAAGGAACGCGAGGAAGATGAACAGCACCAGCATCTGCGGCACAAATCCGAGAACAGCGCCCACGCCTGCAACAATTCCGTCAAGAATAAGGCTTTCCAGCCACTCCGCACAATTAACGGCTTCAAGAGCGTTGCCGAGCAGTACCGGAATACCCGGCACCCACACGCCGTAATCCTCCGGCGCAGGCAGTTCCTCCATAGGTTCTTCAACCAGTGCGGCAACGTCAAATCCGGCTTCCGCAAGGCTGTCGCCATAAGAGCCGAGCGCCTCGTCAAACGCGCCGAAATCTGCTTCTTCAACTGCTCCGAGGACTTCTTCCGCGCCGACAACATCTGCATTGACAGCCGCCTGCGCCAGAACAAGAACATCGTCCGTGAAGATGTTCTCCTCCGCGTAAGCCGAGGTCGCTTCGTCATACTCGGTAGAGCCTATTCCGAACAGGTGGAAACCGTCCCCGAAAAGCCCGTCATTAGTCCAGTCTGTGACCCATGTTCCCACGGTCGTGACAGAGATGAAGTACACGATGAACATTACCACCGCAAAAATCGGCAGGGCGAGGATTCTGTTTGTGACAACCTTGTCTATCTTGTCGGAAATCGTCAAGCCCGTGTGCTTCTTTTTAAGGCAGCCCTTGATAATTCCGGCTATGTAAATGTAGCGCTCGTTGGTGATTATACTCTCGCTGTCGTCGTCCATTTCCTTTTCGGCGGCAGCAATATCGGCTTCAATATGCGCCTTTTTCTCCTCGGAGAGGTTCAGCGCTTCGTACACCTTTTCGTCACGTTCGAACAGCTTTATCGCGTACCAGCGCTGCTGTTCCTCCGGGGAATCGTGCAGGACTGCTTCTTCGATATGCGCGATTGCGTGTTCAACGCAGCCGCAGAATTTATGCTGCGGAACTGCCGGAACTTTGGATTTTGCGGCTTCAACAGCGGCTTCGGCGGCTTCTGTAACGCCCGTGCCTTTCAGCGCAGATATCTCAACGACCTTGCAGCCGAGTTCCGCGGAAAGTAGCTCAAAGTTTATTTTGTCGCCGTTTTTGCGTACAACATCCATCATGTTGACAGCGCATACGACCGGGATCCCCAGCTCCACAAGCTGTGTTGTGAGATAGAGGTTGCGCTCCAGGTTCGTTCCGTCGATTATGTTCAGAATAGCGTCGGGACGCTCGCCGATAAGGTAGTTACGCGCCACGACTTCTTCAAGGGTGTAAGGCGACAGCGAGTAAATTCCCGGCAGGTCTGTGATAATAACGTCCTTGTGACCTTTAAGCTTGCCCTCTTTCTTCTCAACGGTAACGCCCGGCCAGTTTCCGACGAACTGATTAGAGCCGGTCAGCGCGTTGAACAGCGTGGTCTTGCCTGCGTTCGGATTTCCCGCAAGCGCAATTTTTATTCCCATATCAATAATCCTTTCTTAGTGTTAGGTTGAACTAACTTTATTGCACAATTAAACGGTTTCTATCATTTCAGCGTCAGCCTTGCGCAGCGAAAGCTCATAGCCACGGACTGTGATCTCCACCGGGTCGCCCAGCGGAGCTACTCTGCGGACGTAAATTTCAACGCCCTTTGTAATACCCATGTCCATAATGCGGCGCTTTATTGCGCCCTCGCCGTTCAGCTTTTTGACCGTGACGGTCTGACCGATTTTCGCTTCTCTGAGTGTGCTCATAACTGCCTCCTAAACCATGATTTTCTGCGCCATTTCCTTTGAAACAGCAACTCTTGATTCCTTGACGTTCACGATAACGTTTCCGCTTATCTCGCTTATCACCGTCACCGTACCGCCTGCCACAAAGCCGAGTTTTTCAAGGAACTTGCGCGTATCGGGGCTTCCGCCCACCTTTTTAATAATGTTCTGCTCACCCGGATTCGCCAATATTAACGGCATCATTGCTCCTCCTTATTTCTGATATGATATGTTAGATATAACTAACTTGTGCCCAATTATATCGGTTAGGTTTCCCTAACCATAAAATATAATACAACTATTTTCGGGTTTTGTCAATAGAAAATGGATAAATTCTTACCTTATTCAGAATTTTTGTTGAAATTCCACACTTCAGATCAGGTAGTTTAGACTAACCACGTCAAAACGCACAACTTTTTTTATCTGGCGAACCCGTTTCGGTTCGTAAAGGTGTTTGTGGTGTTTTCCTTGAAATTCCATAAATATAGTCTAAGGAAACGCTGATTAAAACAAAATCGCCCCGTTCAAACGCGCGTACTCACGCGGCTGATTTTGTTACGCTGCGCTTTAATCAGCGTGTCCCTAATCTATGATTTTTATGGAGGATTCTTTTTCGTTATGGAGAGCAAAAACACCTTTCACCGGTATTCATAAAACAGCCGGAAGTGTAAAATCATTGAAAACTCCTTATTTTCAATGATATCTTGAATCAATGTGATGTCGAAATGGTTCTGACTTTCATTTTCCGCATTGTGAAGATATACAGTACCGCAACAAGTACCAGGGAAAGTACATCTGCCACGGGCTGTGCCCAGGCAAGACCGTTAATTCCAAGCATTGCCTGCATAATAAACACAGCCGGAATGTAAATAAGACCCTGACGGCTCAAATTCACGATAAGAGCCGAAGTAGCCGCGCCGATTGCCTGAAGTGCGTTACACAGTACATAGAAGACACCAAACAGGAAGCTGGTACTCAGCAGAATGCGGGAGAACTCCATTCCGTAATCAAACGCGGTAGAATCTGTCAGGAATGCGTGTACGATCTGTTCTGTAAACAGGTAGCATAATCCTGTCATCACAACGCCGAGCAATAGCGCAAAAATAAGGGAGAAGTTCATGATTTTCTTTAACCTGTCCCATTTTTTCGCTCCTGCGCATAAACCGATCAGCGGCTGAACGCCCTGACCCATACCAATACAAATCATACCGGTGATCATAGTCACCTTCATAGCGACGCCCATTCCTGCGACTGCCATATTTCCGTAATTGGCGATCTGGCTGTTCACAACGATCTGGGAAACGCTCATGAGCAGAGAGCCGAGAGATGCCGGTATGCCTATGGCTAAAACACCGGTACACACCTTGTTCCGAACCGAATATCTTTCGGGTGAATACTGAGAACAGACTTTCCGCGCAGGAAGTAAACGATATAATATGCTGCACTAAATACATTATCAATGACGGTAGCGATAGCGGCTCCGACGATACCCCAGTCTAAGAGCAGAATCATAATGGGATCGAGAATTACATTCAGGAGGTTGCCAATAAGCTGACCCATCATCGCCTTGCCCCCCTGTCCCTCGGCGCGGATTATGTTGGAGTAGCAGTTGGAGACCACCACGAAGATACCGCCAAAGCTGACGATGGTGAGATAGGTTCTCGCAGGACCCGATGTGGCGGCGTCTGCACCTACCATAACAAGAATCTGATCCATAAACACCAGAAACAGGACAGAGATAACTGCCCCGACAATCACGCTGCCCCACATACAGAAGGAGCAGACTTTTTTCGCATAGTCTGACCGACCCTCTCCCAAAGCCCGGGAGATTACCGATACGCCGCCCACGCCAAAGATCGTTCCTACCGCCGTAAAGAGGAGGAACACCGGCATCGCCAGAGACACGGATGCAATCAGAATGTCGTCATGGGTCTGACCGATAAAGAAGGTATCTGCCAGGTTGTAGATCAGCACCATCACCATGGCGGCCATGGCGGGCAGCACGTTTTTCAGTACCGCCTTCGGTACAGGCGCGTCGCTGAACACTTCCA
>JALEOL010000040.1 GCA_022766785.1 Oscillospiraceae bacterium
ACTCGGCTGAAATAATTGGGGAAAATATATTAAGAAGTATGTTAGCCAGATAGCTTACAATACTGTCTTGTCTTGATTTACAATGATATTATAGCATTTTCCCGGGATTTTTGCAACCCTGATTTATCACAAATTTTGGGGTTGAATTATGGTTATTTTGTACAATAATATGAACGTTTTACCCGCATTCGACAGGAATTTGCTTTCTGCAAAAATTCTGCCCCGAATTTTCGGAAAACTGTGAATTACCCCTTGATTTTTCTGAAAAAAGGTGTATAATATATTTAGCACTCGGAGTGAAAGAGTGCTAATCCGGTACACAACGGTTTTCACCGAGACATATCAAAGAGTATAAGGAGATGTTTTTTTATGTCAGAAACAAAAGAATTCAAGGCGGAATCCAAGCGCCTGCTTGAAATGATGATCAACTCCATTTACACCCACAAGGAGATATTCCTGCGCGAGCTTATCTCCAACGCCAGCGACGCCATGGACAAGCTGTACTTCAAGTCCATGAGCGAGAACACCGGCATCACCCGTTCCGATATGGCGATAAAGCTGGAGGTGAACAAGGACGACAGAAAGCTCATCATCACCGATAACGGTATCGGCATGACAAAGGACGAGCTGGAAAACAACCTCGGCACTATCGCGAAGTCCGGCTCCCTTGCGTTCAAGAACGAGAACGAAAAGACCGAGGACGTGAATATAATCGGTCAGTTCGGCGTGGGCTTCTATTCCGCGTTCATGGTGGCGAAGAAAGTCACCGTTATCTCAAAGGCTTACGGCGCTGATACCGCGTACATGTGGGAGAGCGAGGGCGTGGACGGCTACACCATTTCCGAGGCGCAAAAGGACGACCACGGCACCCAGATAATCCTTGACATCAAGGACAACGCCGAGGAGGAGAATTACGACGAGTTCCTTGCGCCCTACAAGATAAAGCAGCTGGTGAAGAAGTACAGCGACTATATCCGCTACCCTATCAAGATGGACGTTGAGCACGAAAAGCCCAAGGAGGGCAGCGAGAACGAGTACGAAAAGGAGATCGTCACCGAGACCCTCAACAGCATGACCCCTATCTGGAAGAAGTCCAAGAGCGAGCTTACCGATGAGGAATACGACCAGTTCTACAAGGATAAGTTCTTTGATTACGACAAGCCGCTGGCGCATATCCACACACGCACCGAGGGCACTGCCACCTACACCGCGCTGCTGTATATCCCGTCAAAGGCTCCGTATGACTACTACTCCAAGAGCTTCGAAAAGGGGCTGCAGCTTTATTCCAGCGGCGTGCTCATCATGGACAAGTGCGGCGACCTGCTGCCGGACTATTTCAGCTTTGTAAGAGGTCTTGTGGACAGCGAGGATCTTTCGCTGAACATCTCCCGTGAAATGCTCCAGCACGACCGCCAGCTGAAACTCATCGCAAAGAGCCTGGAGAAGTCTATCCGCAACGAGCTGAAAAAGCTGCAGAAGAACGACCGCGAGAAGTACGAGAAGTTCTTCGACGCTTTCGGCACACAGCTGAAATACGGCATTTACGAGAGCTTCGGCGCGAACAAGGAGGATCTGCAGGATCTGCTGATGTTCAGGAGCAGCAACGGCGGCTATACCACGCTGGAGGAATACGTTTCCAGAATGAAGGAGGAGCAGAAGTACATCTACTTCGCGAGCGGCAGCAGCATTGCCCGTATCGAGGCTCTGCCCCAGACCGAAATGGTTCGCGACAAGGGTTACGAGATACTCTACTTCACCGACCATGTGGACGAATTCACCGTACAGATGATGCACGACTACAACGGCAAGGAGTACAAGTCTGTAAGCGCTGACGATCTGGGACTTGAAACAGAAGCCGAGAAAGAGGAGATAAAGAAGGCGGAGGAGGACAACAAGGGTCTGTTCGACCTCATGACCGAAAAGCTCTCCGGCAAGGTAAAGGCGGTAAAACTCTCCCAGCGCTTAAAGACCCACCCGGTATGCATCACCAGCGAGGGCATGCTTTCCGTTGAAATGGAGAAGGTGCTCTCCGCAATGCCGGACGAGCAGGCTCACAACGCAAAGGCTGAAAAGATATTGGAGATCAACTCTGCTCACCCGATATTCGAGAAGCTGAAAAAGCTGTACGCCGAGGACAACAAGGACAAGATCGCCGAATACGCCGATATTCTGTACTCCCAGGCGCTGCTTATCGAGGGTATGCCTATCGAAAACCCTGTCGATTTCACCAATAAGCTCTGCACCATAATGTCCGAGTAATAACACACCCCTGCGGCTGGATCACACCGCAGGGGCATTTTTGTTTTTGAAAGTATTCAGGGTATCTGCAATTCCTCCGCCGGGTATTTTACTTTCCGGCTTTGCTGCGGGAAGCGAGCTTTCCGGCGATAAACAGCGCCGCAGTCACGACAATGAAGATCAGCACGAAGAAGTTTATTTCCTCGTTCCAGCGAAGTATCAGCACTCCGGCGTCACCGATAAGCGCCAGGATAAACGGCAGTGCCGGGAAGCCGTATTCCCCGTCCCCGTTATAGAACCACCGCAGCATTACCGTGAACAGCGCCACCATTCCTGCTGAAACCACTATCTCCAGCGGAACGAACAGCCAGGAAAGCTCTATGCCCGTCTGATACACCACCGGGATAGACATGGAATACGCCACGATATACCCGAAGGAAAGCCACCGGATAACTGCGCCGCCGTGCTGCTTCACGCACCGGGCGGTATGTATCGCCATGGACACCAGTATCATGCCGTAGGACGCGAACTGTATCGGGGGTATCGTGCCCTCGGTGTGCACCATTCCGCCAAGCAGAAGAATACCGGCGGCAATGGCGAGCTTCCCGAAAACTCCCTCCTCAATGGCAGGGGCTGCGGACACCTTTCCGTTGTCGTAGTGCTTCACCGTAAAGCGGCATTTCGCCAGCATGAAAGCGTAAGCCCCGGCAATTGACAGCACCGTCAGAACAGTCATGTACCAGTCCAGGGCGTTGAAGATATGCCCGTTTGTGAAAGAAGTCACCAGGCTTATCACACGCTCCACCGTCAGAATAAGAAAGTACAGCAGCAGGAATATCATTTGTGCCTTATCGGCTTTTTTGGTCATAATAACACGCTCCTTTGGTGATATTATAGCACAATATCCCCAAAAATTCAACAGCTGTTACTGATTTTGCGGAAATAATTTCCGGCTCACCACCGTGGGTTTTCGTGCGGACAGGACATGGAGCGCTTTGCGGCACGCAGCTCCACATAGCAGCCGCATTTACGGCAGGTGCCGCTTATAAGCTCATCGCACTCACCGCACAGTGAAAGCCGGTGTGCGTATTCCTCCGGGTCTGCTTTCTGCGAGGGCGGCAGGGCGGCTATCCGCTGCTGTATCATTTCAAAAAGCTGGTTCTCGTCTGCCGCCTGCAATAAGCAGCGCAGGCAGGGCTTTCGTGCGGTCACAGCTTTACCGTCACCGCTGCAACGGAGCAGGGGGGTATGATCACGGCTGCCTTTCCGTCGGCGGTATTGACGGTGAGCGGCTTTATCGTCACCCTGTCCGGCTCGTCAAAGGTGTTGTGCTCGTGTACCTCTCCGGTGAGCAGCCTGCCCTCTGCGGACTTCACCCCGGCAAACGCCGCCGCGATATCCACGGTGTAGCTTTCGGTGAGGGACGCGTTCGATATGGTAACAAACACATCGCCCTCCGCGTTCACGGAAGCGGACTGGCTCAGCGAGGGAACGCCCTCTGCGGCAAGCTCGTTTTCGATGTGGCTGTAGATGAGGTCGGCGTCCTGGTGCTGCTTGTACAGGTCGAAAACATGGTAGGTCGGGGTCTTTACGGTCTTTGCGCCCTCGGTGAGAAGAATTGCCTGGAGCACGTTCACCGCCTGGGCGATATTCGCCATGGGAATACGTGCGGAGTGGGCGTTGAAGATGTTCAGGTTTATTCCGGCAACTATTGCGTCACGCATGGTGTTCTGCTGATAGAGGAACCCGGGGTTGGTGCCCGGCTCCACGTCGTACCAGGTGCCCCACTCGTCCACGATAAGACCCACTTTGCGCTCCGGGTCGTAGCGATCCATTACCGCAGAATGACGGGTGACAAGCTCCTCCATTTTCAGCGTTGAACTGATAGTCTTGTAGTATTCCTGCTCGTCAAACTCCGTTGCGCTGCCCTTGTGAGACCAGTCGCCGGTGGGCAAGGTGTAATAGTGCAGGGACATGCCCTTCATGTGCCAGGGAGTGACCTGCTTCATGAGCACCTCTGTCCAGTTGCAGTCGTCGGCGTTTGCGCCGCTTGCTATCTTGAACAGCTCGTTTCCGCTGTAATTGCGGCAGTAGGTCGCATAGCGGCGGTAGAGGTCGGAGTAGTATTCCGGGCGCATGTTTCCGCCGCAGCCCCAGCTTTCGTTGCCCACGCCGAGGTATTTCAGCTTCCAGGGCTGCTCCCTGCCGTTCTTCCTGCGAAGCTCCGCCATAGGGGAAACGCCGTCAAAGGTCATGTATTCTATCCAGTTGGAAAGCTCCTCCACGGTGCCGCTGCCGATGTTTCCGCTGATGTAAGGCTCGCAGCCCACAAGCTCGCACAAGCGCATGAATTCATGCGTGCCGAAGCTGTTGTCCTCTACAAGACCGCCCCAGTGGGTGTTTATCATCTTTTTCCGGGAAGAGCGCTCCCCTATGCCGTCACGCCAGTGGTATTCGTCCGCAAAGCAGCCGCCCGGCCAGCGCAGCACCGGGAGCTTTATCTGCCGGAATGCGTCGATAACGTCGCTGCGGTAGCCCTCGATGTTCGGGATATCGCTGTCCTCTCCGACAAAAATACCGTCGTAGACGCACCTGCCGAGGTGCTCGGAGAAGTTCCCGTAAATTTCAGGGTTGATGTGGGACAGCTTTTCCAGGGGGTTAAGGGTGAGATGTACTGTTTTCATGTGAAATATCCTTTCTCAGTTATTATTGTTGTTATGAGTATAACAGATTGACAGCCGCTTTTCAATGATGTATAATATCAATAAACTGATATATCGTACTATGAGGTGATTTTGTGAAACTGCACTCAATGGGAATTGGCTATCGTCACGATAAGGATTTCCGCATCACCCGTCCGGACGGCTCCGGCGACGATCTGCTTGTGGTGTTCCGCACGCCGGCGTTCGTTGTTATTGACGGTGAGCGCACAGAAGTCCCCCCGGACACGGCTGTGCTGTATACAAAAACCGCTCCGCAGGATTACGGAGCGGTGGGTGTGGAATACATAAACGACTGGGTGCATTTTGAGTGCGATGAGAATGATATATTCTTCGAACGGCTGAATGTCCGTTTCGGCGTTCCTGCTCCGGTCTGCTCCATAAGCGGAGCGGAGAGCGCCCTGCGGCTGCTGAAGCTGGAAAGCGTATCGGACACCCCAAAAAGCCGCGAGTGCACCGATCTCCTGCTGCGCCTGCTGATAGCCCAGACCCTGGGCGGCGCGGAAGTCCCGTCAGCACCCCACAGCGAGAAGCTGAGAATGCTCCGGGCGGAGATATACGGCTCTCCGTCAGAGCGCTTTTCCGTTGAGGGAATGGCGGCGCGGCTGGCGCTAAGCCCGTCGTATTTCCAGACGTTGTACCGGGCGGAGTTCGGCGTGAGCTGCTACGAGGACGTGCTGCGCGCAAAGACCTCGCTTGCGCAGTATTACCTCGCGAACACCTCCATTTCGGTCAGGGAGATAGCGCAGCTGTGCGGCTTCGAGAACGACGTGCATTTCATGCGGCAGTTCAGAAAGCGCACCGGGCAGACTGCGCTGGAATATCGCCGCAGCGTCAGCAGAGGGTGACTTCCGGCTTGCCGAGCTGCTTTATCATCTTCTGGGTGAGGTACAGCTTGTGGGAGCGGTCGGAGGGGTCGGCGTAGTAGGTTATGCGGTTGGACATGCGCTCCGCCGGCACGCGCACGAAGGTGGTGAGCGATTTCATTTTTCTGACCAGCTTCGTATAGAGCTTTATCATGCACTCCGGGGTGCTTATGGACTCTCCGTCCGTGGTGGGAACTGTCGTCATGAGGTACAGCCTTGCACGGTGCAGGGAGTAGTTCTTGTCACGGGTGGTGTAGTTCGCTTCGATCACCATGCTGCCGTTTTTGTTGAAGCAGCCCAGGGGAAGGCTCTCGTCCAGCTTTCCGGCTTCGGGGAGGTAGAAATAATACTGCTGGCAGCCGGCGGTGATGACCGAGGTATCCTGCGAGGAGATGATCTTGTTTCCGCTCTGGCGGAGTATCAGGCAGCCGCATTTCACTGCCTCCTGTGCGAGTTCCTGGAACACTTCCCGCTCCATGTAGAATGTAGTCTGCTTTCCCATAGTGGTTTCCTTTCAGTTGTGTGATTATTTCAAGAACCGGGACGCGGGCAGATTTTCTCCGGTCATAGAAAAGCTGCTGTATCAAAGGTTCCCTCAGCGTGATCACGCCCGGTTTTCGACAAAACGCGACAAACGATGCGTGGGATTTGATGAAAAATTATTCAAAAAGGGTATTGCAATTTCCACCGGAATGTGATATCATATATCAGTACCATGAGGTACGGAAAATCAAATGCGGTGTTTTCTTTGACTAACCACCGTTAAAAAACAAGGAGTTTTTTTATGTCTAAAAAAGAGATCTTTGAAACCAGAAATCTTGTCCGGCTGGCTCTGGTCGCTGCGATATACGCGGTGATCACCGCTGCGATACCCGGACTCAGCTTCGGCTCGATCCAGTTCCGCTTTGCGGAGGTATTGGTGCTGCTCTGCTTCTATCGGAAGGATTACTGCATTGCGCTTATCCTCGGCTGCTTCATCGCAAACTGCTTCAGCCCTATGGCGCTCATGGACATGATCTTCGGAACGCTTGCCACAGCGATCGCGGTCATTCCGATGTTCTACATCAGGAATATCTGGGTGGCTTCCCTTCTCCCGGTGGTAAGCAACGGCATTATCGTTGCGATCGAGCTTTTCGTCTGCTTCGGGAACGAGCCGCCGATATGGTTCAATATGCTGACGGTAGGCGCAGGCGAGCTGGTGGTTGTGACGATAATCGGCTGCGTGCTGTTCAGGCTGGTGTTCGAGCGCAGCAGCAGGCTTATGGAGATCATCGGCGCGAACAAGCCGAACTACTTCAAGACCAAGACCGCGGAACAGCTGTGATGTATGAATTCCTCTCCCATGCGGAGGGGAATTTCTTTATCGCCGGATAATACAAACAGTTATTTCAGCAGCGAATTCCACCTGCGGTAATCCGGGCAGTGTTCCTGCAAAAACGCGTAGAACCGCGGCGAATGGTCGTGGTGCCAGAAATGCGCGTACTCGTGCCAGAACACCGAAAGCACGGTATCCCGTGGGTACGCCGCCAGCCGCAGGTTTATGGAGATGTGCCCCTTTGCCCAGGCGCAGCTTCCCCAGCGCGACTTCATATCCTTGATAGTGATGAGCGTAGGCGGCGGCGTCAGCCCAGAGCGGACAAGGCTGCTTCGCACTTCCTCGTTAAGCTCTCTGCAAAGCTGCGTGAAATTCTCGCAAAGCCATACCTCAAGCAGCCGCCGTACGTGCTCCTCGCCGGGAACTCTGGTGAACACCCGGAACTCGTCCTGCTCCAGCACGGCGCATTCCCGGCTGTTCTGTATCACCCTCACCGGGTAGTCCTGCCCCAGCCAGCGCATATGGTCGGAGATCTCGTTTTCGGCGGCGCGCTCCCTGAACCGGCTCACCGCCCTCATAATGAACGCCTGCTGCGATATGATGAATTCCTCGATACGCCGCAGGCTTATCCTGCTGTTTGCGGATATACGCAGGGTTCCGTCCTCTTTAACGCGGAGGTTCAGGTTTTTCACCGGCTTGCGGATAAGCTCGTAGGATATCTCGCTGCCGTCCGGGAATTTCAGGGTATTCATTCCAGAATGTATTTCTTCACCAGCGGATAAATAGCGCGGTAGCCGTTCTCGTTTATGTGCATTCCCTCGTAGGTGAATTCTGCGCGCAGGTTGCCCTGTTCGTCTTTCAGGGGGTCGTTTACGTCTATGTATTTCGCGTTAAAGCGCTCTGCCAGCTTCATCACCTCAAGATTTGCAAGGGCGATCTTCTCGTTGCTGCGGATCTTCAGGCAGTCCTTAAGTTCGGGAGCGGCGGCGTCATAGTTCACCGGGTAGTACGCCATGAGGTAAAGCTCCACCCCGGGGACGGTCTGCTGAACCCTGGTGAGAATTTCGGCGTAATTGAGCATTATTCTCTCCATAGGACGGGAAGCGTCGCTGAGGTCGTTGGTGCCGATATTGATGAAAAGCCGCCGGGGTGCGAGGTCAAGGATACACACGCCGATATTTTCCAGCAGCTCGTCTGTGACATATCCCCCCACGCCGCGGTTATAGACCGTGACCGGGAGCCTGTCCTCGGCTGCGAACTGCTCCACCGGGAACATCTCCATAAGGGAGGAACCGGCGAAAAGCACGCTGCCCTTTTCGGCGCTCTCGTTCATTCTGCGGTAGCGCTCTATCTTGTATTCCTTTGTCCAGACTTCTTCGCTCATAGCGTTACACCTCGTGCGTTCTGTTTCCTTTTAATTATATCATCTGGTGAATGAAATGTCAATTATGTAATGCGTGTCATTTGCCGTTACATGACCCTGCGATCATTCTTTGCTCTTATAAAAAAGCAGGCAGTGGCAGTAGCCCTCGAAATCCGGGTCGGCGATCTGCTTTCTGAACTCCTCGCACATGCACTTATATTCCGGTGTGCGCTGGGTTCTGCATGGACAGTAGCCTCCGGTTTTTTCAAGACCCTCGCGAACCATTCTGACGATATCCTTGTTTTCGTTTTCCTTTATTTTCATAATTACCCCACAAAAAAACGGAACCCTGCGGCTCCGTTTTGATATTATCAGTCGATCTCGACGGAGATCTTCTCGTCCGCTCTTACTGCGCCTGCGCGCATTACGGTGCGGATAGCCTTTGCGATCCTGCCCTGCTTGCCGATGACTCTGCCCATATCCTCCTGGGCAACGTGGAGGTGGTAAACCACAACTCCCTCTGCGTCCGGCTCATCGACAGTGACCTGAACTGCGCTCTTGTCCTCAACGAGGGCGGAAGCGATAGTTATCAGAAGCTCTTTCATATATAGTCCCTCCTGTGGGAATAAAGGGGCGGTACGCGATCGCCCCGTTCGTTGTCTTGACGGGCAGCTATGCCCGTGTTCCTACCGGTAAGAATTACTTCTTGAGAAGTCTCTTAACAGTGTCGGTGGGCTGTGCGCCCTTCTTGATCCACTCGTCAGCCTTAGCGGTGTCGATGTTTACCATAGCCGGCTCCTTGGTGGGATCATAGGTGCCGATCTCCTCGATGAAACGACCGTCTCTGGGGTAACGGGAATCAGCAACAACTACACGGTAGAAGGGAGCCTTCTTTGCGCCCATTCTTCTGAGTCTGATCTTTACTGCCATTGTTTTTCTCCTTTCAGTATTGATATATTCATGTGTATTACACAGTGAAATCATATCAGTTCCGCCCCGTGGGGCTTGTTTTTATATTTCAATGCGGTATCCGCAATGAATTCTTTCCACGATCACATAGGGAATCCGCCGGGGCCACCCATATTGCCCATCTGC
>JALEOL010000042.1 GCA_022766785.1 Oscillospiraceae bacterium
CCGTGAAACTGTAAAATATTGTTTCATCAGTCTTTCACGCTCATTTCACAAAGCCTTTATTGGAACTACATACAAAACCGGTATCATATAATCACAGCAGATGACCGAAAGGTCAATGCCGACAAGCAGCTGTGGCTTACACCGCAGCATTTCATTAACCTACCTCCCCTTTTATGATGAGTTTTCATCAGGGTGAAGCCGACAGATCACGGCTCAGCCCGAAAAGCCTGTACGTTTTCCTTCCTTTTTTCGTACAGGTCACACAATTGCCCACAGCCAGCACAGCTGTGGGATTTTTTTGTCCAAAAATCACAGCGCGCTGCGGTTCTCGAGAGCCTTCATCAGCGTAACATCGTCCGCGAACTCCAGCGCAGAGCCTGCCGGAAGTCCGTAGGCAAGCCGGCTCACCTTTATTCCCATAGGCTTTATCAGGCGGCTGATGTATACCGCCGTCGCCTCGCCCTCCACCGTGGGATTTGTCGCCATGATGACCTCGCGCACATCTGCCAGCCGCCCCATAAGCTCTTTTATCTTCAGATCCTCCGGGGTAACTCCGTCCATCGGCGAAAGCAGACCGTGCAGGACATGGTATACTCCGTCATATCCCCCTGAACGCTCGAATGCCGACACGTCCTTCGGGGACTCCACAACGCATATCACGCTTTTATCCCTGCCGTCGTCGGAACAGATCTCGCACACCTCGCGGTCTGTGAAGTTCTGACAGCAGCGGCACAGCTGAACGCCGCTCCTCGCTTTGACCAGTGCGTCTGCGAACTCCTCCACCTCATGCTGCGGAAGATTAAGCACATAGTATGCCAGTCTCTGTGCGGTCTTTATGCCGATGCCCGGCAGCTTTGCGAATTGCTCCGCCGCAAGCGCCAGCGGTGCAGATATAAACTCAGCCATTTTGTTCTCCTTTTGTTCCAGGACCTGTCCACATTGGACAGATGTTCGTTTTCCCTGTGCGGACAGGTTCTTACAGCTCTATTCTCAGCGGCTCGTCGTAGATGTTCACGCCGTTGTACGGTATCTTGTTCTGCCATGCGGAAACATACACCGGCAGCCCTGCGGAATTCGCCGGGATACTCCGGGTGTAGCCCCAGTACATGACTATATCTCCGCTCACGGATCCGTCGCCGGATTTCGCGCAGACTATGCTCATGCCGTTCACGCTGACCGACTCCACGGCTTTCCCTGTAACGCCGCCGGCAAGCAGTACTCCCTCGTCATCCGGCGCCAGCAGCTCCTCTATCGGGAATAGCTCCGACAGCTCCTGCAGCGCCGTCATTCCGGTGTAATCCAGCTGCGGAGCGTTCACCATTTTCACATGGGTGATACCGCTGCGCAGGAACTCGTTGAACAGCTTTTTCCTAAGCCCCGAGCCTGTGCCGGATATCACCACCGACGCTTCGTCACGGGTGCATATCACCGCCGCGCCGCTCTTTCCGTCGGAAACAAAGTCTATCCGATTCCGGGTGAGGTTTCCGTATATCCCCACGCACACGAACAGCACCACCGACAAGGCGAAGCCCTGAAGCGCAGCCTTTGTCCAGTCCCACCGTATAAGCCCTGCGATAAGCAGCGCCGCCGACAGGAACGCCAGCACCACCATTACCCCGTTATCCGCAGGCAGCCACGCTCCGGGAATACTCCCCACAATGCCGATAACGAAGCGGAAGCCCCTCATCACCCACAACAGCGGCAGGGCAAGCAGCGGAATACCCGAGATGAGGAAAACAAACCCGAACGCCACCCCTGCGGTAAACAACGGCGCAAGCACCACAGAAGCAGGAACTTCCAACAGCGAAATTCCGCCGAAGCAGGAAACGCTGACCGGCGCGATGCAGATCATTGAGCACAGGGAGATCACCGCCGCCTCTTTCAGCTTTGCAAGAACGGCTATCCGCTCGAACCGGAGCTTTCTCACGCCGTTCAGCATACGTCCCGGAACCGCCGCCCCGAACACGCCCAGCACCGACATCTGCAGCGCCGGATCCGCCGCAGCGAACGGGGTGAATACCGTCAACACCAGGAACGCTGCACAAAGCGAGTTCATGATCTCGCCGCGGCGGCCGAACAGCACCAGGCATTTGCTGAACAGCATCATGATCCCGGCGCGCATTACCGACGGCGAAAACCCGAACAGTACGGCAAGCAGCGGCACCGCGAAAAGCGCGATCACCGCCTGGGAGCGCTTTCCCCTGCCGAACAGCTCCATGAGTATCATCAGCACCAGGGTGATATGCGCGCCGGACACTGCGGTCATGTAGTTCACGCCGCTGTAGGTTATATCACGCTGCAGCTTCATGGAAAAGCCCGATTTATCCCCCAGCAGCAGACCCTTACAGAGCGCCGCTTCATCTCCACCCAGCACATCAAGGCGCTCCCCGGCGGCGCTGCGGATATCTGCGGCAAGCCCCGACAGGCTGAAACCGCTCTCCTGCCCGTAGACCTCCTGTACGCCGCCTGCCATGACTACTCCATCGGAAAAGGTGAATATGTCGTCGTCAGCCTGCGCCAGGGTCATGGAAACGTCCAGCGTGTCCCCGGGCTGTGCGGTGTAATTCCCCGTGAGGTCTATCAGCGCCGGATATCCCTCCAGAACGCACAGCGCTCTCCCGGCGGAAAAGTGCCCGGAGGAATAGCTCACGGAAACCACCCGGCAGGAAGTCCGCAGCTCGCTGCCGCTCATGGCTTTCAGCGGCTGGCAGTAAAGCCAGAGATATCCGGACATGCTGAGCGCACCCAGCAGCAGTCCCACCGCCCACAGCTTCTCCTTACGCATGGCGAAACATGCGGCAGTGAGCACCGCCGCCCCGGACAGCAGTATTATCCTCAGAAAATCATCGCCGTAAGCGGCGGCAAGGCAGCCGGCGGCATATGTAAGCCCCAGCTTCACCGCCGGAAGTTTCAGCACCGCAGTGAATTTTTTCTCCATAATTCAGAAAGACGAAGGGCGGCAAGGGCGCGCTGCGCACCTTTTCCGCCCACAGATATTTTCGGGTTTTGATATACGGTATTCGACAATATCGAATATCAGGTCATTAGTATTAGATAAATCCGGGGAAGGAAACGCCGCCGGTCACCTTTTCCATTTCAGCTGCGCCGTAATCGTCAACTTCCTTCAATATCTCGTTCACGCCGCTGATTATGAGATCCTGGAGCATTTCGATGTCCTCGGGGTCAACGACCTCGGGCTTGAGGGTAACAGACTTTAACTGCTTGTCACCGGTCATTACCAGCTCAAGAGCGCCGCCGCCCACCTGCTTTGTGAACTCCTTTACCGCAAGCTCCTCCTGGATCTTTGCGATGTCGTCCTGCATCTTCTGGGCTTTTCTGACCATCTGGTTCATGTTCGGGGTGGAATTCTGATATCCCTGGGGTAATCTTGCTTTCATTTCGGTATTATCCTTTCACTTTATTTGTACATCTATGTTGAGCCGCCGCGCTTTTTCGAGCAGCTCCTTCACAGCCGGGTTCTTTTCCTCCGCTGCTGTTTCCGTTTCATTGCCGACCACCATTACGCGCAGCTTTCTGCCGGACGCCTGCTCCAGCACATTTTCAAGCGTCTGGGTGCCCTTTGCGGTCATTCCCTGGAGCATGAGGTTGCCGGTGTGTATCATCAGCACGCCGTCCTCGCTGACAGCCGCGGTGGAGTCCTCCAGCATAGCCGCATACAGCGCGTCGTTCACACCGGAGAGTATATTCGCCCACTCCTCCGCTGTCATGCTGTTCAGCTTTTCATATCCGCTTTCCGGCTTCGGCTTTTCTGTGGGAGTTACGGGCTGCGGTGCTTCCTGCCCTGGTGTTTCTTGCTTATCGTGGGATATGTCCTGCTTCGGCGGCTCCTCTGTTTTGGGAGAGGCGTCCGGCTTCGGCGGCTCCTCCTTTACGGGAGCAGTGTGCTTCTCCGGCTCAGCCGTCTGCTTTTGTGCGGCAGGCTCCGGGGCGGTGTCGAACTCCCTTTGCGGTATGAACTCCACAGGCGGTTCCTCCGGTGGCGGCGGTGAATAATCTTCAGGCGCTGCCGGAGCGCTGTTCATTTCCGGCATCGGGAAATAGTCCGCAGGTGCAGGCTCTGCCGCAATATCTTTCGCAGGCTCTGCCGGGGCGTTCTGCTTTAGCAGCTCCTGAAGCTTGTCCCGGTTCTTCGCGACAGCAGCAGACGGCTTTTCCGGCTGAACAGGCTGGGTGGCAGGTTCCGGCTTCGGAGCGGTGGGCGCTTCCTTGGCTTCCGGCTCGAATATCTTTTGCAGCTTCTTTACCGCTGCCGCCTGGCTGGGCGAGAGCTTTTCGTCCGGAAGAGGTGCGAACTCGCTGCCCATCGGCTTGTATTCCGGCTTTCTCACCGGCTTTACCTGCTGTACCGGCTGCGCCTGTTCAGAAGTCAGAGCCGCAGTCTGGACGCCGGAGCACAGCTTTACAAAGCACATCTCCGCCACGGTTCTCCGCTGACGGGTCTTGGCTAAATTATCGGTGCATTCCTGAATGAGCGTAAGGCACCGCATTATATCCCCCAGCGAGAACAATTCCGAAAGCCTGTCTATCTCCGCATAATCCGACGGCATGACCGACAGCAGCCCGTGTTCCCCGGGAGCGCTCACGCTGAGCATAAGGTCGCGGAACACCATTCCAAGCTCATCCATGACCCGGGCGATATCCTTACCGCCCTTGTACAGCTGCTCCAGCAACCTGATGCAGCCGGGAATGTCCTTTTCCGCGATGTATTCCACGAGCTGGTACATTCTTCTGTTGTCGGCAACTCCGGCGCAGTCTCTTACGGTCTCCTCCGTGATGTCGCGGCTGACCGATATACATCTGTCCAGCAGAGAAAGCGCGTCGCGCATACCGCCGTCCGAGATACGGGAAATCATATCCGCAGCGCCCCGGGTGAGAGCCACGCCCTCGTTTGAAGCGACCCCCAGCAGCCTTTCGGAGCTGTCCGCAACATCTATCCTGCGGAACTCGAACCGCTGACACCGGGAAACGATCGTCGCCGGCACCTTGTGCAGCTCGGTGGTTGCAAGAATGAAGATAACATGCGCCGGCGGTTCCTCTATCGTCTTTAACAGAGCGTTGAACGCCGCCGTGGAAAGCATGTGGACCTCGTCCACGATGTAAACGCGGTATTTGCAGCTGACCGGAGTATAGGCAAGCTGCTCCTGGAGCAGATGAACGTCCTCCACCTTGTTGTTGCTGGCGGCGTCCATTTCGACGATATCAGTGGCGGAGCCGTCGGCTATCTCGCGGCAATTCTCGCACTGAAGGCAGGGATTGCCGTTTACCGGGTGCTTGCAGTTGAGCGCCATGGCGAGTATCTTCGCACATGTGGTCTTTCCGGTGCCGCGGCTGCCGGTAAAGAGATAGGCGTGGGTGTTCTGCCCGGTGGCTATCTGGTTTTTTAGGGTAGTGACGATCTGCGGCTGAGATATCACATCATCGAACGTTCTCGGACGATATTTACGATACAGCGCCAGGTACATTGCCGCCCCTCCCCTTCAAATTGATAAACAGAAAAAATGTAAATGCCCTCGATTATGGGAACAGGCTTGCTGCGGCACACAGAGATGTCCGCTTAATGCTGCTCGGTTCCCCGCCTGACATGGTTCACAGCACTCTGTTGCACAGGGCCTGCCCCCATAAGCGAGAGCATTTACATTCTCTATTATACTCTATTCCACGGAAAAAATCAAGTAGTTTATGAAAAATTATCAGAACACTTTCACATAACGGCATAATACCGGGGTATCAGGCGGCAATTCCCCCAAAAAATACAGTGGGACTGCCTTTGCTGACAGTCCCGCTGTTTTGATGGGGGGAGATTGGTTATCGGTTTACTTAGCCTTGATCTTGTAGATCGTGGAAGCGCTGGAATAGATGCGCTTGCCGTCAACAGTCAAATATGCCTTGATATAGTAGTAATAGGTCTTGCCCTTTACCGCCGTGGAGTCGGTGAAGGTCATCTCGTCGGGATCGTAGGTCTCTACCTCGCCGACTACCTTGCCCTTGCCCTTTGCGGAATTGCGGCGGTAGATAACATAGCCGTCAGCATACTCCGACTGATCCCACTCGAAGATTATTCCCTCGGAGGTCGCCTTGCGGTAGGTGATCTTCACCTTGTCAGGGCGTACCGTAACGGTGATTTTTCTGGTCTTGGCGGGATTGGACTTCGCGGTGACGGTGATCACCGCCTTGCCTGCGGATACGCCGGTAACAGTGCCGTTGTCATCGACTACTGCCACGTCCTCGTTGGAGGAGGAGTACAGCAGGGTCTTGTCGTCCGCGGTGGAGGGGTATATCTTAGCCTTGAAAGTGAATTTGCCGTCGATGTTTATGGTCTTTGACTTCGCCGGGGATACCGAGAAGCTGGAAACTGGAGTCGATACGGTGACAACGCACTGCGCGGTCAGACCGTTCGCAGTCTTTGCGGTAATGGTCGCTGTGCCGTTCTTTATCGCCTTTACAAGACCGCTGTCGTTTACGGTCGCAACGGCGGTGTTGGAGCTGCTCCATGCAACAGTCTTGTTGGTAGCGTCGCCGGGGGATACCGTTGCGGTAAGTCTTGCGGTGCCCTTCGGCTTGAGTGCAAGCTCGGACTTGTCAAGGGTGATCCTGTCCGCCTGCACTATCTTCTGGCACAGACCGTTGTTGATCACAGTCTGCGGCTCGATATTGGTGCCGCCCTGTCCGTTGCCTACCTGTCCGTTTGAGTTATTGCCCCAGCAGTAAAGCTCGTTGTCGTCAGTGATGCAGCCTGCGAAATCCTCGCCCAGGCTGACGTAGGTCACGTTGCTCTTCAGCAGCTTTGCGAATGTATATACAGACTTGTTGCTGCCGTTGCCCATCTGACCGCAGTTATTTGCGCCGCTCATGTACAGGTCGTCGGAGTCGAGAACAGCGGAGAAGTTGACGGAGGTGAATACCTCGTCGCCGGATACGCTTACCTTAGTGGGATACTTTATCCTGCCGGACTCTTCTCCAAGCTCTCCGGTGTTATTCTCGCCCCAGCCGTATACTGCACCGTCGCTTGCTGCGGCAATGGTGTGGTTTCCGCTGGACGCTATGCGTACTATGCCGAGGACATTCTTTTTGCTGTCCAGTATTTCAATGAGGGTGGGGGTTTCGACTACTCTCTGGTCGGTGTCCGCTCCCAGCTGCCTCATGGTATTGCTTCCCCAGCCGTAAAGCTCTCCGCCGGTGGTGATCGCAAAACAGTGGTTGGAGCCGGCAGCGATATCCACCACGCCGCTTGCGACGGAGTCGTCGATCTGCTGAGCGTACTCAACCGTCTTGGGGCAGCCGCACAGCCTGTTGGAGGCGTTGCTCCCCCAGCCCCAGACAGCGCCGCGGATAAGCGCCAGCGCAAAGCCGTCGCTGAACACGATCTTGTCTATCGTGTCGCCGGAGAGGTACTCGTTGATAGTAGGCGTGGTGAGCACGGAGGAGCGCGTCTTGAAGCCGAGCATGCAGCCGCTGTTGTTGCCGAAGCCGTAGACGTTGTTGTTGCTGGTCTGGACGAGGGTGACTTTATCTCCGCACCACACGTTGACAGCGAAATCGTCCAGCTTTACCTTTGTGGGCTTCTTTCTGGAGGAGGTGTCGCCGGTGCCCAGCTGACCCTTGTCGTTGTTGCCCCAGGTATAGAGCACGCCCTCGTCGTCAATGGCGGCAGCATGGTCTTTTCCGGCGGAATAAGCCACGATATTCTTGCTTACCAGAACCGGCTTTGTCACACTGGAGCTTTGTGTGGAGAACAGCTCTCCGAAAATGCCGGAGCCTGCGGTGGACACCCTGCCGTTGCTCTTGAGCATGAGCGAATGATGCTCGCCGAAAGCTATCGACACAACGCTGCCCGTAACAGTGGTGGGAGCGTACAGATCATCGTCCTTGCCGTTATGCAGCTGACCGTAAACGTTGTCGCCCCAGGTATACAGAACGCCGCTGTCAAGCACCGCACCGGAGGAGTCGCCGCCGGCGAACACTGCGCTGACGTTCCTGAGCGAGGGCTTCTGGAAAGTATATTCGGAGGAGTAATCCTCGTCCAGACCCAGCTGACCCCTGGTGTTGGAGCCTGCGGTGCGGACCGTGCCGTCCGTCATGAGCACCAGTGAGTGATCATTGCCGGCGTCTGCGCTTGCCGCGCCGCTGTCAATGACCTTTGTCAGCGCGGAGACGTCGCGGTAATTCCCGGTGCCCAGCTGACCGTTGTCGTTGCTTCCGCAGGCGTACACCTCGCCCTTTTCTGTGACGATAAGGGTAAATCCGTCACCGGCGGCGATGTCCACAGCCTTTTCAGCGATCTTCACATCGTCGTTCTTTCTGGCGTTGGAGGAAAATCCCAGCTCGCCATATTCGTTGCTGCCCCAGCCCATAACGGATCCGTCTCTCAGCAGCGCCACGGTGTGGGTGTCGCCGGCTGCTACCTCGGTCACGTTGTCCATAAGCTTCTGGGGCTTATATATGTACATATTAGATGAACCGGGATCCACCTGACCGCTGGAGTTGTCGCCCCAGCCGTAAAGCGTGCCGTTCTGGTCGATAGCGAAGCTGACATCATCGTTTGCCTCGACATATACCACCTTGTCCATTACCTTTGCGCCGTTGGACTCGGACTCTGCGGAGCCGATACCAAGCTGACCCTTGCTGTTGTCGCCTGCCGCCCAGAGAGACATGTCGCTCTTGATGACAAGGCTGTGATTTTCACCTGCCGCAATGGTGTCCACGCTGACAGCTGACTTCGCCGACGCCGTTACCGGTATCATGGCGGCGATCTGCGCAGCGCACAGCGACGCTGCAATGATCTTTGATCTTCTGTTCATTCGAACTCCCTCCATATCATCTGGGGATGCTGAAAACCGCTTTGGTCATTCAGAGATCCCCGTATTTCAGCGCCTGTCCGCGCCGTATATTTTTCCCTACATAATATAAAACAACTTAACCCCCCGAAAGGTTGCATTATTTTCAAAAATTTTTTCCAAAAAATATATACTCCTATATTAATACAGACGGAAAAATCCCCCCGAAGGCGCGAAAGACCGGAGAACAGGAAAAATTTTCGCAAACCTATTGACAAACTGTATTAACTGTGTTATAATAACTGTACCAACACAGATAATACACTAATATCTGGTATTACGAAAGGAGGAAAGGAAATGCTGAATTTACGGCTGGAGGGCAAGCAGCCGATCTACGAGCAGCTCTACAGCGGTATCGCACGGCTGATCTCCACCGGAGAGCTAAAGCCGGAGGAGAAGCTGCCGGCGGTGCGCGAGGTCGCAAAGCAGTTCGGGATAAATCCGAACACGGTGCAGAAAGCGTATTCCCAGCTGGAGCAGGCAGGGCTGATACACTCCGTTCCGGCAAAGGGGAGCTACGTCTCCGCCGCCGGCAGCGCCGCTGACGCTCTCAGGAAAGACGCATTGCAGCGGTTAAAAAACGAGCTTCTTGCGGCATATCACGCAGGGATAACGCCGGAACAGATAAAAACGCTCACAGACGAGGTCTGGGGCGACGGAAAGGGTGGTAACACATGATAGAGGTAAAAAACGCCGTTATGCGGTTCGAGGACAAAAACGCCCTTGACGGCATTTCGCTTACTATCCCACAGGGCTGCGCCTACGGGCTTTTAGGCTCAAACGGCGCCGGGAAATCCACGCTGCTGAGGGTTTTGTCAGGAATATACCGGCTGAACGGCGGCGAGGCGCTGATAGACGGAATGCCGGTTTACGACAACGCTCCGCTGAAGGAACGGGTATTCTTCATCAACGACGAAACGGTGCAGTTCAACACCATGACGCTTTCGGAGATGAAGCAGTACTACAAGAGCTTCTACAGCAGCTTTGACGAGGAGCTGTGGAAAAAGCTGCACTCCGCGCTGGGGCTGCCAATGAAAAAACGGCTGAACACGTTCTCCAAGGGAATGAAGCGCCAGGCGGCGGTGATATGCGGCATTGCATGCAGAACGCCCTACCTGTTCCTGGACGAGGCATTTGACGGGCTGGATCCCACAATGCGCATCATGGTAAAGCAGATGCTGATAGACGCTATGGTGGACACAGGGCTTACAGTGATATTCAGCTCCCACAACCTCGGGGAGATAGACGAGTTCTGCGACCGTGTGGGTCTGATGCACTCCGGCAGGGTGGTATTCGACCGGGAACTGGACAGCGTAAAGGGCAGCGTTTTCAAGATACAGACCGCGTTCGACAGCCCCGTTACAAAGGAACAGCTTCTGAACAGCGGCGTGGAGATGCTCCACATGGAGATGAACGGAAGCGTTGCTCACATCATCGCCCGGGGAGACCGGGAAAAGGTTCGCGAGGCGGTGGAGAGGCTCTCTCCCAAGCTCTACGACGAGGTTCCGCTCTCGCTGGAGGAAATATTCATATATGAAATGGAGGTGCTCGGCTATGACAGCTCAAAGCTCGGCGATTAAGACCGGCGGCACATTCTTCAAATTCCTGCCGTATTATCTCAGCCGTGTCAGATATCTCAGATCCCAGCTCATAATGAGCATAGTATTCGGCTTGCTGAGCTATCCGCTCGTCGGCGCTTTTCTTATACCTGTCTGTGACGCAATGAACAAATACGGCGACCTGAAATTACGGAACGAAAACGTCATAACCATGTCAACCGAGGAAAGCGCCATTCTTAGCAACGCTTCTGAAGTCATGAATCAGACTTCCCAGTCGCTGCTCGTTGCTATCGTAATTGCGTGTCTGTGCCTTGTGGGAATGTTTATATTCACCTTTGTGACCACGCTGCGCAGCTTCAGGTATCTTTACAGCAAAACTGTCGTGGATATGGACTATTCCCTGCCGGTGAACCACAACACACGCTTTCTCGGTGACCTTGCGGCGGTGTTCACAGCGAATATCCTGCCGCACCTTGTTTCGGTGCTCATCGGCTTGCTGCTTCTGAACCTCTGCCGGATCACGTCTTCGTATTACAACGATTTTACCGCATATCTGGAGATATTCAGTCAGGCGGCATTCACAGGGCTTTTCGCCTGCATAATGCAAATCGGCATCTGCCTGCTTATGCTCTCGTTCTGCGGAAGAATGGCGGAGGCTTGCATTTACCCGATACTCGTAAACTTTGCGATCCCGATGATCCATGCGCTTGGCAGAGACATTATTGAGAGCGGAGTTTACGGTGCGGTGAACGGTACTTACGACATGAGCTCCTATTATTCCCTCTCCGCAACATCACCGCTGGGTATGATCTTCATGACGGTATATTCATGGTGCTCCACGATATCGTACAACGGAGAAACATCAACCATCGCCCAGGCACCTGTCCTCCGTCCGGAATACGGTATCCCTGCGCTGCTGATAACCCTCGCCTGCCTCGCCGGGGCATATTTCCTGATAAAGCACCGCCGTGCGGAACGTGTCGGAATGTCGTATGTCTATAAGGGAATGGACGTCATTATTCCCGGCGTAGTCATTCTTGCCATCGTAATGCCTGTCTGCTACAATATCATCACACAGCTGCGCCGCACAAATCAGACGTACTATGTAACAGGCTATTCAGAATCCATTGACATTCCATCGCTGATCTTCGGCACGATTATCACCACATTTATTCTGTACACCATAATGGAACTCATCAGCGGAAAGAACTTCCGCAGGTTCTGGAAATCCGTGCTGAAATGGGCAGGAACCGTTTCGGCAAGCGTTGGCATTTGCATTCTGCTCAACGTGGCCAACATCTCAGGCTCTTACTATGTTCCCGAGGCTTCCGGAGTACAGGAAGTAAATGTGACCTTCCTCACCTCCCGTGGAGACAGTAACTTTACAGAGGATTATTTCCGCATCACTGCACAGAAAGGCGACGATCTGCTTTCCGTGGTTGAACAGACCCACCACGAGATACTTGACGCCGGGCTTATCCCCGCTGACGATGAATGCTATATCAACTTCATCTACTCGATGACAAACGGAAGTGGGATTCAGAGGAGTTATTCCGTAAACAGCGAGCTTTTCGACAGGCTGCGTGACGCGGCAACCACCCCCGAGGGCTGGTTCTCATCAGACCTGTATCAGATACAGCTGACACTCAACAAAATGAACTTCGACAACAGGATCTCGCTGAACGAAGTGACTTATAACATCAACGCCGGCGGTGATACCATCGGTCAGCTGTTAAATGCAATAAAAGAGGACTGCAAGGTCATCACTCCCGAATTCGTAAAGAACGAATCTCAGTGGAAAGAAAGCAACATCTATCTGGATTTCAGTTCAAGCGATCGGTCAACCACCAATCATCTTGTCATCTACGACTGGATGGAAAACACCATCTCCCTGCTTTCAGACTGGGGTATCGATATACTCGGAGAATATGATCCTGCGAACTTTAATACTGCGTTCATTATAGGTCAGCAGTCATTCGGCATAGATATGTTGTTCGCATTGTCCGATGGAATGAGCATATCGGAATGCGAAGAAAAAATAGGATACGTTGAAGAAGCCCTGAGGTTCGCAAAAATGAACACCGACGACCCCGAACTGACGGAGATCGCAGAAAAATGCGTCAGCATGATGAATAATCAGGATTACTACCTGATTCTCACCAGGGCAACCAGCCTTGAGGAGTACCTCGACGGCAGAAATCCCGGTTATGTGATGTATGGTATCCCCGTGGAATACAACGAGCTTGCCGAAAAGCTGCTGAGCGAAAACATGGTAGAGATCAACCACGAATAACACCGACAACCATTCTTCCCCCAATTTACAGTGCCCCGGTCAAATTATATGACCGGGGCGCAGTTTTTGCGAAAAATCACACCTTGCAGTAAACCACCGCGTAATCAAACGGAGCGACCTGCACCTTTCCGTCCTTTATCCCCCTGCCGTAGCGGTCGAATGCCGGAACGAAGTCGTAGAACATATCCGTCTTGTCGTTATTTATCTCAAACGTCCTTCCGCGAGTGCTCTTGTTGAGGTAGATTATCGCAGCTTCACGGGTTATCCTGTCATAACGCGCGAATACGCACACGTTGTCGTCCACCTCGATGAATTTCATGTCCCCCTGCTCGAACGCGTGGGTGCCCTTTCTGATAACCGCCAGCTGTCTTGTGAACTCTATAAGATCGAGATTCTCGTTACCCCAGGGATAGCAGCGGCGGTTGAACGGGTCGCGGTAGCCCTCCATGCCTGCCTCGTCGCCGTAATATACCGACGGTATTCCCGGCAGGAAGAACTGCAGCACCATTGCGCACTTCATCAGAGAAATACCGTACATGTACTGCTGCCCGGTGAGGTAACGCTCCGCCTGCCAGTCCTTGTCGTTCCAGCCAACGTCGTCTCCGGCGAGCCGGGTCAGGGCGCGCTCCGTGTCGTGGGTGGAAAGGAAGTTCATCAGCATGTCTATCGCAGGCTTCGGGTAGTGGTCGAGTATCGTCATCACGCTGTCGGTGAACACCTTTGCGTCGGCGTACTTGACGTAATTCAGTATAGCCTCCTTGAACGGGTAGTTCATAACGCTGTCCAGCTGACCGCCGATGAGATACCGCCGCCGCACGCCGTAGCTCTCCTTGTTGGAAGCGTCCTCCCATACCTCGCCGTAAACTATCTTGTCCGCGCCCATTCCCTTGACCGCCTTGTTGATGTTGTCAAGGAATTCGTCCGGAAGCTCATCGGCAACGTCCAGACGCCAGCCCTGCGCGCCTAATGCGATCCACTTCTGGAGGATACCGCCCTCGCCGCAGATATATCTGGTGTATTCCGGATTGTTCTCGTTTACGTTGGGCAGCGTGGTTATCCCCCACCAGCTCTCGTACTTGTCGGGATAACCCGTGAAGCTGTACCACGGAAAATAGGGACTGTTCCTGTCGCGGTAGGCTCCGGTGTTTTCGCCGTATCTGCCGAACTTGTTGAAGTATATGGAATCCGCGCCGGTGTGCGAGAACACTCCGTCCAGAATAACGCTTATCCCCATTTCCTTAGCCTTTTCGCACAGCTCCGTGAAATCCTCCTCAGTGCCGAGCATGGGGTCTATCTTCTCGTAATTCGCGGTGTTGTAGCGGTGGTTCTCGTGAGCCTCGAAAATCGGGTTGAGATACAGCACGGTGGTGCCCAGGCTCCTGATGTAGGGCAGCTTCTCGATTATGCCCTGCAGATCGCCGCCGAAATAGTCGTTGTTGCGCACTATCCCTTTCTCGTCCGGCTTGTAATAGGGCGTAGCGTTCCAGTCGTCGCGGATAATGCGGTCGGTGGGGACTCCCTCGTGGGGCTTTCCGCTCTTGCGGAAGCGGTCAGGGAATATCTGGTACATGATACCACCCCTGATGAACAGCGGAGTGTGAAGGTTTTCGTCAAAGACGGTGAGCTGGAACAGCTCCTCCCCCTCGAACACACCCTCCGAAGCGCCGCGGCGCTTGATGTAGCGGCGTCTGCCGTCCAGTACGCAGGTGAAGTAATAGTGGTGAAGTCCCACGTTGTTCGGCGTGAAGCAGCAGGAATAGATATTGTCGTCGCCGCTCTCGTCCTGTAATACCAGCTCGATAAAGCGCTCCTTGTACCCCGGGCGGAACATCACCAGCGTGAGATCCTTTATCGCCATGTATTTCGGGAAACGCACGTTGAATATACTGGGCTGCCCCCTGCGCAGCGCACCGAACGGGTGCTTGTAGCTGCTGTCGAAGCAGTCAAAAATCGGTAGACCCATAGTTGTACCTTTCTTTCTAATAGGTTGAATTGTGAAACAGGATAATAATTCGGAATTCGGAATGCGGAATTCGGAATTAAATGTTTCCGGCTGCGCCGGACGGATTTTAAACTGATACAGTCAAATTGGTGCAATATTTTTAATAGTATCACACGTCAAGAAGATAGAATTGTAATAACCGCCGAAGGCGGCACCATAATTCCGCATTCCGCATTCCTAATTCCGAATTTAATTGCGCCGCCCCCGTGTTCAAGGGCGGCGCTGTGATCATTTGTGAATAAATTACTTAAGGTTCCAGATGTCTCTTGCGTAGTCGGTAACTGCACGGTCAGCGGAGAATCTGCCGGCGCCGGCGATGTTGTACAGGGACTTCTTGTTCCAGTCAAGCTGGTTCTTGTAGACCTCGCTGATGTAATGCTGAGTGCCTCTGTAGCTGTCGAAATCTGCAAGCGCCATGTAGAAGTCCTTTGTTCTGATAGAGTTTGCGACTTCATCAAAGGTAGCGCCGTTGATGCCGTTGTACATGCGCTGGATCACATCACGGATAACCTGGTTGTTGTTGATATATTCCTCGGGGTGATAGCCCTTCATGCGAAGCTCGTTGACCTCGGGAGTTCTCATACCAAAGATGAAGATGTTGTCAGTGCCCACTGCCTCGTGGATCTCAACGTTTGCACCGTCGTAAGTGCCCAGTGTGAGCGCGCCGTTCAGCATCAGCTTCATGTTGCCGGTACCGGAAGCCTCGGTTCCTGCCAGGGAGATCTGCTCGGAGATCTCAGCCGCAGGCATGAGGATCTCGGAGAGGGTAACGCGGTAATCCTCCAGGAATACCACCTGAAGCTTTTCTCTGATCTTCGGGTTGTGCTTGATCTCCTCGCCGATGCACCAGATCATCTTGATTATCTGCTTTGCGATATAATAGCCGGGAGCCGCCTTGGAAGCGAAGATGTAGGTCTTGGGCATGAAGTCGGCGTCGGGGTTCTGGAGCAGGTAGTTGTAATCAGCTATGATGTTCATCGCGTTGAGCTGCTGACGCTTGTATTCGTGCAGGCGCTTTACCTGAACGTCAAAGATAGAATCCAGATTAAGCTTTGTGCCGGTGGTCTTTTCAACATATTCAGCGAACGCCTGCTTGTTCTGCTTCTTGATCTTGCCCAGCTGCTCGAGAACACTGTTGTCGTTCGCGAATACCTGGAACTTGATAAGCTCGGCTGCGTCCTTCTTGAAGCCCTCGCCGATGCACTGTGTAAGCAGGTCGGTAAGTCCCTTGTTGCTCTGGAGCAGCCATCTTCTGTAGGCGATACCGTTGGTGACATTCTTGAACTGGAAAGGCTTGTCAAGCGCCTGGAGCCTGAAAACGTCGTCCTTGATGATCTGGCTGTGCAGCTTGGAAACGCCGTTCACGCTGTGGGAAGCGGCAACGCAGAGATAAGCCATGTGGATCTTGCCGTCCTGGATAATGGACATTCTGGACACTCTGCCGCTGTCCTGTGTGCGGTTGAACAGATCCTCGCAGTAACGGCGGTTGATCTCGCAGATGATAGAGTAAATTCTCGGGAGGATCTTCTCAACAAGGCTCTGATCCCACTTCTCCAGCGCCTCAGCCATAACGGTGTGGTTGGTGTAGGCAAAGGTGTTGGTAACGATATGCCATGCCTGCTCCCAGCCGTAGCCGCAGTCGTCCAGAAGAATTCTCATCAGCTCGGGGATAGCGAGGGTGGGGTGGGTATCGTTGATGTGGATCGCGTTCTTCTCGTGGAAGTTCTCCAGAGTACCGTATACGTTCATGTGGCGCATAACGATGTCTCCGATAGAAGCCGCGCACATGAAGTACTGCTGGCGCAGACGCAGCGCCTTGCCCTCGAGGTGGTTATCGTTCGGATAGAGCACCTTGGAGATAGCGTGAGCGATGTTGTTCGCGCCCATTGCCTTTGCATAGTCGCCGGTGTTGAAGCTGCCCATATCGAAGGACATGCTCTCAGCGCTCCACAGACGGAGCTTTGAAACGCCCTTGCTGTCGTAGCCGGAAACATACATATCGTAGGGAACAGCGTTTACCGTGGTATAGTTGACATGCTCGAGGTGGTGGTAGTTGTTCTCCCAGTACTCGTTGATCTGACCGTCGAAGTGGACCTCGATCGCCTGGTCGGGAACCGGAACAAGCCATGCACCGCCGCCGGGGAGCCAGTTATCGGGAAGCTCGGTCTGCCAGCCGTCAACAATCTTCTGCTTGAAGATACCATACTCATAGCGGATAGAATAACCTGTCGCAGGGTATTCGCAGGTAGCAAGACCGTCCATGTAGCACGCAGCAAGTCTGCCCAGACCGCCGTTGCCGAGACCTGCGTCCGGCTCCTCATCGTAAACGCTGTCGATCTTTATGCCCATATCCTTGAGGACTTCCTCGGCAACGTCCTGCATTCCGAGGTTATAAAGGCTGGTCTTGAGGGAGCGACCCATAAGGAACTCCATGGAGAGGTAGTATACCTGCTTTCTGCCCTTGGAGTTACACTCACGCATAAAGTCGTGGCGCTTCTCCTTGAGGTGGTTGACAACGATAGAGGAAAGAGCGCGGTACACCTGAGTGATAGTCGCGTTCTGCGCGTCAGTCCTGAAATCGAATTCGAGTATGCCGTCGAGCTGTCTTCTCAGCTCCTCCTTGGTAAACGGAGATTTCATTAGTTTAGTTACCCCTTTCATATATGCGGCGCTTTGCACCTTTAGCTATTTTACACCAATTATTATTATACTATTATTCCGCAGAAATTTCAAGATTTAATCAGCATTACTGTGAATTGGAACAATAAAAATCCGCTGTTTTTGAATATTTTAGACAAATTTTATAGTGTAGTCAGGGTTTGCTCCGGAAAATAATCAACACATTTTGCTTTTTGTCTATTAATTCGGTATTCAATAGGCTCCGGCACTCTTTAATTATCCCATAAAACACAAACAGGCGCCGATACAGCGCCTGCCTGATTTGAAATTATCTCAGATTTGCCGCGTCAATACGGTTGAGCGCACGCTTCAGCTTTGCTTGTGCAAGCTGGAGATCGTTGTCGCTCCGTGCCGCCTTGATGCGATCCTCTGCCACCTGCTTTGCGTGCTCGGCACGGTCAACGTCGATCTCGTCCGCCCACTCGCAGGACTGCACCAGGATAACGGTCTTTTCCTTAGATACCTTGATGATACCGCCGGAGGTCGCCGCCCGCTTGAACTGACCGTCTATCATCACGCGCATCTGACCTATTCCCAGCGCGGCGCAGTATGGCTCGTGCCCGTTGAGAATACCCACATCTCCAACGGTCGTCCGGGCAATTATCTGCTCCGTTTCCCCGTCAAAGAAGGTCTTTTCGGGGGTGATTATCTGTAACCTGAACGGCATCATATACTACCTCCGTCAGACATTCTTTGCTTTCTCGATAACGTCGTCTATGGTGCCTGCGAACAGGAACGCGGACTCGGGCAGGTCGTCGTGCTTGCCCTCGATTATCTCCTTGAAGCCGCGGATCGTTTCCTTCAGCGGAACGTACTTGCCCTCCATGCCGGTGAAAGCCTCTGCAACGGAGAACGGCTGGGACAGGAAACGCTGTATCTTTCTTGCACGGGCAACCGTCAGCTTATCCTCGTCGGAAAGCTCGTCCATACCAAGTATCGCGATGATATCCTGAAGCTCATTGTAACGCTGAAGAATGGACTGCACCGCTCTCGCGACCTCGTAATGCTCCTTGCCCACGATGTCCGGGGTGAGTATCTTTGAGGTGGACTCCAGCGGATCTACCGCCGGGAATATACCCATTGCAGCGATATTTCTTGAAAGAACCGTGGTGGCGTCCAGATGTGCGAATGTGGTAGCCGGAGCCGGGTCGGTAAGGTCGTCCGCCGGAACATAGACCGCCTGAACAGAGGTGATAGACCCCTTCTTTGTGGAGGTGATACGCTCCTGCAAAGCGCCCATTTCCGTTGCCAGAGTAGGCTGGTAGCCAACGGCGGAGGGCATACGTCCCAGCAGCGCCGAAACCTCAGAGCCTGCCTGTGTGAAACGGAAGATGTTGTCGATGAACAGAAGCACGTCCTGACCTTCCTTGTCGCGGAAGTACTCCGCCATAGTCAGACCGGTCAGCGCAACTCTCATTCTCGCTCCCGGCGGCTCGTTCATCTGACCGTAAACAAGCGCGGTCTTGTTGATAACGCCGGACTCTGTCATCTCGTTGTAGAGGTCGTTGCCCTCACGGGTACGCTCGCCAACGCCGGTGAATACGGAGATACCGCCGTGCTGCTTTGCTATGTTGTTGATAAGCTCCATGATGAGGACAGTCTTACCAACGCCGGCACCGCCGAACAGACCTATCTTACCGCCCTTGAGGTAGGGCGCGATAAGGTCAACGACCTTGATACCGGTCTCGAGTACCTGGTTGGAAGCCTCCTGCTCCTCAAATGTCGGAGCCGGGCGATGTATCTCCCACTTTTCCTCGGTCTCAGGCTGGGGCTTGTTGTCCACCGCCTCGCCCAGCAGGTTGAACACGCGTCCCAGGGTCTCGTTGCCGACAGGGACTTTTATGGAAGCGCCGGTGTCCACCGCCTGCATACCTCTGACAAGACCGTCAGTGGAGCCCATTGCGATGCAGCGAACCACATCGTCGCCGATATGCTGAGCTACCTCAACGACCAGCTTCTGACCGTTGTTGTCGATCTCGATCGCATTCAGCAGATTGGGCAGGTGATCGGGGCTGAACCTGATATCAAGCACCGCACCGATGACTGTGACGATCGTGCCGATGTTCTGATTTGTCATACTACGATTATTCCTTTCCATTTTGATATTGGAACGGGGGATCATTCGGAATTCGGAATTATTGTTTTCACTTCATTTGATTATACGATATCCCGGATCATTCAAGTGCGTTCGCGCCCGAAACGATCTCCGAGATCTCCTGAGTGATGCTTGCCTGACGCGCTCTGTTATACAGCAGAGAGAGTTTCTCGGTCATGGCGTCGGCATTGTCCGTTGCGGACTCCATCGCCGTTCTTCTTGCCCCCTGTTCAGAGGCGTATGCCTCTACAACAGCGCACTGCACAAGACTCGCCATGAACTTCGGCACGATACGGTCGAACACCGCCTCGGGAGACGGGTCGTAGGTCATCGTTCCGTAATTTTCGAGCTTCTGCGTCTTCATCGGGAGCACAGCCATCTGCTGCGGCTCCTGGGTGAGCTGGGAAACGAACATTGTGAAGAATATCTGCACATCGTCCACCTCGCCCCGGCGGAACATCTCCACCGCCGTGTCAGCGATCTCCTGCGCCTGTGCAGGCTTGATGTTCTCGGCGATGTTGGGGTAGATTCCCACTATGTCGTAATCGCGCTTGGAAAAGTACTCGATAGCCTTCTTCCCGACGGCGATCACCTTCGGCTTCTCCTTGTCGGAGGAATGCGCGGACGCCGCCAGCTTCAGGATATTCGAGTTATATCCGCCGGCAAGGCCTCTGTCCCCGGCAACAACTATGAACAGACGGTGCTTCACCTCTCTTTTCACGGTGAACACGGTGGAAAAATCTGTGTTGGCGGAAACTATCTCGCACATGGACTTATACAGCTCGTTAAAGTAGGGACGCGCCTGCTCAGCGCGCTGCTTCGCCTTGCGGAGCTTGCTGGAGGACACCAGCTCCATTGCCTTTGTTATCTGGCGTGTTGAGCCAACGGACTTGATACGCCGCTTGATGTCCTTCATATTACCTGATGCTATAAATATCACCCCCTGAGTAAGGATATCACTCTGCGGACATTCCCCCTGACGCGGCAGGAATGCCCGGTGACATCATACGTTGTCGTCCGTAGTGATATATCTGACCTTCTTTTCGATAAAGAGCCATGCAACGCCGAGGGTGGCGAGCACAGACAGAGTTGTGGCAACAATGCCGAGTACAAAAGCAGCCTGCTTCATGTGACGCTCCTTTCGTTATGCGGTGTAGCCCTTGGCGAATTCGGACAGGACAGCCTTCAGCTGCTCCTCGTTCTCGGGGGTTATCACCTTTTCGGTCTTTATGCTGGTGAGTATCTCAGGTGTTGTGGACTTCATATGATCCAACAGGTCCGCCTGGTACTGCTTTATCTTCTCAACCGGTATGTCCTTGAGGAAGTTGTTTACAACAGCGTAGATGATGACTACCTGTTCCTCTACCTCCAGCGGCGAGTTCTGATCCTGCTTCAGCACCTCAACGATACGCTCGCCCTTTGCCAAACGCTCCTTTGTGTCCTTATCCAGATCGGATCCGAACTGAGCGAAGCTCTGCAGCTCTCTGTACTGGGAGTAGTCCAGCTTCAGCGTGCCGGCTACCTTCTTCATCGCCTTTATCTGAGCGTTACCGCCGACGCGGGATACCGAGATACCGGGGTTTACCGCCGGACGAACGCCTGCGTTGAACAGCTCGCTCTCCAGGTATATCTGACCGTCGGTGATCGAAATCACGTTGGTGGGGATATACGCGGATACGTCGCCTGCCTGGGTCTCGATTATCGGGAGCGCAGTCAGGGAGCCGCCGCCGTAATCCTCGTTGAGTCTCGCGGCACGCTCCAGCAGTCTTGAATGCAGGTAGAATACATCGCCGGGGTACGCCTCACGTCCCGGCGGTCTTTTCAGCAGCAGGGAGAGGGTGCGGTAAGCCACGGCGTGCTTTGACAGGTCGTCGTAAACCACCAGTACGTCCTTGCCCTGATCCATGAAGTACTCGCCCATGGTGCAGCCGGAATAGGGCGCGATGTACTGCAGCGGCGCAAGCTCGGAAGCAGTAGCGGATACCACGATGGAGTAATCCAGCGCGCCGCCTGCACGCAGCTGTTCAACAACGCCTGCAACAGTGGAGTTCTTCTGACCTATAGCGACATAGATACAGATAACGTCCTTGCCCTTCTGGTTGATTATTGTATCGATAGCGATAGCGGTCTTACCGGTCTGGCGGTCGCCGATGATAAGCTCACGCTGACCTCTGCCTATCGGTATCATGCTGTCTATTGCCTTGATGCCGGTCTGGAGCGGCACCGTTACCGGCTTTCTTGTGATAATGCCGGAGGCTATCTTCTCAATGGGGCGT
>JALEOL010000054.1 GCA_022766785.1 Oscillospiraceae bacterium
TTGTTCGCCTTGTCCAGGGCATAGCGAAGCACACCCTCGTTTATCGAGAGAGTCACCACGGATATCAGCAGCGATGAGGCGTTGATGATGTTGTTCACGTCACCAAAGCCGTCCGCGCCCAGCATGTTCGTGTAGAATTTCAGCATTACATACACGAGCAGCTTTGAGCCGAACTGTCCTATCGCCAGAATTATGGTATTGCTTGCCAGCTTCTGGTATTTGTTCATGTCATAGGTCTTTCTATTGATCGTCGGAGCCGTTTCTCAGCTCCCGGAAGAACTCTGTCAGAATGTCGCCGCATTCCTGCATAAGAATACGGCTGCGCACGAACGGGATATGCGTGAAGCGTTCCTCGAACAGGTTCACCACCGAGGAGCACGCGCCGTTCTTGTCGTCGAAGGCACCGTATACCACACGTTTCAGCCGCGCGTTCATGATCGCTCCGGCGCACATCGGGCATGGCTCCAGTGTGACATAGAGGGTGCAGCCGGACAGCCGCCAGCTCCCGAGCGCCTTTGCAGCCTGCTCTATCGCGAGTATCTCAGCGTGGGCTGTGGGGGACTGAAGACGCTCCCGGAGGTTCCAGCCCTCGCCGATAACGCTGCCGTCCGGAGCGGTGACGATCGCCCCCACGGGTATCTCTCCGAGGTCATAGGCGCGGCGTGCAAGCTCCAGCGCCCGGGTCATATATTCCTCGTCCGCCGTCATATCCGTTTGAACTGCATCACAAGCGCCGTGAGAATGAGCCATACGGCGTTATATCCCGCGATCCAGAAGCCGTCGAGCAGGCTGAAATTCCTGAACACCGAGAAAATGAATATCAGCAGAACTCCCAGCGCGATCCCGGCGATCTCCATGATGCAGCCCATTCTGATGCGCTCCCTGAGAGCCTTTGCGCCGTTTATCGCGGAGGCGAGCGACGAGAACGTCCCGTCGCAGGATACCGCAGCACTGCCCTTGCCGGCGTACTTCGTGTGCTCGTCGAACTGCTCTTGAGCCTCTGCCGGGAGAATCTTCACGTTTTCGGCGTAAATATCGAACAGCTCGGATACAACGCCCTCGCTGAGCGCACCGTCCACGGTCTTGATGATAAGGCTGACGCCGTTGTCTGCGAGCTTTTGGACATGCTTTTTCACCTGGGGATTAGCGGAGAGTGTCACGAAGAACAGCATGCAGACCTCGCCTGCCACCGCCAGATAAACCACCTCGTCGTGGTTCTTGTTGAGGGCGGACTCCTTCTTGCTGTCCGGTACTACTATACCGTGGGACTTCATGTGATCCCGGCTGCCAAGCAGCACCCTGCGGCTGCCTATCCAGCCGGAAACGCCCAGACCGCTCTCATATACGCAGTTGGACACCTTTTTGAGCAGCGCCGGCTTGTAGTTCAGCATATTGAACAGCGGATCGGCGAGAATGCTGTCGGAGCTTACCGCAAGGCTTGCGGCGTAGATTATCGCCTCGTCGATAGTGACGTGCTGCGAGCCGTTGGTGCCGTTCTTGTTGTAGTCCCAGATATTCCTGATAGAAACCGAGCCGGAGGGGAACAGGGTCTTGGCTTCGACCAGCACGGAATTTACCGCGCTGAAATCCTCAACGGCGCTGTAGCCCAGGATAGCCGCCCGGCGTTCGCTGGTCTTTCTGGAAGCGCTGAGCATGGGCAGCATTACTATGAGCGCGCCGGTGAAGGACGCTCCCACGCAGAGTATCGCGGAAAAAACCGTTGCCGCAAAGGAAAGCTGGTTTGTGAAGCTGCCGGTGGAATTAACTGCGCCTGCGCTGAAATAACCCACGACTGCGCCCACAGCGGAAAGTCCCAGAATTACAGGCGTGAACACTCTTGATATGCGGTCGGAGATATCCTCGCAGTAGGTGGAGATGATGAAATCGCACAGCATCTCGGTCTTTCTCATGGACGCCACGACAGGAAAGCCCTTTACAGCGCCCCGGGCGAGCTGCTCGGCATTTTCGCCGTCGGTGCATTCCACAAAGAATTTCTCGCTGTCACCGGTGATGAAGCTGAAATTGTTCTTTGCGGCGCGGACTGTGCACAGCTTTGACACGGTATTGAAGCACAGCGCCAGCATTGAAACTATAAGGTAAACATAGGACTGCCGCATGAGTATGAAATTGGGGTTAGCGAGATAAACAACGATACTTGCCAGCGCCCCCAGATGAGCGAAACCGCACAGGGTGTCGCCGTCCGGCTTTTTCTTGATAAGCCTGGAGAAGCCGTTGGTGATAACGCTGGAGCAGGCTCCGAAGCTGAGTATGCCAATGGTGAGGTTGGTGTAAAGGAACACCTCAACGTCCTTGTAAAGCTGTGAGAGTATCGGAATTCCGTCTATCCTGAACGTGAAGAACGCCGCCGTCACCAGCGCGGCAACAGTCAGCAGACCGAGTATCACCAGTCTGCCGGTCAGTCCCTTTCCTGCGCGGTTGAGACGCTCGGTGATGACATTCTCGTCGTCAAGGTCGATGACCTCGTCCTCTTCCTCCTCGTCCTCCTCGTTGTCGGTCTCCTCCTGCTCCTCCTCATCGTCGATGTCCTCCAGCATGAAGCTGGATATCCTCCGCTTTTTGCGCGCGGCGAGGGCTTCCGCCTCCTGAACGGCTGCTACAGGGTCGGTCTTGGGGAGTATGCTGGTGTCGATCACCTTGTCATAGTCGAGGTTGAGGCCCTTTGGCGGCAGCGCTTTCGGGTCGGAAATATCGGTGAGGGTCACGGTGCGCTCCTCGGCGATGTTCTTCTCGCGCTGCTCCTTCAGCTTTTCGTTGAGGGAGGCGATCAGCGCGTCGCTGGAGCGTCTTTCCTTTTCGCTTACATCGGACTTCTTCTGCGCGCCCGGGGTGAAAAGCACCTCGTCGGCGCTGTGCGGCTTCTTGCGTGATGTCACGGGGGAGTATTCCTTGACATGCTCGGTCTCTCCGCTGGACATCTTTTTGAGGTCGTTGCCGGATACCGCAAGGGTATCGCCTATCTCCTGGGGAGCGGCTGCGTTTTTCAGCTCGTCCACCGCTTTTTCCCGGGATTCCATAGGGTTCAGTGAATCCACGAGATCGTCCGGTTCCTCTGCTGCCCGGTCGGCGGCGAGAAGCGCACGGTTTATCTCCTCGATACGCTGCAGCTTGCGCAGCTTCTGGGTCTCCGTGGTAACGAGGTCGCTCTTTGTGTGGAAGATTATATCGTCGTCAGCGCCGGATACCGCCGGTTTTACAAAGGGCTGGACATGCTCGCTCTGGGGCTGGACTACCTCCGGCTCCGCGAACAGCTTTGCAGCCTCTACCGGCGAGGAAAGCTCCCCGGTGAATCCGGTATGCTCCGGCTCCTCCGGCTCAGGCTCGGTCGGCGTGAACTGGATACTGGTCTGCGGCTCGGCAGGCTCCTCCTCGCGCTGCTTCTTTTCATGCTCTTGCGCAGACTGGCGGAGTTTTTCAAGGCGGCGTTCCTCTGCGAGACGCTCTTTCTCCTCACGCTCGCGGCGGCGCTTTTCCTCCGCTTCCGACTTTTTGCGCTGCTGTTCTGCCTTGCGCTCAGCCGCCTTACGGATATTCTCTGCGCGCTGACGTGAAGCCTCTTCCTCGGAGTCGTCGGAATAGCTCTCGCCGGTGCGCTTTTCAGCCGCTTTGCGGATATCCTCGGCGCGCTCCCTTGCGGACTGCTCCTCGGCGCGTTCCTTTTCCCGGCGTTCGCTGTCGGACATGCGCGTTTTCATGCCGGAGCTGCGCATGAGGTCGTCAAGCTCGTTGCCGCCGATTATCTCAGTGACGCTCTCCACGGGCTTGTCGTCCTTGTGGGAGCTGCGCTTTCTGTCTATTTCCGCAAGAATATCGTCAATGCTGTACTTATCAGACATCAATATCTCTCCTAATTACACTTCCGGTTCAACCCCGGTGCTTTACTACCTCATACATGAGTATCCCGGCTGAAACTGACGCATTCAGCGAGTTCACCTTTCCGAACATCGGCAGGGAAAGGGTCATGTCGCAGTTCTCCCGGACAAGTCTGCCCAGCCCGAAGCCCTCGCTGCCGATCACCAGCGCCACTGCCCCGGAAAGATCTGCCTTGTCGAACGGCGTTCCGTCGGCTTCCATGCCGTATACCCACACACCGTGCTCTTTCAGCCGCTTTATGGTATCCACAAGGTTCGCCACTCTTGCCACTTTAAGCCATGCGGCGGCGCCTGCGGAGGTCTTGAACACCGTTGCGTTGAGGGACGCGCTGCGGCGTTTCGGGATTATCAGACCGTCTGCGCCTGCGGCTTCGGCGGTTCGGATTATCGCGCCGAGGTTGTGGGGATCCTCGATCTCGTCCGCAATGATGATAAACGGCGGTTTGCCCTTTTCCTCAGCGGCGGCGAGTATATCCTCCACCGTGGAGTATGCCGCGCAGGAAAGCTCCGCCGCAGTTCCGCCGTGCTTTGGTGTGCCGCACAGCGAAGTCAGCTTTTCGTCGCTGACTTCCTTGACCACTGCGCCGGCTTTTTTGGCAAGCGCGGTTATTTTTCCGAGCGAGGAGCCTTTCTGCACATAAACCGTGTCGATCTCCCTGCCGGAGCTGAGAGTTTCGGTCACGGCGTTCCTGCCGTAAATTATATTGTTTTCCTGATTATCCATAGTATTTCCTTAATATTATAGTATAGACCTGAATTTGCGCATTAATATACAATCTACATTATAACATAAAATCCGGCTCATTGCAAGCGCAAAACCCTGGATTTAGGTGAAAATTTGGTTACATTTATACGACAATTTAAAATCGGAATTATTGTAAAAGATATTCGATACACAAAAGAGGGCGAAGGTCCCTCTCCGCCCTTATATTATCAGTTTTATCCATTTGAAATCAGTATTGGCTGCTGAACTTCGTCCTGTAATAATAAATCCCCCAGAACAGCCCGAACAGACCGCCCAGGATATGACCGAACTGAGATACCGTATCCGGCGTGAAAGCGCTGACTATCTCCCTGCCGAGGTATATCGCCGCAACAAGTATCAGTGAGAGCGGTATCTCGCCCTTGCGCATGTTGGTGAACGCGCTGAGTATTATCATCATAAAGACGATACCGCTTGCCCCGATGATGCCGGTGTCGAAGAACAGACAGTTCACTATCCCCGAAGCTATCCCGGTGATGAGTATCATGAAAGCAAGGTTTCCGCTGCCGTATTTTTCCTCCACCACCGGTCCCACAAGCAGCATCAGCAGCATGTTGCTGGCGTAATGACTCCAGCCGGAGTGCCCGAAGAAGTAGGTCACGCAGCGGACGTAGGTCATCGGGTCGAGCCAGGACGGGTGCCCACGGCATATCATCACGTTTGTGTTGAGCCAGCCCTGGGTGAGCATATCCACCAGCACCAGCGCAAGGCATATCGCCGCGTAGGTCAGCACTACCGGGCAGTTATAGGTGAGCTTGAATTTCTTTTTTGACGCCATTTTTTCTCCTTTCCGGAACTACTCGGCTCCCCGGAAATAAAGTCCCCGGGTCAGCGCTCCAGACGGTTTCCCGTTGGACAGGTACATATCCAGAACAGGGCTTATTTCCTGTTCAGTGGTGAATTTCAGCACTGCGAAATCAAACGGCTCTGTCGCTTTCATGCGGTCGCTCATTATCAGCAGGTCGGGGTTCAGAAGCTCCACGCTGCTGCCACCGCACAGCACCGGCATTTTGTTTCCACGGCGGTCGCAGATGTGTCCGCCGCAGGGCTTGCCGCTGTCGTCAAAAATGTGCACTTTTCCGCAGGGAGCGCCTCCGTTCACCGGACAGCGCCGCATTATCATCAGTGGAAGTCTGCCGTAGGCGATAATGCCCCGGGGTATGGGGGAACGTATCTGTGAAAGCTGTGCCGCAGTTCCCTCGAAAGAAAGAGTGATATCCTCAAAGCCGAACCGAGCGCATACCTCTGCGGAATAGCTGTTGATGATATTCATGCGGTGTCCTCCGTGCAGCAGGAAGCTCTCCTCTTTGAGAAGCTGCGCGTGACCCAGGGTCTGCGCCATTGCCCGGGTAAATCCCATTTCCCGAAGCTCCCGGAGCCTTTGCCGGAGCGTATCCTCGCAGTCCTGCAGCACGAACGGCGGTATCACGGCAATGCGCTCCTTGCAGGGAGTGTTCTCGTCCAGCAGGCGTACCGGTGCGTAAATAAGCCCGAACGGCAATTCCACAGCCTGCCGCAGCTGCCCGGAGGAGTACACCTCGCAGCGCCATTCGAAGCCTGTTTTGTCGTGAGCGGCGCTCCCCGGGGGAGTGAGCGGATATGTGCGGTAGACCGGGGTGTTTTTCCTCAGCACCGCTTCGTCCAGTCTTGCGGTAAGCTCCCGGCGCAGTGAATTGAGCGCCGACGCAGGAAGGTTAAGCCCCTCGCCGACCTCGGCTGTGACCTCTCCCGGAATGAACTGCGTGCCCCCCAGCTTTGACATTCTGTCGATAACGCTTTCCGGGGTGAGGGGAGCGTTCCTTGCCGGCTGGGGTATCTCTCCCCGGACAGCCGCGCAGCAGCCCTCGGCGGAGCCTGCTGCAAATGACGGTTCACCCTCGTGAAGCTCCACCCGGATATCCGTTTTTATCCTGGGATATTCCGCTTTATAGAGCGCTTTTATGCCGTTGAGAGCCTTTGCGGAATTCTCCACGTCCTCCTTTCGGCGTATGCCCTGCATTTCTGCCATGCTGCCGCTGTAATAGCCGTCTGTAAGCCCTCCCCGGGAGAATATCCCGGCAAGCCGGTCGTAGTCGAACCGCTCTCCGTCAAGGGACTTCCGGCAGGCGTCAACGGCGCAGGCGATGTATTCCGGGCGCTTCATTCTGCCCTCTATCTTGAATGAGGCTATCCCCATTCCGTTAAGCTCCGGCAGGTGTTCCACAAGGGAGCTGTCTTTGAGGGAAATGACGTTGTGCCGCTCGCCGCAGGTGAAATCCAACCGGCAGGGCTGCGCGCAAAGTCCCCGGCTGCCGCTTCTGCCGCCGAAAACGCTGCTCATATAGCACTGACCGCTGATACAAACGCACAGCGCCCCGTGGACGAACACTTCAAGCTCTATCCCGGCTTTCTCGGCTATTTCCCGTATCTGCTCCCGGGACAGTTCGCGCCCGACCACCGCCCGGGTGAAGCCCAGCTCCTGCGCCGCCCTCACGCCGGAAACGCTGTTCAGCGTCATCTGTGTGGAGGCGTGCCGGGGAAGCTGCGGGCATATCCTGCGGACTATCTCGGCGGCGCCCAGGTCCTGGATTATCAGCCCGTCAACACCGCACCCTGCGGCGCTTTTCACGCATTCCGCAAAGCGCTCAATTTCGCTGTCGTAGATAAGCGTGTTGAGCGCAGCATATACTTTAACGCCACGTCGGTGGCATTCTGTGCAGGCTGTTTTCAGCTCCTCAACAGTAAAATTTTCGGCATTTTTGCGTGCCGAAAAATCCGTCATTCCCAGATAGACCGCGTCGGCGCCGGAATTCAGCGCCGCGCACAGGTCTTCAATACCCCCCAGGGGTGCAAGGATTTCACTCATAATGTAAGCTGACCGTCCTCCAGCATTTCGTTCAGCTGGCGGTTGAGGGAGGCGTTGGTCTTTTTGAGGTCGCGCGCCTCTGCCAGAGCCTCGTCAAGCCGCTTTTTCAGCGACTCTATCTCCTGCGAAAGCTCCGTGATGTTACCGTTATCGGCGTTTCCGGCGGCTTTGAGCGCGCTGTTTTCGCTCTCCATCTGGGAGTACTTCACCGAAAGCTCCTCCAGCTTATCCGCCTTTTCGCGCAGTACCGCAAGCTCGTCTGACATATCCTGACTGCTGCTCCTGCACTCGTCTGCGGCGCGGCGCTCGGCTTCTATGCGGCGCTCCAGCTCGGCGTTTTTGTTCTGCTCGGCGGAGAGGGACTGCTTGGTTTCTTCAAGCTCCTTCGCGGACTTTTCGGCAGCGGCGAGTTTCTTTTCAAGGTCGGTGTTCCTGCCCTTTTCGGCGGAGTGGGACTGCTTGGTTTCTTCAAGCTCCTTTGCGGACTTTTCGGCAGCGGCGAGTTTCTTTTCAAGGTCGGCGTTCCTGCCCTTTTCGGCGGAGAGGGACTGCTTGGTTTCTTCAAGCTCCTTTGCGGATTTTTCGGCAGCGGCGAGTTTCTTTTCAAGGTCGGCGTTCCTGCCCTTTTCGGCGGAGAGGGACTGCTTCGTTTCCTCAAACTCCTTTGCGGATTTTTCAGCCGCGGCGAGTTTTCTTTCAAGGTCTGCGGACTTTCCAAGCTCTGCCGCCAGGGTCTTTTTCATGCTTTCAAGCTCGGCGGCGCCTGCTTTCAGCTTCTCGCGGTCCTTTTCCAGGGCGGAGGCGCGTTCCTCGCAGCGGCGGAGGGCTTCCTCGGTGTTTGCCGCCTTTTCCAGCTTTTCCGTCAGCTTCCTGTTCTCGTCGGTGAGGGCGGCAAGCCTTTCGGTCTGCTTGCGGAGGTCGGCGTTCTGCTTGTGCATTTCAGCTATGGACTTATCCTGCTCGGCGGCTCTGTTTTCGCCGGCTTTCAGCGACTGGGTGAGCTGCGCGTTTTTCTCCTCCAGAGTACGGAGCTTTTCGTTCGCGGAGTCCAGTTCCTTTTTCGCATTGCCGTTTTCGTCCGCGCGCTGGTTCGCCTCGCACAGAGTGTCGGCAAGCTGCGCGTTCTTCCCCTCAAGCTCGGAATAGCTCTTGCGGAGCTTCTCCAGTGCGGCGCTGTCCTTTTTCAGTTCGGTGACTTCGGCGTTAAGACGCTGGTTCTCCTCCACTGCCTTTGCGCCCTTTTCGGCGTCGGCGGTCATGCCTGCGTTGCGCCTTGCGAGGTCGTCTCTTTCCGCGGTGGCTGTGTCAAGCTCCCCCAGCAGGTCGAGCACGGTGAACACGCAGGCGTCCTCCTTGGGGGCAGGGTTATTCGGCATGAGCTTGCAGTATTCGGTTATTCTCCGGTCGGATTCCTCTGCCTGGCGAATAAGCGCCGCCGCGTCGTTGGTGCGGAGATTATACGGCTTTCCGCAGATAGTTACCGTGACTTTTTCTTTCAGCATATCTTTTCCCTTTCTGACCCCACCCGGTCAATATGATAAGGCAACACCACACAATTAACGGCTAACGCCTTTTCCGTACGCTTGCTTGCATATTTTTAGTTTGGCGCAAAATATCACATAATGCGTTAACGATCATGTTTCATTTTGCGCCAAACCTGCATATTGCACAAATTTTCCTTGACGGGCGTCAGCCCGCCTGCGTCAAATTTGTACAATCTGACGAAAAATCTGCGGCGCAATCGAACGAAAATAATTATGCGGTGTTGCCATAACACCCGGAATTACCGGGCTGACGTATATTCACATTTATATTATACAGTATACAAAAGTTTATTGCAAGCCTTTTTTGAAAAATTCCGCTTCGCTTTCAAAGTATTTTTCTACACTTGCGCAGTAAGATACGGTACGCCGGGGACAATACCGAAAAATAGCCAAAAAATCCACGGGAATTCGTGAAAATTTATGCTAATAATGCATTGCGCACAGAGCACAATAATGCTATAATTATAATTGTACTATTATGTATAATTGTACCGTGCGAGGCGCGGAAATAATATATTCACGGAGGAAACACAATGTTTGGAATGACCAAGGACATCGGTATCGATTTAGGAACTGCGAATACGCTGGTATATATGAGAGGAAAGGGTATCATTATCCGCGAGCCGTCTGTTGTCGCAGTGGACAAGAAGCTCCAGTGCGTGCGCTACGTCGGTCAGGAGGCAAAGGACGTTATCGGACGTACCCCCGGCTCTATCGTTGCGGTCAGACCGTTAAAGGACGGAGTTATCGCTGATTTCGACATGACCTCCAGTATGCTGGAGCAGTTCATCAGAAAAGCTCTCAAGGGCAGGGGAAAGGCGCGCGTAATAATCTGTATCCCCTCCGGAGTAACAGAGGTTGAGCGCCGCGCCGTAAAGGAAGCAGCGCAGAACGCCGGCGCAAAGCGCGTTTCCATCATTGAGGAGCCTATGGCTGCGGCTATCGGCGCAGGGCTTCCCGTTGCCGAGCCTGTGGGAAGCATGATCGTTGATATCGGCGGCGGCACCAGCGAGGTGGCGATAATTTCCCTGGGCGGCATAGTTACCGCACGCTCCGTCAGAGTAGCCGGCGACGAGTTCGATTCCGCGATAATCAACTATATCAAGAAGAAGTACAACCTGCTCATAGGCGAGCGCACCGCAGAGAACATCAAGGTGGGCATCGGCTCCGCGTACAAGACCGGCGACAACGAGCCGGTAATGGACATCAAGGGCAGAAACCTGCTCAACGGTCTGCCGGAGAACATCACCGTCACCAGCGAGGAGATACGCGAGGCTATTTCCGAGCCGCTTTCCCACGTTATCGACGCAATTAAGACAACCCTGGAAAAGACTCCACCCGAGCTTGCGGCGGATATCATCGAATCCGGTATCATGCTGGCGGGCGGCGGCGCTCTGCTGAGAGGTCTTGACCAGCTTATCCACGAGGAGACCGGTATGCCCGTAAAGATCGCGGAGCGTCCCCTTGACTGCGTTGCGGACGGCACGGGAAAAGTCCTTGAGAACATCGACAAGCTGGAGGACGTACTCAGCGAGGACGAGAGCATTTACTGATAATACGGCATCATGCGATGATTTGGGGTCATGATCACTAATGAAAGAATTCTTCCACAGCGTCAAGTTCAAGATTTTAATATGCATTGCGGCGCTGCTGCTGGGACTTATGACCTATGTTGCGGTGGCAGCCGGTACCCAGACCCTGCCGGAGCAGGTCATCAATACCATAACCTACCCGTTCGTCACCGCGGCTAACGCTATCTCGAACGGTGTGAACGGCTTCATCGACAGGTGGGTGAACGCCGATACCTACAAGGAGCAGAACGACGAGCTGCGCGAGCTTGTCACCCGTATGTATGAGCGCACTGCGGACTACGAGCAGCTTCAGCACGAGAACGAGCAGCTGCGCGAAATGCTTAGTCTCAGCAAAGAGCACAAGGATTTCGTGTTCTCCGAGCCTTGCAGCATTATCGCAAGAAACGCCAACGACATCTACGGCGGCTTCACGATAAACCAGGGCAGCAATTCCGGCATTTCCCTCAACGACCCGGTGATAACCTCAGTCGGGCTTATCGGCAGGGTAACGGAGATCGCCGGGAATTACTCCAAGGTGTCAACGATACTTTCGCCGCAGGTGAATGTCGGCGTTTACACCCAGCGCACAAAGGCGACCGGGGTGATAGAAAACGACCTCGCCTCCGCCGAAAAGAAGCAGTGCCTTATGAGCCAGATACTGAAGGACGCCGATATCCTCCCGGGTGACGTTATCGTTACCGCCGGACAGAGCGGTCTGTTCCCGGAGGGGCTGATGGTGGGCACCGTCGTTGAGGTATACAACGATCCCAACGGTCTTTCAAAGCACGCGGTGATAGAGCCGATAGAGGACTGCTTCGCGATCACCTCAGCGTATGCTATCATTGATTTCGACGGCAAGGGGCTGTCCTTTGACACGGGTGATCAGTCATGGTAAAAAAAATATCCCGGATAAAGGCACGCACCAGAAAGGCGAGACTGCGCGGCTTCCTGCGCTGGCTGTGTTATTCGCTGGTGCTGCTTTTGTTCTATCTGTGGGAGGTCGCGCCGCTTATCAGAGGGTGGTGTCCTCTCCTTATCATTCCCCTCGCCACTGCCGTGGCAATGTTTGAGGGGGAGTTCGCCGCAGGAGTATTCGGAGTGTTCTGCGGTTTTATGCTGGATATCGCCAGCGGTACGCTTATCGGGTTTTCCTCGCTGTGGCTGCTTGTGATCTGCCCTGCGATATCGCTGCTGGGGCAGTTCTGGCTAAAGCGCAGCTGGCTCACCCACCTGGTGATGAACACCATTTCGGTGATATTGATCTGCGCGATGGATTTCCTGTTCCTGCACTGGGTGTGGGAGCGCGAAAGTTCTTCTATCTCCTTTGTTCACTCGCTGCTGCCGGCGTATCTGTGGGCGGTGGTATTCTCGATCCCGGTGTATCTGTTGGTTCGGCTTATTTCCCTGCGGTTCCGCCCGAAAGAGGAGCGCAGGCTGGAGGAAGCCGCCGCAGACAGTGCGGACGAGGAAGAGTGAATTCTGTTTTTTCGGGTCTATTCTTGGTGATGATATGTCGAAATTTTCAAATGTTCTCCGCTCGGCGATACTCGCGGCGGTGGTGATAGCGGCGGCGTTCCTGTGCGGACTGCGGCTGCTTGAGATACAGATCGCGGACGGCGGAAAGTACCTCGCGATGACGCAGAATTCCTACACCGCCGAGCAGGATATCGAGGCTGCCCGGGGTAAGATCGCCGACAGCACCGGAAAGATACTCAACACAAATCAGCTCAATTGCAGCGTAAATCTTCAGAAAGCCAGCCTTATTTCCGGAACGGAAAACGAGGTCATATACCGCATTCTGTCAGTGCTCATCGACAAGGGCGAGGAGTGGAACGAGTCGCTGCCAATAACCCGTACACAGCCCTATCAGTTTGAGATGAACCGCGAAAACGCCGTGGACTCTCTCAAAAAACGGCTGGGGCTTGGAGTGTATGCCACCGTTGACAACTGCGTCAACGCGCTGTACGAGAATTATGACATCTCCGACAAGTACGAGGAGCCAATGCGCCGTTATATTGCAGGCGTGCGCTATGAAATGGATCTGATGGATTTCAACTATCAGAACAAGTATGAAATAGCCTCCGGGCTGTCCAGCGAAACGGTGCTGGAGCTTAAAGAATTATCCTCGCTGATGCCCGGAATGGAGATCTCCGAGGACTGGGATCGTATCTATCTTGACGGCACCACCGCGCCGCATCTCAGGGGAACCGTCGGCGCTATCTCCGCGGAGAAATACGCTATTCTCAAAGATTCCGGCTACACCATGAACGACATCATCGGCACCTCCGGCATTGAGGCGGCGCTGGAGAGCACACTCCGTGGAGAGCGTGGAAAGCGTGAGATCACCCGGGATTCCAACGGCGTGAAGATCTCCGACGAGATAATAAAGCAGCCTCAGGCAGGAAATTCGGTCATGCTGACTATCGACTCGGATTTCCAGAACATGGTGGTGGATATCCTGCAATATCACATGGATTTTCTGCATTCGCCATACTACACCACCGCGATGGACGCTAACCTCCGCGGCAAGGATACCGAGATCGGCTCGGCGGTCGTGCTGAATGTTAAGGACGGCTCGGTGCTCGCGATGGCGACTATTCCGGGGTATGACATCAACGATCTTGTGGAGGATTATGCCTCGGTGCTCAACGCGAAGAATTCGCCGCTGCTGAATCGCGCAATAAACGGCGAGTACCGCCCGGGTTCCACGTTCAAGACTATAACCGCCACCGCCGGGCTTGCCGAGGGAGTGATCGACGCTTCCACGACGATAAACTGCGGAGGGCGCTACCAGTATTACGCGCCGAGCTACACCCCGGGCTGCACCGGAGTTCACGGGTCGATAACCGTTCAGTTCGGACTGAAGCACTCCTGCAATATTTTCTTCTACGAGACCGCGCGGCGGCTGGGGATAGATAAGCTGGCATACTGGGCGGAGAAATTCGGCGTCGGACAGGATCTGGGCTTTGAGATCCCCATGTCCACCGGGCGAATGACCTCGCCGGAGCTTTTCGCGCGGCTTGGTATCGAGTGGAACGCCAGCGACACGATCCAGGCAGGCATAGGTCAGTCGGAGACGCTGCTGACGCCCCTGCACCTGGCGACTCAGGCAATGACGATCGCGAACGAGGGCGTGAGATACCGTCCGCACATTGTAAAGGCGGTGTATAATTACGATTTCACCGAGCTTATCAGCGAGACCCAGCCCGAGGTCATGGAGGATTTCTCCGAGGGCATGGAGGACGTTTTTGCCGAGGTCAAGGCAGGAATGAAGCGCGTAAGCGAGAACGCGAACTTCCTGCTGGACGGAAATTGGTACAACATCTACGATTATAAGGGGATAGGCAAGGAGAACGTCTGCACAAAGACCGGCAGTCCCGAGGTCATCGCGATGACGAAGTTCAATTCCACGATCGTGGGATTTTACCCGGCGGACGACCCGGAGATCGCGTTCGGTATCTGCCTTGAAAACAGCGAGTACAGCCGTCATGTGGCGTGCAATATCATTTCCGCATATGTCACCGGAAAATTCGAGCCGGTATACGACGAGGACGGAAACGCTATGTATCCCCTGGGGGAATCCAACAAAGCCAAACAGCAGGCTGAGGAGCAGAAGAATAACCAGCAATAAAACATGCCGCACCCACTAAAAGGTGCGGCATTTTATCCCGTAAGCCCCGATGCTTTCGGGACGATCAGTTTATTCCGTTGTTGAACCTGCTCAGCACAGTGCCCAACGCATAAACAAAAGGAGGTATTTCTGTAAGACTTGCCGCTTTCCTGTCGGCAGCGATCGCGTCGGGAGTCATCGACTCCTCATCGCGGAATATCCGTTCTTCGGACATCAGCCCTGCTTGAGCTTGAAGGAAAGGCAGTCAGTGCACTGACATACCGTGGGGTCAGCCTCGTGAGTGCCGATCTCGATCTTGTCGAGAGAGCAGTAATCATCACAGCTGCAGTGATGCTCGCAGTTGTGGATAGTGCAGCCGATATGCTTGTTTGCGAATTCAGTTCCCATTGTATTCATTCCTTTCTGGATTTGTGACGCGGTGATGTTTGCCGCAGTTATATTATCTGCGATGCTATCCCGGATATTCTCCCGGAAAAAATTAACATAGTTGACAGCGGCGGAATTTTGTGATATTATAATATAAAACAACCCCTGAATGAGTGTGAGGTGAGCGGCATGGAAAATGAGATAAGCAGTCAAAAGAAGCTGGTGCGGCGTGGTAGCTTCCGGGTCGCATATAATAACGAGGATAAGCTGGTGATCGGCTGCATTATCGCTGCGCTTCTGTGCCTTTGCATGATGGTGACAGGGCTTGTGATGTTCGGCGCTCCGCAGGATCTTCTGGGGTTCATGAGCAGCGTGTTCTGGGTTATACCCGCGGTGGTTTGCGTTGTGTGTATCCCGGTGATACTGTATGGCAGGAGCTGCACCTACACGGTGAACGAGACCGAGCTTGAAGCAAAGACCTCAAAGGGCAGCGAGTTCCTGTACTACAGCGAGGTTTCCGAGGTGATATATAAGCCGATATATCTTTTCGGAAAGGAACGCGGCTTTTTTGTCACGATAGTGACCGGTATCAGGGATATCACGTTCCGGTATATTTTTGACAGCGAGGATCTTCATAAGCCGGAGCACACGCCGTTCTACCTGCTTGAGCTGAACGCAGGTCTGCGCCAGCCCGAGGAAGAGGATCCGGAGCTAGCCGCGGCGATAATGTCCCAGTTTGCGGTTATGAAAGAGAAGCAGGACGACAGGATCTCCAAAAAACGTCCCAAAAAAACCTGGAAGAATTTATTCGATGACTAACAAAATCCCCGGGAACACTCCCGGGGATCGTTGTATTATACTAATAACCATTTAAACTCAGGAAATCTTTGCAGAAATCCAGCACCGCTATCGTCGTCAAAGAAACTTGAGCGTTTTCCGCGCAGCGGATAATGCGTTCATACAGTACGCCTGCGTTTCTTTTCCAAGGGATACGCTGATTAAAGCGTAGCGTAT
>JALEOL010000061.1 GCA_022766785.1 Oscillospiraceae bacterium
CAGCCCGGCGCTGTCCAGCTTTTTGCCTGCGGAAAGCTCCAGCAGATCTCTCACGGTCAGCCCCTTGAAACGCACCGGCTGCTGGAACGCATACGCTATCCCGAGCTTTGCCCTGCCGGTTATGTCCATATCCGTGATATCGGTGCCGTCAAGTATGATCCTGCCGCTAGTGGGCTTTTCAACGCCGGCAATGAGCTTCGCAAGGGAAGTCTTGCCGCCGCCGTTTGGTCCGGTTATTACGGTCAGCCTGCTGTCCAGCCGGCAGGTTATGCCGTTTATTATCGTATTGCCGTCTGGAAGCTTCCAGACCAGCTCCTGTAATTCCAACAAAAACTATCGCTCCTTTCAGACTGTTATATTATTGTATCACAACCATGCCATTATGTCAATCAGAAATCTGTTTTTTCGGGAATACAGGATATTTTTATCAGCGTTCCTGATATCCAGCACAGTTGATCGGCACATAGCGCCTTATCCGGTACCCCGGCAGCGGGTTTTGCCACAACATTCCTGTTTTGCGTCCAATAAGCGCAGTAAAATACACCTGAACAACAGCAAGGCGTATCCGCGTATTGCTTTTTTCTTTTACTTGTGATAAAATGAAATGTACAGGCAAGTCAAAAGAAAGGTGCAACGTCAATGAAATGCTTCGATCAGTTAAAGAAAAACTATCATTCATCTAAAAAAAACTGCGTCATAGTGCTGAATGTCAGTGTTGCAGCAGTACTGCTCGTGATGATAAGGCAGATCTTCCTCGGTAATTTCCAGAATGTGATGCTGTGCGTGCTGTCGATAGCGCTGATGTATATTCCCGTGTTCCTTAAATCCAAGACGGGAATAACGCTTCCCAACGTGCTGGAAATTTCGGTGATAGTGTTCGTGTTCGCTGCGGAGATACTCGGCGAGATCTCGAATTTCTACAACCGTATCCCGATATGGGACAGTATACTTCACACCACCACAGGATTTCTTGCGGCGTCGGTGGGCTTTGGGCTTATCGACCTGCTGAATACGCACAGCAAGCGTATCCAGATGACGCCGCTGTTTGTTGCGATAATATCGTTCTGCTTTTCTATGACGGTCGGAGTGCTGTGGGAGTTCTTTGAGTTCAGCGGCGACAAAATGTTCCACAAGGATATGCAGAAGGACAGGATAGTCACCACCGTTGCGTCTGTTTCCCTCAACCCTACCGGACAGAACAAGGAGGTCGTGGTAAAGAACATCGACCACACCGTGCTGTACGACAAGGACGGTAACGAGCTTGCCACCATAGAGGGCGGCTATCTTGACGTAGGGATAACCGACACGATGAAAGACCTCGCCGTGAATATGCTTGGCGCTGTGGTTTTTTCGGCGGCGGGATTTCTTTACATACACCGCCGTGACAAGTACAAGTTCGCGGAGGGCTTTATTATCACGATCGACAACCCGAACAGCACCGGCGATGATACGGAAAAAGAAAACGATCCTGCCGAAGCAAAGCTCTGACATTGCAGGGCAGGTTTACAGAAAAATTCTTTTTCCCTATTGACAAATCTGCGATACGGGTATATAATAATACTACGGTGAGCGATCACCGAATACATTTTATCTGTTTCGGGGCGGAGTGAAATTCTCCACCGGCGGTGAAAGTCCGCGAGCCTTCAGCCCGTATCATACGGCGCGATAAGGCTGAACCGGTGCAATTCCGGTACCGACGGTATAGTCCGGATGAAAGAATCAGAAAACAAATGTGACTTCGCGTTCCTGCGTGCATATTTGCGCCCCTGTACAGCCATTTGTGCGTGCAGGGGCTTTCTGTTTCCTCACATTCCCAGAACAAGGAGGAAAACATGAACAACACAAACACAGTAAAGCAGAAATCCCTTTTCGACGTCAGAAAGCTGGTATTTACCGCGCTTCTGAGTGCAATGGCAGTGGTGCTGATGAAGTTTCTGAGCTTTAAGGTGCCGATAATGCCGGGCTTTATCAGCTTCGATTTTTCTGATGTACCCGCGCTTCTGGCGTCCCTTACAATGGGTCCCATATCCGGCGTTGTGGTGTGCCTGATAAAAAATCTGGGCGGCTTCCTTATCGCCGGCTCTACTACCGGCGGTATCGGCGAGATATCCAACTTTATCCTCGGCTGCCTGCTGGTCGTTCCTGCCGGAATTATCGCAAACAAAGCAGGTCACACGATCAAGCACGTTATATTTGCCTGCCTTGCAGGAGCGGTCTCCATGGCGGCTATCGGAGTTGTCACCAATTACTTCATCATCTACCCGATGTACACAGCCATGATGCCTATGGAAGTTATCATCGGTATGTACACCGCAATTCTTTCAGAAGCCGACACCCTTATAGAGTGCCTGCTGATATTTAACCTGCCGTTCACCTTTGTAAAGGGCGTTATTGCCGCGCTGATTTCCGTGCCGCTCTATAAAAGGCTTCGCCCGATATTCAACAGCTATTACAACGAGAAAAAATAAACTGTGCTTTCCCGGCAGGGCTAAGCGCAGGATAAGGAGTTAAAATGTCGCTTAGTTCCATGGTCGGTCACTTTCGCACGATAACCCGTCACCGCCACAAGGTGATAGCACACTGCGCCAGAGCCGGTATTTTCTGGCAGGGCTTACGGCACGACCTGTCCAAATACACCCCGACCGAGTTTCTCCCGGGTGTGAAATACTTTCAGGGCAGCCGCAGCCCCAACGAAGCGGAGCGCGAAACAAACGGGTATTCCCTCGCGTGGATGCACCACAAGGGGCGCAACCGCCACCACTTTGAATACTGGATAGACGTTGACCCAAAAGAAAAAGTCTACAAGCCGGTGAAAATGCCGCTGAGATTTCTCGTTGAGATGTTCTGCGACAGGGTAGCCGCAAGCAAAATTTACCGCGGCGAAAAGTACCGTGACACAGATCCGCTGGACTATTTCCTGGCGCGGAAGCCCGTAAGGTCGATACACCCCGAGACCTCCGATATGCTGGAAAAGCTGCTGCGAATGCTTGCCGAACAGGGCGAGGATAAGGTTTTCGCTTATATCAGGGAACTTATCAGGGACGGGAATGAATATTGACAAGCCCCTCCCCTGCGTTTATACCTTTCCGATGAGAATTGCCGCCGCGAATGCCGCCATGCAGTCGTATTCCGGGGCGGACGTGCGCTTCATCGGCTGTTCCATTGGCTCAACGCAGCCATTCAGCGAATTCACCGCCCGGTTGAGCGCCAGAGTCAGCGTTTCGCCGCTGTCAGAGGTTATGCTCACCGTATTCTTGCCGCCTCTGCCGCAGGTTATAAGCTGCACATTGCTCAGCCGCTCCGCCGGAAAACTGCCGCCGCTGTCGCCGTTTATCATCACCCCGGCGGCTCGCTTCACCAGCGGTATCTCAGCGCCCTCGCCTATTATCACGGCGCATTCCGGGCAGTCTACCACACTGACCTTTTCTGCCGAAATGACCGGAATATCCCCGGGAAGCGCGCTCAGCGACACATTTCCTACGACCAGCACCATTCCATTCTCGCACATAAATAATACCCCCGGAATATCATCTGGGGGTATTTTGTCTTGATAGTTCCGGATTATTCACCCGGGGCGTATTTCTCCATGATCCGCACGGCGGTCTTGATGCCGTCAACTGCCGCGGACATTATCCCTCCTGCATAGCCGCAGCCCTCGCCGCAGGGGAACAGGTTATCCGCGCAGAATGCGTACCCGGCTTCGTTTCTGGGCAGCCGCACCGGGCTGCTGCTTCTGGTCTCGGCGGCGGTGAGGATACTTCCGCTGTCGGAGAAGCCCTTTATCCGGCGGTCAAAATACCGCAGTCCGTTTCTCATCGGCGCGGCGATATATTCCGGGAAAAGCCCGCCTAAGTCCGCAGGCTCGACACCGAGGGAATAAGTCGGCTCAACCCTCGTGAAGTCAAGGCTCCCGGCTTTGCTCCCGGAAATGAAGTCCCTCGTCATCTGCGCCGGCGCTCTGCCGGATCTGCCAAGCTCAAAGGCTCTGCGCTCCAGCCGCTGAATGAACTCCGCCCCGGAAAGCGGCGAGCCGCAGAAGTCCTCCGGCTCTACCGATACCAGCACAGCGCTGTTGGCGTTGCTGCCGGCTCGGTCGAAATAACTCATGCCGTTAGTGACTGTTGTACCCGGCTCGCTTGCAGAAGCCACGACATATCCCCCGGGGCACATGCAGAACGTGTACACGCCCCTGCCGCCCTCGTGGTAGGAAAGCTGATATTCCGCCGGAGGAAGCGCCGGGTGCCCTGCGTACTTCCCGTAAAGCGCAAGGTCGATGTCTTTCTGGAGGTGTTCTATCCTTGCTCCCACGGAGAACGGCTTCGGGACAAGCTCCACGCCGCTTTGAAGCAGCATTCTGAACGTGTCGTGCGCCGAGTGTCCCACCGCCAGAGCCAGCGCTCCGCAGGGTAATTCCGCACCGTCCGCAGTTATCTCAGCTACCTTTCCGCCTTTCAGCGATATACCCTCCAGCGGCGACAGAAAGCGCACCTCGCCGCCAAGCTCCAGTATGCGCTGCCTGAGGTTCTTCACCACGCCGCGCAGCCGATCGGTGCCGATGTGGGGCTTAGCCTGGGTGAGGATCTCCTCCGGTGCGCCGAATTCCACCAGCCGCTCCAGCACCCGTGAGCAGAGGGGGTCGTTTATTCTTGTGGTGAGCTTGCCGTCGGAGAAAGTGCCTGCGCCGCCCTCGCCGAACTGCACATTGGAAGCTCTGTCAAGCGTTCCGCCGCCCCAGTAGCCCTCCACCGCCTTAATGCGGCTGTCCATGTCAGCGCCGCGCTCCAGAACTACCGGCTTATACCCGAACTCGCACAGCGTCAGCGCGCAGAACATTCCTGCCGGGCCAAAGCCTGCGATATAGATATTTCCGCTGAGCTTTTCGCCGCCGCGCTTTACCGAAAGCTCTCCCGGCTCGTACAGGCGGACGTCCGGGCGCTTTTCCGCGATACGCTTTTCGCGCTGCCTGTCCTTCATCCGGACATACACCGAGTGCACGAAGCACACCTCGCGGCGCGCGTCCACAGAGCTTTTGTACAGGCGGACTTCCTCAATATCCCCGGGCTTCAGCCGCAGTGCGGACAGCGCTTTTGCCGCCGCGTTTTCCTTTGGCTCGTCCAGGGTGGTTTTTATCTGTGAAATGATTATCGCCATTTATTCCTCGCCTGTCACTGTCCGTGCGCTCACGGTTATCCTGTAGCTTCCCACCGCAAGGCAGTTGCTGCCGTCCGTGCCGGTTATCATTATCGTCACGGGAACGTCCTGCGAGCCGTCATGCAGGGACACTCCCAGCAGGTTCGCCGTGATGTAGAAGTCGCCGGAGGTAAGGGCGCTGAGCTGTTCGGACGGGCCGATAACGCTCAGGGTAAGCTCCTTTGTGATGATGTCCACCTCCATGTTGTCGGGGGTGTTCACGGTGGTGATGTTTGTCACGGGGAAGTCCAGCCTGCCGTAATCTGCGATATCCCAGGTCACCCGGGCGCTGTTGTTGCCGGAGAGGTTCTTGTAGCCCTCGGGCAGGGTTATGGGGATAGTGGATACGGTCTGGTTGAGCCTTATGTCGGCGATATTCACGGTGCCGATATTAAGCTCGCTGAGATTGCTTATGCTGTCGTCCGGCGCGGCTACCATAATGGATCCCGGCTGTATCTTGAAGCCAAGGCTGTCGATGTCGAAGTACTGCGGCACTCCTGCGAACGAGAACGTCAGCGGAAGCTCTTTCTGCATATATATCGGGATATTCACCAGCACGCTTTCGGTGCTGATCTTAATGTCGTCGTTTACCAGCTTGGAGCCGTTTGCGGTATACATCGTGAGGGGGGTCTGCACCTCATGGCTCTCGTGTATCTCGCCGTTGATCGCAGCCTTTGCTTCGATGCGGCTTATCTTGTCAAGCACCGACGCCGAACCGGTAACTGTGACGGTCGCCGGGGAGGCGGTTATCTCGTCAACGTAGTACCCTTCGGGCAGGCTGATGTCCGGGGCGTATGCGGTAATGGTGAACTCCCGGGTCGCTATCTCGTCAATGGTGAGCGTTACCGCAAGCTGGGAGGTCTCGATAAGGTTATATTCCACCCCGGTCTTGCTGGAAACTGTTACCGGCACGGTAAATGTCCCTGCGGAACGAATGGAGCTGAGGTCGAGAGTCGCGTAGAAATCGTCCGCCTTCAGCGCGGAAATATCATAGCGCTTGCCCTCTATTCGTATATCCGTTGTGCCGGTGTAGCTGTCGATTATTTCGAGATTGTTGCTTACCATATATTCCGTGGGCTGAACCTGTATCGGGATACCGGAAATGCTGGTCTCTATGGTGGGGAAAACCTGCACCGATACCAGTATCCACACTATTACCGCGATAACGGTGCTGAGTACGATTATTTTCAGGTTATTGCGCGCAGCCTTGCCCATTCCGCCCATGAAGCTGCGGAAGCTGCCCTTGCTTTTCGGCTTCTTATCGCTGTTTTTGGCGTTGTTATCCATGATTCCTCCTTATTCCGCGTCGGTTCCGCCCTGGGGTCTTTTTGTCCTGCGCCTGCCCTTGGTCTTTGCCTTGCTGTCGTCGGGCATTTCGTCACGGAGGATATTTGTGAGAGCCTCTTTGGGATTGTATTCATTGTTGAACCTTGTGAGCTGACCGGATTTCGCAACGGAAATAATACCGGTCTCCTCGGAAACGACGATTATCAGCGCGTCTGAATTCTCGCTCATTCCCAGTGCCGCGCGGTGTCGCGAGCCTAAGTCAGCGTCCACATACTGCCCCTTGTTGGTTATCGGCAGGAAGCAGCCTGCGGCGTAGATACGGTTATTGCGTATTATCACGGCGCCGTCGTGCAGCGGAGCCTTATTGTAGAACAGATTGCAGAACAGCTCCGGGGACGGGTCTGAGTTGATCACGGTGGACTGCTCGATTATGTTTCCGAGCTTTGTCTGGCGCTCAATTACGATAAGCGCGCCGGTACGGGTGCGGCTGAGCCTTTCGCAGGCGTCAACGATACCATGAATGCACTTGTCGCGCGCCTGAACGTCGCCCATGCCGTTGTCCAGCGACTGCACGAGGTTCGGTACCTTTGCCGTGCCGACCTTTTCCAGCATGCGGCGAAGTTCCGGCTGGAACACGATCATCACCGCGATCAGTCCCACCTGGAAGAAGTTCTGGAACAAAAAGCTCATTACCTTCAGCTGGCATATCTGAACCAGGAAGAACAGCGCCACCAGCACAAGGATACCCTTGAGCAGCTGTTCCGCACGGGTCTCCTGCATGAGCTTGATTATTACGCAGATCAGCACCGCCAGCAGCAGTATATCTATGACATCAAACACGGTTATCGACATAAGCACACGCACCAGGTTGCTGAATGCGTCTGATATGTAGCTGAAAAATTCCAAGGCAATACCTCTTTTCGCTGATTAGTTCGTTTCCGCTAAATTATATTATACCAATATATCCTGCCAAATGCAAGTGTTTTCTGCAAAAAAACCACAGGAAAAAACCTTGCCGTGAAATATGCAGAAAACGCCCTGCCGCACTTGAAATTTGTCACAGAATGTGATATACTGAAAGCATAGCGGTGCTTTCCGCATAAATTATATCAACAAGGAGAGAAGAACATGGATATCAAAGCAAAAATAGATGAGATCGTAAACAAGGTAAAGAACGACCCGGACATCGCGTCAAAGTTCCAGAAGGAGCCTGTCAAGACGGTTGAGGGAATAATCGGCGTTGACCTGCCGGACGATGTGATAAACCAGGTCGTTGACGGCGTTAAGACCAAGGTGAACGTTGACGGCATCAAGGACAAGCTCGGCGGTCTGTTCGGAGGAAAGAAGTAAGCTGACAATCACGGCGCTGTCCCTGCTGACTGCGGACAGCGCTTTTCTTATAGGCTCATCTCTGGCAGGACGCTTTCCGGCTGCTCAGAGGTGTCAACAGCATAAAGGAGCAGGAATATGAAAAGAACTCTCGATTGGGACAGATATCTCGAGGCTTCCGCAAGGGCGGTATCCCAGGGCGTTGTGCTGCTGAAAAACAGCGGCGCTCTTCCGCTGAAAAAGGGCGGCGAGGCAGCGGTTTTCGGCAGGATACAGCTGCATTACTACAAGAGCGGCACCGGCAGCGGCGGCATGGTGAACGTTTCAAAGGTCGTCGGGATAACCGAGGGACTTATGGACGCCGGCTATAAGGTCAACCAGAAGCTGCTGGACATCTACACCGAGTGGGACGGACAGCACCCGTTCAACTACGGCGAGGGCTGGGGCGGCGAGCCGTGGTCGCAGGAGGAAATGCCCCTCACCGACGACATCGTAAAAGCCGCCGCCGAGACCTCTGACACCGCGATAGTCATCATCGGACGCACCGCCGGCGAGGAAATGGACAACCGCCTTGAAAAAGGCGCGTTCCTGCTTTCGGACGCCGAGGAGGATATGCTGAAAAGGGTGAGCGCGGTTTTCAAAAAGACAGTCGTTCTGCTGAATACCGCCGGGCTTATCGATATGAGTTTCATGGACAGGTACGACATTTCCGCTGTGATGTATGTATGGCAGGGCGGAATGGTGGGCGGCACCGGCACGGCAATGGTGCTCACCGGCGAGGTATCTCCCTGCGGAAAGCTCCCGGACACTATCGCCTACAGCGTGCAGGATTACCCGTCGGATAAGTACTTCGGCAGCGGCGAGGAGGACTGCTACGGCGAGGATATCTACGTCGGCTACCGCTACTTCGAGACCTTCGCAAAGGACAGGGTGCGCTACCCGTTCGGGTTCGGCATGTCCTACACCACGTTTGATGTTTCGGCGGAGTTCGCTGCGGCGGACGGCATTGTCACCGCCGATATTACCGTAACGAACACCGGCATAGTCCCCGGCAGAGAGGTCGTTCAGATATACTGCGAGGCTCCACAGGGGAAGCTTGGCAAGCCTGCGAGAGTGCTCTGCGGCTTCGACAAGACCTGGACGATAAAGCCCGGCGAGTCCGAGCGGCTCACTATCGAGATACCCGTGGACAGCCTTGCTTCCTACGATGACAGCGGAGTTACCGGACACCGTTACTGCTGGCTGCTGGAGGGGGGAGAATACCGCTTCTATATCGGCACTGATGTGCGCAGCGCCGCGGAGCGCTTCAGCCTTAATATACCCGAGACCGTGGTAAGACAGTGCAGCTCTGCGCTGGCGCCGGTGGTGGAGTTCAGGAGAATGCGCAATGACGGCGGCACGGTGGCTTTCGAGGACGTTCCGATCACCGCCGACCCGTTCCCCCATGAACACGCAGAACTCCCCCCGGAGATACCCCAGACCGGCGACCGTGGGATAAAACTCGCCGATGTTTACAACGGGAAGAATACGCTGGAGGAATTCACCGCACAGCTTACCGACTACGACCTTTCCTGCATTATCCGCGGCGAGGGAATGGGCAGCCCCAAGGTGACGGCAGGAACCGCTGCGGCGTTCGGCGGAGTGTCTGATGAACTTCAGGCGCTCGGTATACCCTGCGGCTGCTGCGACGACGGCCCCTCGGGAATGCGCCTGGACTGCGGCACAAAGGCGTTCAGCCTGCCCAACGGAACGCTGCTGGCTTCCACATTTGACCGTCAGCTGATGATGGAACTGTTCACGTTCATGGGGCTTGAAATGCACACCAATCAGGTGGACTGCCTGCTGGGCCCCGGCATGAATATCCACCGTCACCCGCTCAATGGGCGCAATTTTGAGTATTTCTCGGAGGATCCGTTCCTTACCGGAAATCTTGCAGCGGCGCAGCTTGCGGGTCTGCACTCCACCGGGGTCGAGGGCACGATAAAGCACTTCTGCGGCAATAACCGGGAGACCCACCGCCACACCCTTGACAGCGTTATTTCAGAGCGTGCGCTGAGGGAGATATATCTGCGCGGCTTCGAGATAGCCATAAAGCAGGGCGAGGCAAAGACCGTCATGACCACCTACGGCAAGGTGAACGGCGTGTGGACAGCCGGAAATTACGACCTCGTGACCAATATCCTGCGCGGCGAGTGGGGCTTTGACGGCTTTGTCATGACCGACTGGTGGGCGAACATCAACCGCCGGGGAAATGCGCCGGACAAGACCGATTTTGCGGCTATGGCAATGGCGCAGAACGATGTCTACATGGTGACGGCGAACGGTGCGGATAACCCCGACAATACCCTCGCCTGCCTTGAAAGCGGAGAGCTTACCCGGGGAGAATTGCAGCGCAATGCGATGAACATTCTGCGCTTTCTGCTTACCACCCATGCGATGAAGCGGCTTATGGGCT
>JALEOL010000063.1 GCA_022766785.1 Oscillospiraceae bacterium
CACGCATCTTGCTTGCATCTTTTCCGCCATCTTGCACAAATTTCGCTTGACGGGCGCCAGCCCGTCTGCACTCAATTTGTACAATCTGACGAAAAATCTGCGGCGCAATTTGCGCACCAGATTTAATCAGTGGTTCCTTAACCTCCCTCCGTTGAAAGAGGGAGGTTTTTGTGTCAGTCTTTTTTCAGATAGTTAAGCAGGCTGAGCGCGAACCACTTCACTTCCGGGCGATCTGCGATCTCCCACAGGCGCGAGGTGCAGCATACCACGTCCCCGCTGCGGTAGAGCAGCCCCAGGCGCTTGCGGCGTTCGGGATTGTCGATCACCCAGACCTCCGGCTCGATTTTAGAACCGCTGAGGTCGGCGCAGCGGCTGTGGGTGATAAGATAGTACCACTGCGGAGTGGTGTAGCTCTCACAGGGGAAATCCGCCAGCAGGGGAGAGCTGTTGTCTATCAGCAGTCCCAGCGTTCCGGTGGGTACGGGCTTGCCCATGCTTTCGGAAATGCTGCGGAACATGCCGTAGCACCAGAAGTCCGTGCAGTATTCGCCGGGAAGCGAGCTTTCGTCCAGCAGGGGGATATACAGCGCTCCGGTCATTTTCGCTTCCTCCGGGTCGTGGGTAATGCGGATATGTTTGCTGCCGCAGGATATCCCGGTCTCGGTTATTTTTACGTCAATATCGGGATAGATATACAGCTCGTAGCTGTTCTGGCAGAGGTCGTCAATGGACAGGTGCAGCCGCGCCTTTACGGGACGGTCGCAGTTCACGCTGAACGAAATGCTCCGCGCGAGATACACCCGTCCATTTTGCCGGAATATATCGGAGCTGCCACTTGATACCGGCTTATCGTCAACGTACAGCTCCCAGTTTACCGTTCTCCCGGAAAGCTCCACAGAGGTGCTGCTCGCCTGGATCCCGACCTCTATCTCCTGCCCGGACTTATACACGAACCCGTTCAGCAGGGCGAGCACCACCGTGTCAGCGCAGAAGCAGCGCCATTCCTCCGGCGTTACAAGCCCCTTGGATCTCATGTGGGAGTTAAGTATACCCACAGTCGCAACGCCCTGTCCGGGGAAGTCCTGGATATCCAGCAGCTGGAATCCGCTCATCATGGAACTGCGCATTGCGGTCTCGATATCCCTGCGGTAGCAGTCCACCGCAAGCGCTCCGGAAGCATGGAAGAAGTCCCTCCAGCGGTGGAGCATTCCTGCTTCCTCCATCCCCTTTTTGTATGCGGCATAAGCCTCGTGGCGTACCGGACCCGTGTAGCTGTCGATCTCGTCAAAATCAGGGAATATAGCATACTGACCCACCTCGTGGGATATTACCGGGACATGCACTGAGATGTTGTCCCAGCTTTCCGCTTTGACTTTCTTCATCTCGGTTCCGTACTGGATCATGATCTCGCCGTTTTCGTCCGTGACTGTGGTGCCGCCAAGCGCCGCGGTCTCGTCTATCAGCGGATCATAGTTGTGCAGGCTGTTCGGGTAATTTGTCTGGATATGACCCTGGGGAGCGTCGCACATGGCGTAGCTTCCCCGGATAAGCCTGTCGTGACCCAGCCGAACTCCGCTGAAAAAGTCCTCCTGCTCCAGTACACAGGGGACGAACTGGAAGTTATTGGAGCCGCCGGCGTACAGCTTGTCGGGGTATTGCGACTTGTACCCGGCGATAAGCTCGCCCAGTCTGTCCTTGTTGCCCCAGAGTTCGTTGCCCATGCTCATCATGGCGAAGCTGGGGTGGTGTCCGAATTCCCGGAGAATTCGCCAGCCCTCGTCACGCAGGAACTCATGCTCCGCACCGAACTCGTCCGGGATAGTCCCCCAGAACGGCAGCTCCGGCTGGAGGTAGATACCCAGGATATCCGCAGCCGCGAACGCCGCCTCGGGGGGACAGCAGGTGTGGTAGCGGACGTGGTTTATGCCGTATTCCTGGAGCGTTCCGAAGAACTCAAGCCATGAAGCGGAGTCAGTCGGCATAAAGCCGGTCTGTGGGAACACAAGCCCGTCGTGCTTGCCGCGCAGGAAGGTCTGACTGCCGTTTATCAGCAGCGTTCTGTCGTTGTGGGAGAGCCTTCTCATGCCGAATTGCACTGTACGGCAGTCTCCTGCTATGTCTATTTCCAGAGAAATAAGGCTGGGTTCACTGTCACTCCACAGCGGCGCTGGATAATTCAGCTGAATGTCGCATTCCAACGGTATGTTTTCCTCAAAATCAACGCTGATGCATGCGTATTCGAACTCGTCGTCAAACACTCTCAGTCTTGCCTTTCCGCACAGCGCTCCGACAATGTCAGTCCGTACCTGCACGGAATTCTTCTCTGGGTCGGGAATGACGTAAATGCTCTCGGGGTAAGCGGCGTAAGCCTGCAATTCTATCCGCCCGACGATACCGTTCCAGTTGGTCTGGGTGTCCCGGGAGGTGAGATGTCCCCCGGCGGTGGGGTAGTCTGTGTTGTCCACGCAGATAACAAGCTCGTGGGAGCCGGGTGCCGTTCCGGTGAGGGAATAACGGTGGGGCGCGCACAGCGAGCAGCACTCCCCGATCAGTTTCCCGTCAAGGAATACGCGGCTTTTCCTGGTGCGCTCCAGGAACAGCGTAAGGTTCTGCGCCGCCATTTCCGGTGAAATATCCACGATGCGGTGAAACCACGCGAAGCCCTCGAACTTGTGCAGGTCGGTAAGGCAGCCGTATTCGGTCTCGGTGTTGAGCTTTCCAAGCCCGGCGTTTGATGTGGAATTCGGCAGGGTAATCCTGTCCGGGTATTTTTTCGGAAGTGCGTCCGCTTTGCTTTCGTCAAGGAAAACGTCCCACTGTCCGCTAAGATCTGTAATTATCATAATGTCCTCCGGTAATAGCCATTCGGCAAGTATGTACTAATTTATTATAATGGAAAACCACCGGGAAATCAAGCGGTTTTTCGTGATAATTCAAAAAAAGTACCGGGCAAGCAGAAATGCCGCCCGGCAGAGTATGAGGTACGCTGTATCACACAGCAAACTGGCTGTTGTAGAGATTTGCATAGAAACCATTCTTTGCAAGAAGCTGCTCGTGGTTTCCCTGCTCAATGATGTGACCGTCCTTCATCACAAGGATAACGTCCGCCTCCCGAATAGTGGAGAGCCGGTGCGCCACAATGAAGCTCGTTCTGCCTTTCATCATCTTTGCGAAGGAGTCCTGTATCTTTATTTCGGTGCGCGTGTCGATAGAGGAAGTCGCCTCGTCAAGTATCAGCATAGGCGGCAGGCAGAGCATTACCCTGGTTATGCAGAGCAGCTGCTTTTGTCCCTGGGAGAGACTTCCGCCGTCTTCTCCGATCACCGTGTCGTAACCTTGTGGCATTCTCCTGATGAAGCTGTGTGCGTGGGAAGCCTTTGCAGCCGCGATTATCTCCTCGTCGGTGGCGTCCGGCTTTCCCATGGTGATGTTTTCGCGTATCGTACCGGATCTGAGCCAGGTCTCCTGGAGCACCATGCCGTAGCTTTCACGCAGGCTGCGGCGGGTCACATTGCGGATATCGTTGCCCTCAACGTTTACCGAGCCGCCGTTCACATCGTAGAAGCGCATCAGCAGATTGATTATCGTGGTTTTGCCGCAGCCGGTGGGGCCTACTATCGCCACACGCTGTCCCGGCTTTACCGTGAGGTTCAGGTCTTCGATGAGCTTTCTTTCGGGAACATAGGAGAAGGACACGTTGTCCAGTTTCACACGTCCCTTTACGTCTTTGAGGGTGACTGCGTTTTCAGGCTCGCTGACCTGGGGCTTTTCCTCGATAAGCTCAAACAGCCTTGACGCGCAGGCGAGAGCGTTCTGTAACTCGGTGATCACGCCGGAGATCTCGTTGAACGGCTTTGTGTACTGGTTCGCGTAGGAAAGGCAGCAGGAGAGCTGTCCCACCGTGAAAGCGGTTGCAGTCCCGGCGGTGGAAATGCATATCAGCGCGCCGCACAGAGCCACGCCTGCGTAAACCACGCTGTTCACAAATCTCGTCGAGGGGTTGCTCAGCGAGGAGAAGAATGTCGCTTTCAGAGAGTATTCCTCCAGGCGGTCGTTTATCCTGTCGAACTCCTCCAGCGCCTTTTCCTCGTGAGAGAAAGCCTGAACGACTTTCTGGTTTCCTATCATCTCGTCAATGAACGCTGTCTGCTGACCTCTCGTTTCGGATTGCAGACGGAACATGCGGTAGGTGCGGCTGGCGATGAATTTCGCCACAAACAGCGACAGGGGAGTGGTGACGACTACCACGACCGCGATCTGCCAGCTTATCGTGAACATGAACACAAGAGCGCCCAGTATAGTCGCAACTCCGGTGAAAAGCTGGGTAAAGCCCATCAGCAGACCCTCGGAGAACTGGTCGGCGTCGGCTATCACGCGGTTCACGATATCGCCGCTGGGATTTGCGTCAATGTAGCTGAGCGGCAGGACTTCAATTTTGCGGAAAGCCTCGTTGCGTATATCCCGTACCACATGGAACGCTACACGGTTGTTTATCGCGTTCATCACCCATTGCACAATGGCTGTCACGCCGATCACCACGGCGGTTTTAATGAGTATCGCTGCCACGCCGGAGAAATCCACGTTGTCTTTTCCGAGGATAAGGTCGATCGCGTCTCCGATGAGTATCGGCGCGTACAGGGTCAGCGCCACGACTACTGCCGCCAGTATCATCGACAGCACCATGAACATTCCGTGCCTGCCGACGTATTTCAGCACCTTTTTCAGAGTGCCTTTCGGGGCGGTCTGCTTTGTTTTGGCTACCATTTATACCGCCTCCTTTTTGAACTGGGAATTATAGATCTCGCTGTATACCGGGCAGCTTTCCAGCAGGTCGGCGTGCTTTCCGATGCCGGCGATCTTTCCGTCGTCCAGCACGATTATCTTGTCTGCGTGCTGGATAGAGGAGGTACGCTGGGATACGATGAACACTGTCGGCTGGCTGTCCATTTCGCGTATAGCTTTTCTGAGCGCGGCGTCGGTCGCAAAATCCAGTGCGGACGCGCTGTCGTCAAGTATCAGTATCTCCGGGTCTCTCACGAGCGCCCTCGCGATAGTGAAGCGCTGCCGCTGTCCGCCGGAGAGGTTCTTTCCGCCCTGTTCGATCTCGTGATCCAGACCGCCCTTGCTCTCTATGACGTCGGCTGCCTGGGCGATCCTTGCCGCCGCCATGATCTCCTCATCGGTGGCGTCAGCCTTACCCCACTGCATATTCTCGCGGATAGAGCCTTTGAAAAGCACCGCTTTCTGCGGCACGATGCCTATTTTCATGCGAAGCTCCTCCGGCTGATAGCTTTCGGCAAGCCTGCCGTTTATCAGCACCTCGCCGCCGGTGGCGTCATAGAAGCGCGGTATCAGGTTCACGAGAGAGGATTTGCCCGAGCCGGTGCCACCGATTATCCCAACGGTCTCGCCGCGCTTTACGGCAAAATCCATTCCCGTAAGCGCTTCCTCGCCGGCGTTCGCGTACTTCAGCGATACATTGCGGAACTCCACCGCGTAGTCCTCGCTGCCGTGAACTGTATCATCTGCGGATACCTCCTGCGAGGAATGTATCTCGAAAACAGCCTGCACCCGGTTTCCGCAGGCAACGGATTTTGTGAGGTTTATTATGAGGTTGGCGAGCTTTATCAGCTCCACAAGTATCTGCGACATGTAGTTGTACAGCGCCACCACGTCGCCCTGGGAGAGCGTGCCGTCGTTTACCTGAACAGCGCCGGTCTGTATCAGCCAGATTATCGCGAGATTGATTATTACATAGGTCAGTGGGTTCATCAGCGCTGAGATCCTGCCGACGAACTTCTGCGACCGGGTAAGCTCATTGTTGTGCTGCGTAAAGGACTGTATCTCCTCGTCCTCCTTGCAGAACGCGCGGATAACACGCACGCCGGTGAGATTCTCACGGGTTATCCCCAGTACCTTGTCGAGCCGGGACTGCACTTTTTTGTAAAGCGGAATGCACCACAGCATTATCCCGAAAACGACCACGGACAGCGCCGGTATCGCCGCGACGAAAATAAGAGCCGCCTGTATATTGATCGTGAACGCCATGATCATCGCGCCGAATACAACGAACGGGGAACGCAGCAGCAGTCGCAGCGTAAGGTTCACGCCGTTCTGTATCTGGTTCATGTCGCTGGTCATTCTGGTGATGAGGGTGGAGGTCCCAACGCTGTCAAGTTCAGTCCAGGACAGCGACTCGATGTGCCGGAAAAGTTCGTGCTTTACTCTTGCGGAGAAGCCAACGGCGGCTTTTGCGGCGAAATACTGCGCCGTAATTGAAAACGCCAGTCCAACAACGCCCAGCCCTACCAGCAGACACACCATTCCGATGACGTAGCCCTTGTCGGAGCCGCCGATGCCGTTGTCGATTATCCTTGCGATAATCAGCGGAACGAAAAGCTCCAGCAGCGCTTCAAGCAGCTTGAACAGAGGTCCCAGCACGCATTCCTTTTTGTATTTTTTAATGTGTACGAGCAGCTTGAACAATAAGATTACCTGCCTTTCTGTGAACCTGTCCGCCAAGGATAGACGTGTGTTGATTTCTGTGTGAACAGGTTCTGATAATGCTCTTGACAAAACACCTCTAATAGTATATCATAAAAGCTGGATATTGGAAAGGTATAGTTTGAAAAAACAATATACTTTTTTCGTATAGAAACAATATGCAGTCGGTATGGAGGTAAACATGGATCTGAAACAGCTGAAATATTTCGTCACAGTAGCGGAGGAGGGCACGATCAGCGCTGCCGCAAAGAAGCTGTACATGTCCCAGCCGCCGCTCAGCACCCAGATGAAGCTGCTGGAGCAGGAACTTGGCTGTCCGCTGTTCGAGCGCGGGAAGAAGCATATCCGCCTGACCGTAACCGGCAAGCTGCTGTATGACCGGGCGCAGAACCTGCTTCGCATGGAGAGCAGCATGCGCCAGGATATCGAGGCGTGTTCCCGAACCGAAAAGGACACGATACGCCTGGGAGTGGTGTCGTCGGTGATATGCACCCGGGGCGGAGAGTGGATATCGGGTTTTATCGCAGAAAACAGCGGCGTCAGGTTTGAGATAACAGAGGCGAACACCTACTCATTGCTTGAAAAGCTCCGTGCGGACATTATCCACGCCGCGCTGGTGCGTACTCCTTTCGCAGAGAGCGAATTCGAGGTGCACGGGCTTGTCCGTGAGAAAATGAATGCAGTCTGTACTAAGGGAATGTTCAGCAGCAGCGTTTCAATGGAGCAGCTTGCCCGGCAGCCGCTTATATTATACCGCAGATGGGAGAGTATTATAACGGACGCGTTCAGCAGTATGGGGCTGGAGCCGCACTGCGTTTGTATCTGCGACGACGCGAGGACGGTGGTTTGCCTTGCGGAGCGCTCTGTGGGTACTGCGCTTGTGCCGGAGTCCGCCTGCGGTCTGGTAGACGGATCCCGTGCGGACTGCCTTGCGATAACCGACTGCCCGATAGAGTCGCAGATCGTGCTTGTACACAAGCCAAACGCCTATTTCCCCGAAAGCGTGCGCAGGTTTATGAATTACATACTACAGTGACCCCTATAGCTGAAAAACTCCCGGAGCTTTCGCATTCCGGGAGTTTCGTTATATTCAGTTGGGCGCGTGAACGGTGAACGTTATCGTGATCGACTCAACGAAAGTCTTGTCGCCCAGCGCCATTATCTGCGCGGAGCAGTCGGTGAGGTCGCCGTCCGGAGTCCTTGCGTCATCAGGAACGCTGCTCACCCAGGCGTTGTAGAGATTTACACGGGTGCAGTGCTCGTCGTCGCTGGACGTGTATTCTTTTCCGTCAAGCTGGTATGGCGAGTTGTTTATGAGTATCTTGTCAATGGATATCGTGTAGCCGGGGAAAAGATCCTCGCCGTTGGATATTCCCAGCGCTGCGAACGCCACGCCCTTTGCGGAACCGCATTCCGAGAAATCAAGGCTTACAGTGTAAGTTCCCTCGCCGGTTATGAGAGCGTTTTTCTCCTTGATTCCCTTTGTCTTGTTGGTGGGGTCGTAGCTGTCGCCAACGCTGTATGACTTTGTGTAGTCGGCGCTCTGGTACATTATCCAGGCGATAGCGGCGTCGTCGGAGGGCAAAAGCTCGACATCTGCGAAGGATTCCTCCATAGCGAAGTTGTAGGATTCCTCAAGACGGGTCTGCGCCGCAGCCTTTATTTCCTCAACGGATATTCCTTCCTGCTTTGAGTAAGCGCGGCTGCTGAACAGTTCTGCCAGCGTATCGTCCGCAAGTGTGTTCGTTATGCGCTTATAGAAATTGCTGCAGTCCCACAGCACGGGGCAGAAGTCGTACAGGTCGCAGTTGTCCATGAGGTTTGAGTAGAACAGATCGGTATCTTCCTTGATGCCGCCGTTCTTTTTCATGACTGCGTACTCGCCGATAACCACGCCATAGCCCTGTTCTGAGAACTTGCTGAGCTTTTTGAACAGCCCGTTCATCTCGTCATAGTCGCCGGAAGAACCCCACTGGTTCACGCCGTCGGTGCCGCAGTAATCCCACGGTGTGTAGTAGTGCACCGAAAGCAGCAGCTTGCTGTCCGCGGTGTCCTCAGGCATTACGAAACGGTCGTCGCAGGTCTTGGTGATATCGGTGTTGTATCCGGCGACGAGCAGGAAGCGGTCTGCGTTTTTGCCGCCCAGGGAGCGTATCGTTTTTACGAACTCGCTGTTGATAAGGTTCGCTGTCTCGTAGCACTCATTCTCATTGAGAACGCCCTTGGAGCCGGTGATATTCTTGTCGTTCAGGCGGTCGCCCAGTTCCTCGTTCGCACCCTCGAAGATCAGCTTGTATGAGCTGTCGGCAAAGTGCTCGCCTATCTGCGTCCACATCGACTTATACATCTCCATAGCCTGGTCGCGCACCGCCTGGTCTGCTGAGCCGAACATTCCCCACCAGCCGCCGTCCCAGTGGTCGTTGATTATGACGTACATGTCAGCGTCCAGCGCCCAGTTCACAACCTCGTCCACGCGATCCATAAGGCGGCTGTCTATGGTGTAGTCACCGCTTTCGAAGTTCATTCCGTTCGTCCAGGCTATGGGAATGCGTATCGTGTCGAAGCCGGCGTTCTTCATTCCCTGGATCATTTCCTGGGTCGTGGTGGGCTGACCCCAGGAGGTTTCAGCCAGCGTCGGGCTGGAGCCGCTGAGATATGCCTGGTGGTTGTATGCCTCAAGGGTGTTTCCGAGGTTAATTCCGTTGCCCATTTCCCTGATGACTTCCAGAGAGGTCATTGTGTTGCCCTCGCTGGTGTCAGCGTCAGAGGGGGTATTTACCTGTTCTGCTGCCGATGTTGTTTGATCACTTGTGCTTTCCTTGTTTTCATCGCTTTTCTGGCATCCGGTCAGTGCCATAACGCATGCCAGAGCTGCTGTCAGCGCCGGTTTTGTGAAATTGTGTAAGCGCATAGATACCTCCGTGTTGTATGTCCTGATGATCGCATTAAAACGATTACATACATTTTATCACGTTCATAATAAAAAATCAAGCGGTCTTGTGGATTTTTTTTATAGGAAATGACTAAAAAGAAAAAATAATCATATCATTCGGGAAAAAAGTTCTTAATTCTTTGTTAAAAATAACACTTACACTTGATTTTTCGGGAAAACTGCATTATAATGTAAGTAAATGAATAAAAAGCCGGGTGAACTGATATGAAAAAAACATTAAAGATAGGACAGGATCTGTCGGTGAATATTTCTGAGAAGGAACTGGCGGAGATCAGACCTGATTACTCCAAGTGGCGGAGAAGGCTGCTGTATGTGAACCTGTTCATGGCAGTGGCAGTTGTGATACTGGAGATAATTGTCAATATTATCCTGATAGCAGACAACAAGATCGAATGCGGACTGATGAGACAAGCAGTGTTGTACCTGATATTACCATCGGGACTGAACCTTTCGGCGGTGCTTATAGACTTTATTCTGCTCAAATCATTCCCGGATAAGACATGGATGCTGAATTACGTTCTGGTGCTCACCGTCGCATTTATGTGTACGGTGGTCGCAGTGACGCATTATGTCTTTTCGATCACCCTGACCGTATTCATGATGCCGGTGCTTATCTCTATCATTTTCGTGAACCGTCGTCTTGCGGATACGACTGCCCTGTGCTGCTGCGGCGGACTGCTGCTGGCAGTATTGTGGCGGAATATCGACGGCAGTGAAACGGTACGTTATTTTGTTATACCGGAAATGGTCATCGCACTGGGTCTTATCCTGCTGTCGCTTATCGTGGCGAAAGTGCTGATCTCCATGATGGAGCAGCAGAATATGAAGCTGATGTACGCTGTCGTAAAGGAAAAGCGCTCCCAGGAGGAGGCTCTGTCTGCAAACAAGGCAAAAAGCACGTTCCTTGCCAACATGTCCCATGAGATACGCACCCCGATAAATGCAGTGCTTGGCATGAACGAGATGATACTCCGTGAGGAAAAGGATCCCGCTATCCGCACATATTCTGAAAATATCCGCACTGCCGGAAATTCACTGCTTGCGATAATCAACGATGTGCTGGATATCTCAAAGATCGAGTCCGGCAGAATGGAGATACTTAAAAGCGAGTACGAGCTTAGCTCCCTCGTGAGCGACTGCTGCAGCATGATCGCAATTCGCGCCCAGGATAAGGGACTTCAGCTGAATGTCGGCTGTAAAGGCAAAGTGCCGCTGAAGCTTGTGGGCGACGAGCCGCATATCCGACAGGTAGTCATGAACCTGCTGACGAACGCTGTAAAATACACCGATAAGGGCAGCGTTACCCTGACGGTGAGCAGTGAATGTTCGGGGAACAGCTGCCGGCTCAGATTTTCGGTGCGCGATACCGGTATAGGTATTTCGGAGGAGGACAGGAAGAAGCTGTTCGACCAGTTCCAGCGGCTAGACATTAAACGCAACCGGAATGTCGAGGGCACCGGTCTTGGTCTTGCGATCGTCAGGAAACTGTGCGAACTCATGGACGGTTTGATCGAGGTGAACAGCGAGCCCGGAAAGGGCAGCGAGTTCATCTTTGAGCTTCCGCAGGATATCGCCGTGAATTCGGCGTTCGGGGAGATCAACGTGAACTATTCTGCGGTGGACGCGCGGGGATATTCGCATTCCTTTGAAGCGCCGGACGCTCATATCCTTATCGTGGACGACCTGCCGGTGAACCAGATGGTTATAGTGAACCTGCTCAAGGACACACGGATAAAGACGGCAACCGCAGGCAGCGGAAGGGAGTGCCTGGAACTTGCAGCAAAGCAGCATTTCGACCTCATTCTAATGGATCACATGATGCCGGAGATGGACGGCGTTGAGACCTATCGCAGACTGCGCGCCGACAAGGATTCTCCCAACTGCGGCACGCCAGTGATCATGCTCACCGCGAACGCACTTTCAGGAATGCGCGAGGAGTACATAGGCGAAGGCTTTGCCGACTACATCTCAAAGCCGGTGCGCGGACCGAAGCTGGAGGAGGTAATAAGCCGCAATCTTCCGCAGGAACTGGTGCTTCCGCCTACCGATAAGGAGGAGCAGTCGGCGCCTGACTCCGGGGAATTCGCGGCGCTGGTGGAGGCGCTTCCGCAGCTCAATCTCGTTATGGCGATGCAGTACTGCTGCGGCAGCCCGGAACTGTACCGCGATGTGCTTTCAGATTATTGCGAGAGCGGACGGTACGACGAGATGAATGCCGCTTTCGCCGGGAAGCGCTGGGAGGATTACCGCAGATGTGCGCATTCGCTGAAGAGCACCTCAAAGACTATCGGTCTGGACGGGCTTTCCGAGCGTGCCAGGGCTTCCGAGCTTGCGCTGAAAAACGGAATGACGGATTTCGCCGTGCTTGACCACCGGGAGCTTATGGGCGAGTACGCCGAGGCTCTGTCTGCGATAAGGGGATTTCTAAAAAACGATAAGAGAGATTAACTATGCCTGAATTCATTGAAATAAGCGATCTCGGCACCCCAGGGTGCGAGGTCTATACAAAGCTGACCGAGGCGCAGCTGAGAAACCGCCTGGAGCCTGAAAAGGGTATTTTCATTGCAGAAAGCCCCAAGGTGATCGACCTTGCGATAAACGCCGGCTGTGAGCTGGTGTCGATGCTGACCGAGAAGCGCTGCCTGGACGGCTGTGCAAGTGAGATAATACAGCGCTGCGGCGATATTCCTGTGTACCTTGCGCCGCCGGAGGTGCTTTCCCAGATGACCGGGTACAAGCTGAACAGGGGAGTGCTCTGCGCTGTACGCCGCCCGAAGCCCCGATCCGCCGGGGAAATATGCAGAAACGCCCACCGGGTGGCGGTTCTCGAGAATATCGTGGACAGCACCAATATCGGGGCGGTATTCCGCTCTGCGGCGGCTTTGGGGATCGACGCGGTGCTGCTCACTCCCTCCTGCTGCGATCCGCTGCTGCGGCGTTCTGTAAGGGTCAGCATGGGGACTGTGCTGCTGGTTCCCTGGGCGGTGATCGGCGAGGAGGCTGACGACTGGCCCGAAAAGGGGCTTGCGCTGCTGAATTCCTGGGGTTTCAGGACTGCCGCAATGGCGCTCAGCGACAATTCCCTCAGCATAGACGACCCTGCGCTTGCCGCTGAGGAAAAGCTCGCGATCGTGCTGGGCACCGAGGGCGACGGACTGTCGGAGAACACGATAGCGCGGTGCGACTATACCGTGAAGATACCCATGTCGCTGGGGGTGGATTCGCTGAATGTTGCCGCCGCCGGAGCTGTCGCGTTCTGGCAGCTCAGGTGGCAGGGAAATCCTTGATTTCGGGGTGAGATATGTATTTCCTGTTTGAAGAAGGCGATGTGCTCAATCGTCCGGTGGAGTGCTTTTATTTTGACACCTTATCTAAGTATTTCCCGGTTCGCGCACACTGGCATTTCTATATGGAACTTGTGCTGATGCTGAGCGGCAGCGTTGTGATATCCAACGGTTCGGAAAAATACACGCCGCACCAGGGTGAAATGGTGCTTTTCCACCCAAAGGCTGTGCATTCAATGAGCGCTGCCGGGCAAGACGCTGCAAGGTATGCGGTCATAAAGCTTGACATCAACCGCATGAACCTTACCCCTAGCTATGCCCCGAAGCTGCGCAGCATATTCCGCAGCGCCGAGAGGAAGGGAATGAACACCCTGTTCAGCAGCGCGCAGACCTCTGCGGCAGGAGCGCAGGAGGTATTCTCGCGCTGTATTGACGAAATGACCCGGCAGGAATACGGCTTTGACCTGGTGATACGCACGGAGCTTTACCGACTGCTCATCAATATTCTGCGCTGCTGGCAGGAACAGGGATTTTCGGTGGACAGCGAGACCTATTCAGAGGACTCCAGATATGACATCTACAATATAACGGAGTATATCGACCAGCGGCTGGCGCAGGGCGTTCAGGTGTCAGAGATCGCGGAACAGTGCGGCATGAGCTATTCCTATTTCGCGAAGAATTTCCTTTCGGTATACGGCAAGACCTGCAAGGAATACATTGAGGAAATGCGCATAATCAAGGCTGAGGAGTACCTGATATTCACCGACCTTGACCTTGACCGGATCAGCCGGGAGACCGGGTTCGCCGACTCTCCGCACCTGATAAAGAGCTTCAGAAAACTGCGCGGAATTACCCCGAAGCAGTTCAGAATGAAAAATCTGTTCAAATAGCGAATTCCCCCACCGATCAATACTGTGGGGGATTTCTGCTGATGCGGCGTGACAGTGATCGGAACAGTCATTTCATGCCCCGTATTCCGGTGATGTCCTTTATCACCTCGCCGGCGATGATAAGTCCGACAACGGACGGAACAAAGGCGGTGCTGCCCGGTATCTGGTTGCGCTGGGTGCATTTGCGTGCAGTCCCGGGAGGGCAGATGCAGTGCTGCTTGCAGCTTATTGCCATATCCTCGGAAGGGGTAATGGGCTTTTCGGTGGAATAGACCACCTTCAGCTTACGGATACCGCGTTTTTTCAGCTCGTAGCGCATTACCCGGGCAAGAGGGCACACCGAAGTGCTGTAGATGTCCGCGACCTGGAATTTGGTGGGGTCAAGCTTGTTTCCTGCGCCCATGGAGGAGATTATCGGAGTTTTGCACTTGTCGGCGTTCATCACAAGCTCTATTTTTCCGGTCACTGTGTCGATGGCGTCCACAACGTAGTCGTACTGCGTGAAATCAAACTGGTCTGCCGTTTCGGGCATATAAAAGGTTTTGTAGGTGTTGACGGTCATATCCGGGTTAATGTCAAGAAGCCGTTCCTTTGCGACATCTATTTTGAGCTTACCCACGGTTTTTCGTGTTGCGAAGATCTGCCGGTTGATGTTGGTGAGACATACTCTGTCGTCGTCGATGAGGTCGAGAGTCCCAACTCCGCTTCTTGCCAGCGCTTCTGCCGTAAATCCCCCCACGCCGCCGATACCGAATATCGCAACACGCGATGCGGCGAGCTTTTGCATGGCTTCCTTTCCGAAAATGAGTTCTGTTCGTGAAAACTGGTCAGGCATTGTGTTGTGCTCCTTTGCTTATAAAACATATCGTTATGATAAATTATAGCTTATCCAGATGATTTTGTCAATACAACGTTAAGAGATTTTAAGTTCGGGGATCTTACCAATTGATAATATGCATAAATATTCTATCGCTGCTTTGTTGCTTTCGACGGTAAAATTTTCAGCTAAATAATACAGCCGTTGTACAACAAAAGATTTATGTAATTTTAACAGAATTATATGCGGAAATTTTAAAAAAACTATTGCTTTATTTCAATATATGTGATAGAATAGTGATAATAGGTATTTTGTGTAACTTAATTTTACATGAATATCTTGCATGGCGATTTAGCTAAATTACCTAATAACCGTTAAGGAGGACCTTCATGTCCCCGAAGCTCAGTGAACTCATCACAGTACTAAAAGGTCACAGGGTATTTATCCAGACGCATAATTTCCCGGATCCGGACGCTATCGCAAGTGCGTTCGGGCTGCAGGTGCTTCTGGAGCGTTTCAAAATACCCACGACTATCTGCCACCACGGAAATATCGAGCGCACCGCTACAGCAAACATGGTCGCCGAATTCGGTATCCAGATGACAGTTGCTGCGGATCTAAAGGATATGACCAGCGAGGATTACATCATAACCGTGGATTCCCAGAAAGGAAATGCCAATATCCTTGACCTTGTCGGAGATGAGGTAGCCTGTATAGACCACCACCCGACTTTCTGCCCGGCTGACTATAAGTATAAGGATATTCGTATTGTCGGCAGCTGCTCGACGCTCATTGCGGATTACTACATGTCCTACAAAATGGACATGCCGAAGGACGTCGCAACGGCGCTGCTGTACGGGCTTAAAATGGATACCGCGGACTTCACCCGTGGCGTGACCGAGCTTGATATCGACGTTTACCGCTATCTGTTCCCCAGGGCTGACAATCAGCTTATCCGCAGGTTCCAGAGCGGTGTTATCCAGTATGACGAGCTGGAAGCGTTCGTTGACTCGATGAAGAATATCGATATCTATAACGGCGTGGCGTTCGCGTTCCTGAATTTTCCCTGTGCGGACGCTTTTGTGGCTACCGTTTCGGATTTTATCCTTAACCTTGATGTCGTCACCTTTGCGGTGGTTTATTCGCGCAAGGAAAAGGGGTTCAAGTTCTCCGTGCGCTCCGAGCTTGACGAGCTGAACGCCGGCACTATTTCCGAGGAGGCTCTGAAGTCTGTGGGCAGCGGCGGCGGACACCGTTCCATGGCGGGCGGCTTTGCTGAGGAGAGCAGGGTGCTGGATATCAGCATTGATTTCAACAGGGTGATACAGAACTTGTTCCTTGACGTCATCGACAAGCTTCGCCCCAAGGCGGAGGAGCCTAAGGAGATCCCGGTCGAGGAAAGCAAAGACACCATGAGCCTAGAATGACCGCTTCAATATAAAAACTGACCGGGAGTGAACGCTCCCGGTTTTTTGTGTAATACTAATAACCATTTAAACTCAGGAAATCTTTGCAGAAATCCAGCACCGCTATCTTAATTAATGTGGTTCGCGAATACTCGCTTACTGATGTCCAGCCTTTCCGGTCGGAGCGACCGGAATTTCGCCTGCGGCGAAACCGCATGGACTAACGAAAGAAACATGACGTACAGAAAGTACGCCTGCGTTTCTTTTCCAAGGGATACGCTGATTAAAGCGTAGCGTATCAAAATCAGCCCCGTGAGTTAGCCCGTTCAGTTTCGCGTAATATGATAGTTAGTTGTTATGGAATATGTGATATTTTACGCGAAACTAGGCGGGGCGATTTTGATTTAATCAGCGCATCTCTAGGTATCGGCACTGTCTTTCTGCAAATCTTTTCCTTCGTTCAAACGGTTATTAGTATAAAAATCCTGAAAGTGGTTGAAATTTTTAAGGATTTGTGGTAAAATATAGAGTGAAAATTTATGCAGGAGCAGTTCTGCGAAAGGAAAGTAAAGAATGAATATTGCAGTAGTTGGACTGGGACTTATCGGCGGCTCGTTCTGCAAGGCGCTGAAAGCCAATACGTTCCACCATATAATGGGTATCGACGCCGACCCCGAGACCGAGAAAAAGGCGCTGGAGCAGGGGGCGATCGATGAAATAATAGACGAGTCGCGTCTGGGCGAAGCAAATCTCACTGTTGTGGCGCTCTATCCGGTGCCCACCGTGGAGTTTGTAAAGAACAACGCAGATCGCTTCAAGAAAGGCTCTATCGTAATTGATGTCGGCGGCGTAAAGGGCTACGTTGTAAGCCGGTGCACTCCGGTGCTTGAGGAAAAGGGCGTTTATTTCCTCGGCACTCACCCGATGGCAGGCACGGAGAATTCCGGGTTTGACTACTCAAAACCCGACATGTTCATGAAGGCAAGCTATATCCTTACCCCCACGGAGAACACCCCACAGATCGTAGTCGATCTTGTGTCAACGCTGGGAAGCTGCATGGGCTTCGGGCAGGTGGTGATCGCTACGGCGGAGCAGCATGATGTTAATATCGCGTACACCTCGCAGCTGGCGCATGTCGTTTCCAATGCGTATGTGAAAAGCCCCTCGCTGCTTCGCGCGGACGGGTTTTCCGCAGGAAGCTTCCTGGATCTCACCCGTGTGGCAAAGCTGAACGAGGAGATGTGGAGCAGCCTTTTCCTCTGCAATAAAGAGGCGCTGCTGTTTGAGATAAACACCATAATCGAGAAGCTCACCGAATACCGCGACGCAATGGTGAACGACGATAAGGCGACTCTGAAAGATCTTCTCCGGGCAGGCAGGGAGCGCAAGGAGGAGAGCATGAAATACTACGGTCAGGAGAAAGCGCTGAATGGCTGAAAAACAGGGGCCTGGAATTGCCTACATCGTGTCGCTGTGCGGCATCATGAGCGGTCTTGCGGTGGCGCTGATGTTCTGCCTGGGTATGATCCCGGGGTTTGAGTACGTCAGTCCCATGGTCGCAGGCGTGCTGGTCTGGATCGTCAGGGAGCGCATCGGCGTGCGGTACGGCATGGTATGCTTCGTTGCTGTCGGACTGCTGACGCTTCTGTTCACCGCAAATTACGAGGCAAGCATGATGTTCGTTTTCCTGCTGGGGTACTATCCGATAGTCCGGCAGTATATTATGAAGCTGAAGGCCGCCGTACTGCGCTGGCTGGCAAAGCTCGCCCTGTACGCTGCGGCGGCTGTTTCCTGCTATCTGGTGCTGATAAATCTGTTCGGCATGAGCCAGCTTCTGGAGGATATGGGCGAATTCGGTCAGTATGGGCAGTGGGTGCTGCTGGGACTGGGCGCGGTGGCTTTCGTGGTCTATGACCTGTTCCTGGGGCTGTTTTTCCCGTTCTATGAAAAAATGCTCAAGCCTAAGATCTCAAAACGAATGAAGTAAACCGGCACGATAAAGCCGCATGTAAACACGATACTTTTGCATGATAATGTATGTTCAAGGAGATAAAATATGTCTGAAAGAATTCCCAAGAGAAGCGATATCAACGCCAAGGACAAGTGGTCGATAGAGGATATCTACCCCACCAACGAGGCGTGGGAGCAGGACTTTGCCACGGCAAAGAAAATGCCTGAGCAGATAGCGTCCTACAAGGGGCTTCTGTCCACCGACTCCGCGAAGCTGCTGGAGTATCTCAAAGCCGACGACGATATGACGGTGCTCCTGGAGAGCCTGATAAACTATGCACAGCGCAAAAACGACGAGGACACCCGCGAATCGAAATACCAGGACATGGTGAGCAGGCTTGAAATGCTGTTCGTCGATATTTCCGGCGCGGCGGCGTTCGTCACCCCGGAGATACTTTCGATAGACGATGAGACGATGGAGCGCTTTTTCAGAGAGCAGCCGGACATGGAGCTTTACCGCCTGTGCCTGGACAGAGTTCGCCGCAAAAAGGCACATTTCTTGTCCGAAGCGGAGGAGCGGATCATGGCGCTGACCGGGGAAATGACCGGTTCGCCGGACAACATCTTCTCAATGTTCAACGACGCTGACCTGAAATTCCCCGACGCTGTGGACAAGGACGGGAACTCGCACCAGGTCACTCACGGGAGCTATATCCCGCTGATGCACTCAAATGACAGGGTGCTGCGGAAGTCCGCGTTCGAGAGCCTATACGGGGTGTATGAGAATTTCCGCAACACCTCGGCGGCGGTGCTTTCTTCCCAGGTGAAGTGCCTGACCTTCCGCGCCCGTGCAAGGAAGTACGACAGCACTCTTCAGGCGGCGCTTGACGGCAATGAAGTCCCGGTGGAGGTTTATAAACAGCTTATCGAAGCGGTGCACGAGAACATGCACTATATGTATAAATATGTGAAGCTCCGCAAAAAGCTGCTGGGCGTTGACGAACTGCACGCCTATGACCTCTACGCGCCTATTGTGAGCGATATTGAGGTGAAGGTGCCTTTCGAGCAGGCAAAGCAGGAGGTTTTCGACTCCCTTGCGCCCATGGGGGAGGAATACCGCGCTATATTCACCCAGGGCATAAACGACCGCTGGATTGACGTTTACGAGAACGAGGGAAAGCGCAGCGGCGCATATTCCGCAGGAGCAAGAGTTCACCCGTTCGTTCTGCTGAACCACAAAGATACCCTTGACAGCGAGTTCACTCTGGCTCACGAAATGGGTCACGCTATTCATTCCTACCTTTCGAACAAGAACCAGCCGGTGGTTTATTCGGACTATGTGATATTCGTGGCGGAGGTGGCTTCTACCTGCAACGAGAGCCTGCTGATGCAGCATTTGCTGAAAATAACCACCGACAAAAAGCGCCGTGCTTATCTCATAAATTACTTCCTGGAGCAGTTCCGCACCACGCTGTACCGCCAGACGATGTTCGCAGAGTTTGAACTGATGATAAACGAAAAGGCGGAGAACGGCGAGAGCCTTACCGCAGACGTTCTCTGCGAGCTTTACAGGCAGCTGAACCTGCTGTATTACGGAGAGGATATCGTTATCGACCACGAGCTTGACATGGAGTGGGCGCGTATTCCGCACTTCTATTACAATTATTATGTGTACCAGTATGCTACGGGTTTTTCCGCGGCGATAGCGTTAAGCCAGCGTATCCTGAAAGAGGGCGCTGCGGCGGTGAAGGACTATATCGGCTTTCTCAGCGGTGGCTGCTCAAAGGATCCTATCTCGCTGCTGCGCGGAGCCGGCGTCGATATGACTTCCACAAAGCCTGTAACCGACGCGCTGAAGCTGTTCGGCGAGCTTATCGACGAGATGGAAGAACTGATGAAGTGACGGTGCGTTATGGTTGATCTTGAAGAACAGCTGAGCAGGTTCCTTTCTCTGTTCAGCGGAAGCGAGGACAGGGTCGCGCTGCTTGACAGCACCCTGAAATGCGTCCGGGGCTGCGACATGATGTCTAAGGGCGAGAACCTGCTCAGCTTAGTGCGCGAACCTATCCCAAACCCTATGCATGATATGACTGAAGCATCGGTGTACAAGAACGAGAAATTCTACTGCTGCCGTATCATGCCCGTAAAGAACTCCGCCGGAGAGAGCGACGCATACATCTGCGAGTTCGTTTCAGTGGAGGGAGCAAGGGCGATCGCTGAGCGTGCGGACATCGCTTCCGAGCTTCTGCCGCTATATAATGCGGTGACATTCAATTCCTCAAAGATATGGGAAAGCTCCGGAAAACTCAGGGATATGTTCATGAAAGGCGGCGACTTTGAGAAGCTGTCGCTGGCTCTGGATATTGAGGGAGCGATGGCAAACATCTCCGCAGTCTGCCGAAACGCGTTTGAATACGCCAACATGCTTTACAGCGAGAACCAGGCGGCGGTGATAGACGCGGCTGCCCTATGCCGGGCGCTGGGAGAGAGGTGCAACGCGGCTCTTGCCAAATGCGGCAGGCGTATCGAGGTACTGGTGGAGCTGGAGGATCTGAACATCTGGGCTGACAGCCGCCGGGCGGTAGTTGCGCTGATGAACGCGATCCAGAATGCGCTGCTGTATTCCCCGAGGGATACCGAGCCGATCGTTGCGGTCTACAGAAAGCACGCCCACGGCAGGGAATTCGTCGAGATACAGATAACCAACGAGAACGTCATGTTCACGAGCCGGGATTTCAAGGATAAGGTGGACGTGAATTTCAGCTTCCAGCGCCTTGGCTACGGCATTCCGATAATCAAACGGTTCGCACAGGTCTGCGGAGGAAGATTTGACATGAGAGAAGAAAACGGCAGGGTAATAGTCACGCTCACGCTGCCGCCGGCACCCGGGGATCCTTCCTGCACAGTCACTCTGCGTTCTCCGGAGCTGACGTTCTACTCCACCGGTACACCGGATATCATGGATATCATGATGATGGAGGTTGTGCAGTTCTTTGGTGAAAAAACCGATACGAACAGCTAATATTCAGCGGTCTTTCACAGCCCTTTCATTTTTTTGGTTTATAATTATCCGCACAGGCAGATGTTTTCGGGATCGGCGTTCTGAACAGGAACGCCTGATTTCAGCGAAAATTTCTATTGTGAAAAGAAACGGTTAGAATATCAATGTTTTACAGGAGATGATATCATGTACAGAATTCTTGTTGTTGATGACGAGGAGAATATCCGCGAGGTCATCAAGGAATACGCCGAGTTTGAGGGCCATGAGGTATCCGAGGCATGCGACGGAATGCAGGCAGTGGAAATGGTGAAGAACAACGACTATGACATAATCATCATGGACGTTATGATGCCGCGGCTCGACGGCTATTCCGCCTGCAAGGAGATCCGCAAGATAAAGCAGATACCCGTGCTGATGCTTTCGGCAAGGGGCGAGGAGTACGACAAGCTGTTCGGGTTCGAGCTGGGCATTGACGATTATGTTGTGAAGCCATTCTCCCCGAAAGAGGTCATGGCGAGGGTGAACGCAATAGTAAAGCGCAATTCCGGCGCCGCAGCGCCTGCCGCCGCAGCGCCGGAGACCGTGAAGTTCGGGGGACTGGAGATCAATTTCACCTCCCGTGACGTTTACATCGACGGCGTAAAGGCAAATCTCACGCCCAAGGAATACGACCTGCTGTTCTACCTTGTACGCAACAAGAACATCGCCCTGACGCGCAACAAGCTGCTTGAGGAGGTATGGGGCTATGATTTCTTCGGCGACGACCGCACGATAGACACACATATCAAGATGCTGCGCAATAATCTCGGCCCGTATCGCAACTACATCGTTACACTCCGCGGCATGGGGTATAAGTTCGAGGCGAACTGATGAAATTCCTCAGGAGCATTAAATTCAACGTATGGGTGCGCTTTGAGGCGATAGTGCTTGCAATGCTGGTATTCACCTATGTGTTCCTGATCTCCATGTTCCCGATGTTCTACGAGTGGATGAAATCCTACGAGATCGCCGAAGCTATGGCTTACATCAAGGCGAGCTGGACTCTGGATTACGATGACAGCACGGAATTTAGCAACAAGGTCACCAACATTGCGTGGAAAAACAAGATGTACATTGAGATCACCACGCCCTATTACCGTGGCTATGTCGATTACCTCGGAGGGAGCCAGTCCATGTACAAGCTGGACAAATCCCAGTACCGCGCCGCAGCGATAGCCTCTGAAAGCGGCGTGTATTACGAAAAATTTCGTGACGAGCGCGAGAATAACACGGTGCTGACGATGTGCACCTTTATCGGGAGCAGGGAAGATCCGCAGGCTTTTATATTCATATGCAGCTATATGGAGCCGGTGGGATCTACCATGGCGATATTCCAGCGGCAGTTCCTCTTTGTGGCGATAATCATAATGCTGCTGACTCTGTTTATTTCGATATTCTTCTCGACAAGGCTGACAAATCCGATAATCAGCATAAACAAGCACGCGAAGGAACTTCCTCAAGGAAAATTCGATCTTACTATAGACGAGAAGAACTTCAACGAGATAAAGCAGCTTGCCGCAACGCTTCAGGACGCGTCAAAGGAGATCGCGAAATCAGACGATCTGCGCCGCGAGCTTATGGCGAATATATCCCACGACCTGCGCACTCCGCTTACGATGATCAAGGCTTATGCTGAGATGATACGGGATCTTTCCGGAGATAATCCCGAAAAGCGAGAGCGGCACCTGAAGGTCATCATTGACGAGACCGACCGTCTGTCCTCACTGGTGAACGATATCCTGGATCTGTCAAAGCTCCAGGCAGGCGTTACCGAGATGAACATGTCTGTATTTGACCTGTCCGAGAGGCTTTCCGGGGTGATCTCCCGGTTTGATATCCTGAAGGAGAACGACGGGATAATAATCGAGCTTCACGCGGACGAGGGTATCATGATCAATGCGGATATCACCAAGCTGGAGCAGGTGGTGTATAATCTCATCAACAATGCAGTCACATACACCGGAGACGATAACACGGTGATCGTCAGACTGTACCGCAAGTCCCCTGGACTTATGCGCTTTGAAGTCACCGACCACGGCGACGGCATCGCGCCGGAATACCTGCCCTATATCTGGGACAGATACTACAAGGTCAGTGAGCGCAACAAGACCCACAAGCGCGCGAAGATGGGAAGCGGCATAGGACTTTCGATCGTAAAGAATGTGCTGGAGAAGCACGGCTTCGCATATGGAGCGGATAGCACAGTAGGCAGGGGAAGTACGTTCTGGTTCGAGGCGCCGGAATACCACGAGCCTGTTGAAAGCGAACCGCCGAAGCAGTCTCTGAGGATCAGGAAAAACACTGATGATCCACAGAAATAAAGATACCCACAAAGTTACTGCTGTTCCGGCAGTGAAGCGTTTTCGGATATCTCACATTATTATGGGCGCACATCTCTGTACGCCCATATTGTTTTGTACTGTTTTCAAGTCAAGGTTTGATACTAATAACCATTTATCAGAGGTATCGCAGAAGATCCTTTTCCTCACCGTTTTCGATGTAAAGACGGGGAACTCTCGTTCCGATGCAGCACAGCAGCTCGTAGCTTATCGTTCCTGTAAGCTCTGCGGCGTGGTCTATGGAGGAGCCGCCGTAAGTTCCGTTTGAATACACCGTCACCACGTCCCCGATCTTTGCCTCGGGGATATCCGTGATGTCGATCATCGTCTGATCCATGCAGATACGTCCGCATACCGGGGCAGGCTTGCCGCAAACGATCACATTCCACTGTCCGGACAGCTTCCGGTTGAACCCGTCTGCATAGCCGCAGGGAATGAGCGCCAGCCGCGTGGGCTTTTCCGCGGTGAATGTCCTGCCGTAGCTTACGGTTTCTCCCGGCTTAATGGTCTTTATCTGGCTGATCACTGATTTCAGGGTGAATATCGACTTTATCCCCTCGGGCAGAGGATACTCGATATTCGGGCGGTGTCCGTACATTACTATCCCGGCGCGGACGAGATCAGCCTCAAATTCCTTGTGGAACAGTATGCCGCCGCTGTTCTGGCAGTGCATGGGGAGGTTTCTCGGCTTGCAGATGTCCGCAAGGCGCTTGTATTGCAGCTTTGTGAAATCCTCGTCGGTCTGCTCCAGTGAGTCCGCGACCGCAAAATGGGTGTACCCGGCTTTGCAGTCAAGCCCCGGCAGGGCGAGTATCCTGTCAGCTTCTTCCCCGGTGGTAATGCCGACCCGGGACATTCCGGTGTCGAATTTGATGTGGACGGGCACGACTTTCCCGGCAGCGACCGCAGCAGCAGAAAGCTCCTCGGCATAATCTACGCTTCCCACGGTGAATATGTAATTTTTGTCAGAGTTTTCTATCACCAGCGGAATGTCACAGTACCCGAACAGCAGGATATCACCCAAAACGTTCGCAGAGGAAAGATTCTGGGCTTCCCACAGGTTGGATACGGCGAAGTGCTTTACGCCGCAGCCGTTGAGCGCTTTTGCTATCGCAGCGTCCCCGTGACCGTAGGCGTTAGCCTTGACAATGGCGATCATTCCCTTGTCCCCGGAAAATCCCCGGATAATTTCAATATTCCTTTTGAGGACGTCAAGATCTATCTCCGCCCACGTCCTGTGATAAAAATTCTTCATGTTCGCTCCTTAATGTGTTGAAATTTCTGAAAAAGTGTGGTATAATAAAATTGTAGCGTTTATTTATTTAATTCTGATTATTTCATTCCGTCTTTGCGGACAGGTTGCCGCAGGTTTTCAGATACACCTTATATATTATATTACTTCTTCCGGAAAAATTCAATACCTTTTCCGGGTGCAGAATGAAAAATCGGCGCGAAGATGAAAGGTGACTTTATGGCAGTACGCAGAAAAAGTAACTGGTATATTTATATCATTGCGTTCGGCATCACCCTGGCGATGATCGTCATGGTGGTGATCTTCCTGAAGGACGTTATTTTCCCGGAGAGCAAAGAGACCGGTCTCAACACGAACGGCACGCTTTCCGATGATTTCGTTCCGGATAAGAGCATGGGGCTTTCGGTCATGACTATGATCTCAGATACAGACAGCGAAATGCCGTCGCTGTTCATCGCGGCGGTCTATGACGCTGTGGAGAACCGGCTGACCTACATTCCGCTGAATGACAGCATAGCGCTCAGTTCCTCCGGCAGAACTCTCCCTAATATCTACGCGGCGCAGGGCGGAAGCGGCGTTGCAAAGGCAGTATCCGACGTGCTGGAGATCGGTTTTGACGGGTATATCCGGTTCACGAGGGACAGCTTTATGGAGCTGATGTCGGCGTTCGGCAATGTTGAATACGAGGTGGCAAAGACGCTGCTTATCGACGACGGCGCCGAGGTCAGGGCAATTAATTCCGGAAAGCAGATATTCACTGCGGAAATGCTGTACAAGTACATCATGTTCGCGGATTTTGATGAGGGAGAGAGCTATCGCTTCAACATGATAGGCTCTATCCTTATAGAGCTTGTGAACCAGAACATTTCATACATCGACAGCTCGCTGCTGGACGTGTATGCTGCGAATATTCTGGAGAACTCGGAGACAGACCTCACCGAGGATCGCTATAAGCACAGCAAGGCGGCGATGCTCAACACGATACGCTACGGCATAAATCCGGCGGAGTACTATGTTCCCTACGGAGAATACGGCGACGACGGCAGCTTTATTATTTCTGACAATTCCCTTGTTACTATTCGTCAGAAAGCAGGACAGACAGATTAAGGAGACATCATGGAAGACAGAATAAGGCGCACTATGGCGGCGCTGGAAAAGAACAATATAAAGCCATACTACGCTGAGACGCGCGGGGAGCTTCACGACATCGTGCGCTCCCTTGTAAAGAACGACAGACTGATCACCGCGGGCGGCTCGGTGACTCTTGAAGAAAGCGGCGTGAAGCAGCTCCTGATGACGGAATTCAAGGGGATCTACCTTGACCGCTCCGAGGGCGTTACTCCGGAGGAGGTCGAGGATATCCTGCATAAGGCGTTCGTTTCGGACACCTTTTTCGCCAGCAGCAACGCCGTCACCGAGGAGGGCGAGCTTTACAACGTGGACGGCAGGGGAAACCGCGTATCTGCGATGATCTACGGCCCGAAGCAGGTGGTGCTGATCGTCGGCGTGAACAAGATCGTAAAGGATATGGACGAAGCTGTCCGCCGTGTGGAGCAGGTCGCTGCCCCAAAGAATACGAAGCGGCTTCATTCCGGCACACCCTGCGAGGTCACGGGAAGCTGTGCCCACTGCCGCAGTGAGGGCAGGATCTGCTGCTCCTATGTAAGAATGGGTCAGCAGCGCGTCAGGGACAGGATCAAAGTGATTATCGTCAACGAAAATTTTGGATATTGAGAAAGGATACATAACATGGCAATTTTAAAACTGAAAGCCCCCTGCAAGGACTACATCTGGGGCGGCAACAGACTGCGCGAGGAATACGGCAAGGAGCTTGACTCCGACAGGATCGCCGAGAGCTGGGAGCTGTCCTGCCACAAGGACGGACAGAGCGTGATTTCTGGCGGAGATTTTGACGGAAAGACCCTTTCGGATTTCATCGCGGAAAAAGGAAAGGGCGTTCTCGGCAAGAACTGCGAGCGCTTTGAGTATTTCCCGGTGCTGATAAAGCTGATCGACGCAAAGGACAATCTGTCGGTTCAGGTTCACCCCTCGAATGAGTACGCAATGCGCGTTGAGGGCGAATACGGCAAGACCGAGATGTGGTATATCGTTGACTGCGACCCGGGCGCGGAGCTTCTGTATGGCTTCAAACACGAGATCAGCAAGGAGGAATTTGCGCAGAGGATCGCGGACAATACCCTGCTGGAAGTGACAAATAACGTTCCCGTGCACAAGGGCGATGTGTTCTTCATTGAGAGCGGCACGCTCCATGCGATAGGAAAGGGTATCCTTATCGCTGAGATACAGCAGAATTCCAACACCACCTACCGCATTTACGATTATGGCAGGGTCGGAAAGGACGGAAAGCCCCGTGAGCTTCACGTGGAGAAAGCCAAGGACGTAACAGAGCTTGTTCCGCCGAAATATCCGACCACAGCCCAGGGCACCCCCACAGCTGTCGAGGGCGGCACCGAGACGCTGCTGCGCTCCTGCGAATACTTCAATGTGAACAAGCTGGAGCTGGACGGCACGACAATGCTTTCCGCCGGAGAAGGCTCTTTCAACTCGCTGCTTGTGCTGGACGGCAGCTTTGAGGTATCTTCCGGAGCGGAGAAGGTAAGCGCGAAGAAGGGCGACAGCCTTTTCGTCAGCGCCGGAACAGGAGAGTACACAGTTTCCGGAAAGGGAACTATAATTCTTACCGACATCATCTGATAACTGACAGGAGGCGTGATATGGCAAGACACCTCGGAATTGACATCGGCGGAACGAATATCGCCTGCGGAGTAGTGAATGAGAATTGTGAGATCATCGCGCGCTCCAAGGTAAAGACCAACTCCCCCAGACCCTACGATGAGATACTTATGGACATTATCCGTGCGGCGGAGCTTGCCTGCGATGAAGCCGGGATAACTCCGCAGCAGCTGGACTCTATCGGGATCGGCTGCCCTGGTACCTGTAATCAGGCGACCGGCGTGGTGGAGTATTCCAATAACCTCGGGTTTGTGAATGCGCCGCTGCGTGTTGACATTGAAAACAGGTTCGGCGTTCCGACATACCTCGGCAATGACGCGGACGCTGCCGCATACGGTGAGTACTGCGCTGGAGCCGCCAAGGGAGCAGATTCCGCGGTCGTTATCACACTGGGCACCGGGGTCGGCTCCGGTATAATCATCAACGGCAGGATATACAGCGGCTCGAATTTCGCCGGCGGAGAGATAGGGCACACTGTTATCGTCGTTGACGGACGTTCCTGCACCTGCGGCAGAAAGGGCTGCTTTGAGGCGTATTCCTCCGCGACCGGGCTTGTCAATACCACACGGGAGTATGCCGAGAAATACCCTGACAGCCTTATGGCAAGGCTGATAAAGCAGGAGGGAAAGGTCAGCGCCAGGACAGCATACCAGGCTATGAAGCAGGGCGACGAAGCCGGAAAGAAAGTCACCGACCTGTATGTGAAGTACCTTGCGGTGGGGATAACCAACGTTATCAACATATTCCAGCCGGATATCCTGTGTATCGGCGGCGGAGTATGCAACGAGGGCGATACGCTGCTCGTTCCGCTTAAAAAAGCGGTGGCGGAGCAGGTGTATTCAAAGAGAAGCGCAAAAAATACCGGGATAGTGATATGCTCCCTCGGTAATGATGCAGGGATAATCGGAGCGGCAATGCTCCACAGATCCTGCAAATAAAACAGGAAAACCCGGCGAAACGGGCGGAAAGGAAATATAATGAGAAGTGATCTTATCAAGGAGGGCGTTGAAAAGACCCCTCACAGAGCCGTTCTCAAGGCTCTTGGCGTAACTGACAGCGAAATGCACAGACCGTTCATCGCGGTAGTATGTGCGGCAAGCGACTATGTTCCCGGTCACATGCACCTGCATGAGATCTCAAAGGCAGTCAAGGACGGTATCAGAAACGCAGGCGGCGTTCCGTTTGAGTTCTTCACCATCGGCGTGTGCGACGGTCTTGCGATGAACCACAAGGGAATGAGATATTCCCTGGCTTCCAGAGAGCTTATTGCTGACAGCATCGAAGTAATGCTGACTGCTCACCCCCTGGACGGTGTTGTATTCATACCGAACTGCGACAAGATAGTGCCCGGTATGGTAATGGCTGCGGCAAGAATGAACCTGCCCTCTATCTTCTGCAGCGGCGGCCCCATGAACCCCGGCTGCGTACAGGGCAAGCGCGTTGGTTATTCCGAGATCTACGAGGCGATCGGTCAGTACTCCAACGGCGAGATCGGCGACGATGTTATCAAGGATTTCGAGGACAACGCCTGCCCCACCTGCGGAAGCTGCTCCGGTATGTACACCGCGAACTCCATGAACTGCCTGACAGAAGCTATGGGTCTTGCGCTCCCCACCGCCGGCACTGAGCCTGCTGTAAATTCCGCGCGCCGCAGACTTGCAAAGGAGTCCGGTGAGCGCGTTGTGGAGCTTGTAAAGCAGAATATCCGTCCCAGCGATATCCTCACGAAGAAGAATATGCTGAACGCTCTTGCCACCGATATGGCTATCGGCGCTTCCTCGAATACCGTTCTTCACCTGCTTGCGATCGCGCATGAGGCAAAGGTAGACATCACCCTTGACGACATCGACCAGATGAGCAGAAAGACTCCCCAGCTCGCAAAGCTCAATCCTGCTTCCAGCGTGTTCATAACAGATATGAACGCTGTGGGCGGTATCCAGACGGTAATCCGTGAGCTTTCCAAGGGCGGTCATGTCAATACTGACGTAATGACAGTTTCCGGCACTCAGGCTGACCGTATCGCAAAGGCAAAGGACGCAGACGGCGTGATAATCCACAAGCTGGACGCTCCTGTGCGCAAGGACGGCGGCATAGCTATCCTCACCGGAAACCTCGCAGAGAACGGCTCTGTGGTAAAGCAGGGCGCAGTTAAGCCTGAGATGATGGACTTCACCGGTACCGCAAGGGTATTCAACGGCGAGCAGGCTGCTTGCGACGCTATCCTCGGCGGCGATATCAAGGCAGGCGACGTTGTTGTTATCCGCTATGAAGGTCCGAAGGGCGGCCCCGGAATGCCGGAGATGCTGGCTCCCACCGCTGCGATCGTTGGTAAGGGACTTGACGGCAACGTAGCGCTCATCACTGACGGACGCTTCAGCGGAGCTTCCAGAGGTGCAGCTATCGGTCATGTTTCACCCGAGGCGGCAGAGGGCGGACTTATCGCGTTCGTTGAGGACGGCGACAAGATCCACATCGATATCCCCAACCGCAGCATTACCCTTATGGTTGACGACGCAGAGATCGCAAAGCGCAGGGAAAAGGGCATTCTTCCCCCCAAGGAGCTTTCGGGCTACCTCAAGCGCTACGCAGGTCTTGTTACCTCCTCCAATACCGGTGCGGTATTCAAGGACTGATATCATTATATTTTCAGGCGCTCGGAGCAAACCGGGCGCTTGTTCTATTTGTCCGGGAATGCGCATACAATTCACCATGATCGAATTCAGACTGTCCCGCACTGCGTTACGGGTGGATTTTTCCTTTGTGGCAGTGCTTGCATTGTTTTTCTGGCTGGATACCGACGGTTTCGGGCTGACTGCTCTTGCGGTATGCGCGGCTCACGAAGCGGCGCACCTGGCGGTAATGCTCGCGTGCGGAGTTACGCCGGAATGCGTCACATTCTACGGCGCAGGTATCCGTATTGCTGCGCCTGAAACTGAACTCCGCTCCACTGGGGTGCAGGCGGCGGTGTATTCGGCAGGCTGCGTGATGAATTTCCTGCTTGCGATCGCGCTGCACTTTGCCGGGCTTCCGGTTGCCGCTGCGGTTAGCTGCTTCACCGGGTGCTTTAATCTTCTGCCTGTCGGTGAATTTGACGGGCGCAGGCTGCTGCGGCTGTTTGTGGCAGCTCATGCCAGGGTGGAGAATGTGGACGGTATCATGTTCTGGTGCGGAGTTCTGTCGGCGGTGATCTTCGGGGCTGCGGCGGCGGTGCTCGGCAGGGGAGTAAGCCCCACGCTTCTTATTACCGCCGCTTACATTGTCGTTATGGCGCTTCGCAGAGTGTAGATTTTTTGTGAAAGGGCTGCTCCATGAGCTTCCTTTTTTCGTCAGATGCTGCAATATTGTAAAAATACATTGACTCTCACCCAAAAAGGTGTTGACAGCTTGTTAGTTATACTGTATAATAATACTAGGTTCTTTGGCTGAATCTAAAATGAAAAGGAGTTTTACTATGAGGTATGAGATCAAAGGCGAGCCGCTGCCCGTCGTAATTGTTTATCTTGAGAGCGGTGAGTCCATCAAGTGCGAAAAGGGCGCTATGGCATGGATGACCCCGAATATGCAGATGTCCACCGGCGCAGGCGGTATCGGAAAGGCATTCGGCAGAATGTTCTCCGGCGAGTCCATGTTCCAGAATACATATACCGCTGTCGGCGGTCAGGGAATGATCGCATTCGCTTCCAGCTTCCCCGGTTCTATTATTCCGGTAGATGTCAGCAAGGGCGATTTCATCGTGCAGAAGTCCGGTTATTTGGCGTCTGATACCTCCGTTGAGCTTTCCGTTGCTTTCCAGAAAAAGCTTGGCGCAGGATTCTTCGGCGGCGAGGGCTTCATCATGCAGAGACTTCACGGCACCGGCATGGCATTCATCGAGATCGACGGCTACGTTGTTGAGTACGAGCTTCAGGCTGGTCAGCAACTGCTGGTAGATACCGGCTACCTTGCTGCTATGTCCGGTTCCTGCTCCATGGATATCCAGACTGTAAAGGGCGTTGGCAATGTGCTTTTCGGCGGCGAGGGTCTTTTCAATACCGTCGTTACCGGCCCTGGAAAGGTTTATCTCCAGACCATGCCTATCAGCAATGTTGCTCAGGCTATCCACGGCATGTCCACCTGATAACAAAAGAAAAAATTCGGCGTCGGGAACGGCGCCGTTTTTTTTGAAGATCAAGCCGTGGATCTGTGGCGCTTATCTGCATATATATTACAATTCTGTAACAATTATTGACAACAAGAATATATAGTGTTATACTGCTATATGAAAAATCTGATAATTTTTTTGGAAAAATGCAACCAACAGGTATTTTCACTTGTTTTATATAATAGAGAAATAAAGAAGGGGGTGACGGCATGGAGGAACAGAAACCCAGAAAGCCAAGAGCCATGATACATGTCAAGGATCTCCGCAAGGAATACAAGCTGGAGGGCGGCGCACCGGTCGTGGCGCTGAAAAGGATAAATCTTGACATCATGGAAGGGGAGCTGTGCTGCATTTTCGGCACATCAGGCTCGGGTAAATCCACGCTGCTCAATCAGCTCGCCGGACTTGAAAAGCCAACATTCGGCGATGTCTACATAAGGGGAGTTCCGATAACGAGACTTTCAGAGAACCAGCTTGCGTCATTCCGGCAGAGACATATCGGATTTGTGTTTCAGTCCTATAATCTGCTGCCGTTCATGACCGCGGTGGAAAACGTGGCTATGCCTCTGATGTTCCGCGGTGTAAACAAGCGTAAGCGTACCAGAATAGCTGTGGATATGCTTCGCAGAGTAGGACTGGGGAACCGCCTGAAGCATTATCCAAGGCAGATGTCCGGCGGTCAGCAGCAGCGCGTCGGCATTGCCCGTGCGTTCGTTGCGAAGCCCGATGTGGTTTTCGCGGACGAGCCGACAGGAAACCTGGATTCCAAGACGACTATCGAAGTCATGGATATGATAAAGTCCTTTGCAAGGAAATTCAACCAGACCATCGTTCTGGTGACCCACGATCCGGAGCTTGCAAAGTACGCAGACAGAATAGTGACGCTGGTGGACGGAAGAATAGTCAGCGATACAAAAGGAGAAGATCATGAATAAGCTTTTGAAGAAAATATGCTCGGTATTTCTGGGTGCGGCTCTGTTTACTGCGGCTGTCCCCGGGATTGTTTTTGCAGATACTGTTTCAACTTCTGAGGAAGAACCGGAGTTGACGCTTAACCCTGTGGTGGTGCAGTATATAGCTTCCAACACAAAGGGAAAGGAGATCTCAGCGATAGGCGAGAGCACTGTGTTCAACCTGAAGCTGACGATAAAGGATATCAAGGTAAAGACCTCACAGATCTCCGGTGCCGGAGATATCGACTTTATCAAGACCATGGATACATTCAAGGGTAATGTGGAGTCGGTGAATATCACCTCAACGGGTGATGAGCTGCTGAGATACGACGTTGTGCTCACCGGGTGCAGGTGGCTGGGCGGCAGCACCTCGTTCGGCTTTATGGTGGGGTATAAGGACAGCGGCTATACCGAGTGCTCCGTTACCCTGAACGAGTGCAAGCCGGAATCAGATGAAAGCGACGACCCCGTAATAAACGTAGCCGAGCCGATGATAAAGATCACCGCAGTGGAGCCTGACGCTCCTATAAAGGCAGGCGACACTGGGGAGTTCAGGATAAAGCTCAAGAACCTGGGCAGCACCGCGGCATACAATATCCTCGCGGAGATCACCCCGTCAGACGATATCCTCATCATCGAGGGAACCGGCACCCAGGACATCGAAAGCCTTGATTTCAAGGAAGAAAAGGTCATCACTATAAAGTACAAGGCGCTTGACAAAATTAATTCGCTGAAGCAGGTTTTCGGCGTATCGCTGCGGTATTATTACGACAACGGCTCCTCTGAGGTGACAGGCTCCGCAAGCTCCCAGGTGTCAGTTGCAGCGGAGGTCTCCACCACAGAGAAGGTCTATCCCGTTATCACCACAGACTTTTCCCTCGCGGAAACCGAAATAGAGGGCGGCAAGGAATATTCCGGCGTCGTTACCGTAAAGAACAGCGGTTCTGCCGATATCAAGGGGCTTTTCGTCAGCTTCTCCGGCTCTGATGATATCATAATCACCGGCGGCACAGGTTCCCGTTATTTCGCGGATATCCCGGTGAACACCACCAAGCAGATCACCGTAAAGTTCAGGACGATGGACGAGATAACCACGCTTCGTCAGGAGCTGAGGGTGTCTCTCAAATACAACTTCATGCAGGGCAGCGAAGAACTGGAGGGCACCTATGAGCAGTCTTTCATAATGTTCGGAAAGGGAGCTGGCTCCGCTCCGCTCCCGATCATCACATCAAACCCGCTGAACGCTCCGCTCGAGGCAGGAAAGCAGTACCGCAAGGCGTTCTATATCTCCAACAAGGGCAGCGAGGATATGAAGAATATCACCGTCCGGGTAAAGGGCAGCGAGGGGCTTACCATAACCGGCGGCTGCGAGCAGTTCTTCGTTGACAGCATAAAGGCAGGCGGTCAGAAGAAGATCATGGTGTACTTCAACACAAACGCCGACCTGCTTGCAGTGAACCAGACGCTTGATGTCGAGCTGGAGTATTACTACGAGAAATCCGGTGTCATGACCGCCGAGACCAAGACCGGCACAGTCACGATGAATTCCGCCATATCCGCGCCGCCGGTGCTGCGTATTTCCGGCGATAAGCTGGAAGCAGCGCTCGTTCCGGATACGGAGTATGAGTACGGGATATATGTGACCAATTATGGCGATATTACCGTAAGGGACGTTTTCATCGATTTTACTTCCTCTGACGGGCTTTACTTCCTTGACGGAACAGAGTCGGCGACTATCGGGATCATTCGTCCCGGCGACTCCGAGTGCGTAAAGGTGAAGTTCCGTACGCTGGAGGACATCACCTCCATTAAGCAGACTATCACCGCTGAGATGAAGTACGCCTACGGCAGAAACACCTCCATTGTCCAGAAAGAGGGCAGCTCCTCCCTGACGCTTATCGCGGCGGCGAATAAGAAGCCCGGCAGCACAGATGATGCGGCAGCGCCGAATATAATAATCGGCAGATACGACATCGGAGCAGACCAGATCGCGGCTGGCAATGTGTTCACGCTGAGCATTGATTTCTACAACACCAACGCCGTGACCAATATTGAGAACCTTGTTATGACAGTCAACGCGTCCGGCGACCTGTCGATCTACGGCGGTAGCAACTCGTTCTATTATCCCACGCTGGCGGCTGCCGGTTCTGCGAGCGAGTCGGTGCAGCTGAGGGCGCTTCCCACGGCAATGACAGGCACTTCATCAGTAAGTGTTTCGTTCAAGTATGACTATGTTGCAGGTGAATCAAGAGTTACCACCACTTCCGAGCAGTCGATCTTTGTTCCGATATATCAGCCGGATAAAATGACATTCTCTGTAAGTAAGCCTACATATGACATATACTCCGGTAACGAGGTATATCTGACCCTCAGCTATATCAACAAGGGACGTGCGGACGCGGCTAATGTAAAGGTTGAGATCACCAGCAGTTCTTCCCCGGCAGGCGAGGGCGAGATCGGCGAAAACACTATGGGCGGCGATATGGACGATGGTTACGGAGAAAATATGACCGGCGGTTCAACTATGGAATACTCACCAATGAGCACGATCGCTGTCGACGCTGACGGTATGTACGACGGCGCAATGGGCAGTGCCGGGTATGATGACGGATACTATGACGGCGGCTATGACATGGGCGGTGATATGTCGTATGACGACCCGGGCTTCACGGCGCTTTCCACCGAAAAGGTGATAGGCAACGTTGCGGCAGGCGGAAACGGCACAGCGGACTTCGTTATCACTCCCACAAGAGCCGGCGAGGTGACTGTGGTATTCCGTATCACCTACGAGGACTCCAACATGAATGAGATCGTGAAGGAAGTTCCTGTCACCCTGAACGTTCAGGAGCAGATGTGGTATGAGCCTGATTATCCCATGACAATGGAGATGCCCGACGAGGGCGGCGAAGGCGGCTTCCCGTGGTGGGTATGGCTCATAATCGGCGGCGGCGCAGCGGTCGCTGCGGTGGTCGTTATTGTTATCGTGGTCAATGTCAGAAAGAAGAAGGGCGGCAAGAAAAAGTACACCGCTGATGATATCGACTGGGAGGACGACTTCGACGAGAGCACTAAAGACAGCAGCGATAAGACAACAAAGGTTTAATGGTGAATAGCCGTGAAATTATTTGACATGATAAAAATGACGCTGCAAAACCTCACCCGGCGCAAATCACGGACTATCCTGACCGTGCTCGGCGTCGTGGTGGGCTGCTGCGCCATCGTGACGATGATGTCCATCGGCTTCGGCGTCCAGAATTCCCAGCAGATAATGCTGGAGGGAATGGGAGATCTTACGCTGATACAGGTGTATTCCAACGGCAGAAAGGACTCAAAGCTGGACGATGCGGCGATACGGAAATTCCAGAGCATAGCAAATGTCGATGTTGCAGTAGGAAAGACCCAGCTCAACAATGTCGGCATGACGGTATTTGCCGGAAAAAATGACCGCTATCAGATGCAGTGGGTACAGATCATCGGCATAAACAAGGACGCTATGGAGAAGTTCGGATTTCAGCTTCTGGAGGGCAGTTATCCGAAGCAGCCATTTGAAGTCCTTGCAGGACAGTATACAGCGTATAACCTTATGGATACGATGCGCCCTGAGGGACAGGACATGATCAGCCGGTGGGATTATATGTATACCTACGATCCCAACACAGGCATGATGACGGAAAATGATCCCTCGGCGCTTCCCGACCCATACATGAAGCTGAACGGTCAAACGCTGAAGCTTGAACTGTACAGCTATGAGAACTTTGATGTAAAAAAGTATCAGGAAATAAAGGTCACCGGCGTCGTCAAGGAGGATTACAACAAGGACTACGCCACCAGCGAGGGACTGATATTCTTCACGACTGACCTCCAGGCGCTCCAGAAAATGTTCTATCCCTCCTCCAGCCAGATAATGGAGTACAGCGAGATCTATGTAAAGGCAAGGGATATATCTCAGGTAGCAGATATTGAGAACGACATCAAGAAAATGGGTTATTCAACCTATTCGATGGAGAGCGTCCGCAAGCCTCTTGAGGAGGAGGCACGCAAGCAGCAGATGATGCTCGGCGGTCTGGGCGCTGTATCCCTGTTCGTTGCGGCGCTTGGCATATGCAATACCATGATAATGTCCATTTCTGAGCGCACCCGTGAGATCGGCGTGATGAAAGCGCTTGGGTGCTACCTCGGCAATATCCGCACGGTGTTCCTGCTGGAGGCTGGATTTATCGGGCTTATCGGCGGCATTATCGGCAGCGTGCTGAGCTTCCTTATTTCAGTGGGAATGAACTTCTTCACCAATGCAGCCGCACAGTCAATTCAGGTAACAGACTTCGCCACGTTCTGGACGAAGCTTACCACGGCTATGGACGTTGCAAACAGTCCGATGTCTATAGTTCCGTTGTGGCTGTACGGCTTTGCGATAGTGTTCTCGATCATCATCGGATTAGGCTCGGGATTTTACCCGGCGAACAAGGCGGTGCATATCTCCGCTATGGAAGCGATCAAGCGAGAATAAGACCAGAGCAGCCGGTGTTACACCCGGCTGTTTTGTTTATTATGTACTAAAGTTTTTGCGGCAAATCAGCATTGGATATGCATTATGTTTAAAAATAATAAAAGCTATGCAGATTTAGCATTTTACAAGCTATATTATTGGTGATATAATAATATTGATAAAAACAAACGGACGATCCGTGGGATTTCTGTTGGTTTTTCACAATTAATTTACAAACGGAGGTACATAACAATGGCTAGATTTACTTTACCGAGAGACGTGTATCATGGAAAGGGTTCTCTTGAGAACTTAAAGTCCCTCAAGGGCAAGAAGGCTGTTATCGTAGTTGGCGGCGGCTCCATGAAGCGTTTCGGTTTCCTCGACAGAGCTGAGGCTTACCTGAAGGAAGTCGGCTTTGAGGTAATGATCATCGACGGTGTAGAGCCTGATCCTTCTGTTACTACCGTAATGAACGGCGCTGCCAAGATGCTGGAGTTCCAGCCTGACTGGATCGTTGCAATGGGCGGCGGTTCTCCTATCGACGCTGCAAAGGCAATGTGGATCAAGTACGAGTATCCGGAATGTACCTTTGAGGATATGTGCAAGGTGTTCGGTATTCCGGAGCTTCGTAAGAAAGCACACTTCTGTGCTATTCCTTCCACTTCCGGTACCGCTACCGAGGTTACTGCAGTCTCCATCATCACAGACTATGACAAGGGCATCAAGTACCCGATCGCTGACTTTGAGATCACACCTGATGTTGCTATCGTTGACTCTGACCTGGCTGAGACCATGCCGCAGAAACTGGTTGCTCATACCGGTATGGACGCTATGACCCACGCTATCGAGGCTTATGTTTCCACCGCAAACTGCGACTACACAGACGGTCTCGCTATCCACGCTATCGAGATGATCCAGGAGAACCTGGTAAAGTCCTACAACGGCGACATGGTTGCCCGTGCTAAGATGCACAACGCACAGTGCCTTGCAGGTATGGCATTCTCCAATGCACTTCTGGGTATCGTTCACTCCATGGCTCACAAGACCGGCGCTATCTTCCAGGATAAGGGCGCTCACATTATTCACGGTGCAGCAAACGCTATGTACCTGCCTAAGGTAATCGCATTCAACGCTAAGGACGAAACCGCAAAGAAGCGTTACGGCGTTATCGCTGACTACATGAAGCTTGGCGGCGCAAACGATGATGAGAAGGTTGCTCTGCTCATCAAGTACCTTCGCGGCATGAACGACGATCTGAAGATCCCCCACTGCATTAAGAACTACGGCGCAGACAGCTATCCCACAGAGCAGGGCTTCGTACCCGAGGATGTATTCCTTGAGAGACTGCCCTCCATCGCTGTCAATGCTATCGCAGACGCAAGCACCGGTTCCAACCCCCGTCAGCCCTCTCCCGAGGAGATGGAGAAGCTGCTTAAGTGCTGCTACTACGACACTGAGGTTGACTTCTGATCGTCAGTATTCTGTGATTGACTGAACGACTGATAACAGGCGGCTTTTGGCGTAATGCCGGAAGCCGCTTTTGGTTTTTCATAATTAAGGCAACAGCAAGTTGCTTGACAGAAAGGGAGTTGAATAGTATACTGTGATCAGGGAGGTGCAAACCATGGAAACAAAGGAAGTTATTGCTGATCTTCGCAAAAAGAACGGATTATCACAAGAGGATCTGGCGCAAAAGGTCATGGTGACAAGACAAGCGGTATCCCGGTGGGAAACCGGCGAGACAGTTCCAAATACGGAGACGCTGAAACTGCTGTCAAAAGTGTTTGGAGTATCTATCAATACTCTGCTGGGACAACCGCAGCAGCTGATATGTCAGTGCTGTGGAATGCCGCTTGAGGATGCAATCATTAGCAGAGAGCCGAACGGTGATCTCAACGAGGAATACTGCAAATGGTGCTATACGGACGGCGCATTCAGGTACAGCAGCAAAGAAGAACTGATCGACTTCTGTGCTGAACATCTGGCTACCGAGGAATGGCCGGCGGAGCAGGTCAGGGCGCACATGAATGCGGTTGTGCCCGAACTGAAGCACTGGAAATAACCCGGCAGACAAAAATGTCCCCTGTTTACACAGGGGGCGGAGACCGTCGAAAAAGTCCCGTTGGGACTTTTCCGCCGAAACATCCACACTGCGCGCACTCATTGTCGGCAAAGCCGACAATTCGCACACTTGTGTGGATAGAAGTGTTTTTTGCCCCGGGGAACCCGTGGCAAAAAACGGATTTCAATTGGTCATTTTCCTGCGGAAAATGACTTTTTCAACAAGCTGTGCCCCCTGTTTACACAGGGGGCGTTTGTTATTATCGGATCAGTGATTTCTGAACCATTTGCGGATCCATGCGCCGACCTCGGAATAGTCGCTGTCGCTCCAGTTGCCGTTCGCAGAAGCGGAGGGCTTAAACGCCGAGCAGGTCTCAGCCTTGTTCGCAAGACTCCAGTTGCAGTAGCTTATGCCGTATTTGTCGAGGAGGTTCAGCCATTTTTCAGCCTGAGCGAAGTCGTTGGAGCCGCCGCCGGAAGCGTCGCAGCAGCCGAATTCTGAAACGAATATCGGAAGTCCGCCTGCAACGCATTTCTCGGTACGTTCCCTGAGCCAGTCAGTGTGGGTCGCCGCATAGAAGTGCAGCGCGTACATTATGTTGTCGTATTTCAGCGGGTCGTTCATCGCCTGGTCTATATCCTGGCTCCATGTGGGCGTGCCAACGATTATCACAGCGTCCTTGTCGTTCTTCCTGATGACCGGAATGATCTTTTCGGCATAGGGCTTGATAGAACCGCTCCACGAAGCGCCGCCGTTAGGCTCGTTGACTATCTCGTAGATTATATTGGGATAGTCGGCGTATTTCTTTGACACTTCGTTAAAGAACTCTATCGCTTCATCAGTATAAGCCGTGGGGTCTCCGGGGTTCAGCACATGCCAGTCAATAATGACATACATTCCGAGCTTTAAACAGATATCCACGCCCTTGTCAAGAAGCTGGCGGCTGCCGTCCTTGTTCTTCATGTAGCACTGACCGTTGCCCCATTCGTCAACGTACATCGCCAAACGGACAACGTTGGTGTTCCAGTCGTCGCGCAGCGTGCGGAATGCGTTTTCGTTGACGAAATCCGGGAACCAGGTAATTCCATGGGTGCTCATTCCGCGAAGCTGATAGCCGTTGCCGTTCTTGTCCACAAGCTGCGACCCCTTGACGGAAAGGTGACCGTGGGTCGCCACGGGGGTGCTTCCCTTTGGATCCTCCGGGGCAGGGGGGACAGTCACGATCGTCGCTGCGGCTGTGGTGGATTGGGGTGAACCAGTGTCGCCGGAAGAAGTCCCGGCTGCGGCGGCATTCCCGTTCACTGTCGCCTTCCCGGGTTTGAAATCTGTTGGCGAGCGGTAATTAAAGCCAAATCCGGCAGTTCCGCCATTGGATATCTCGCCGTTGTAGCTCTCGTTTTTCACTGTCATTTTTGTTCCGCTTATCGTGTATTTCCCGTTCCAGCCCGAGGTGATCTCAAACCCGTTTGGAACAGTAACCTCCACCGTCCAGCTGCTCACCGGGCTTCCGGAATTATTCGTGATAGTGACCTCGTAGCCGCCGCACTTTTTGCCGTTCTCCTCCCAGGTGGAACTGAGCTTCCAATTCAGAGAGAAACCGCTGCTTTCCGGCTTGGTGACAGCCGCAGTTGTTGCAGCGGCGTAGGTCGTAGCGGCAGTGCTCGAAGTTTCCTCTGGCTGCGATACCTGGTTTGAGGTAGCTGCTGCGGTTGTAGTTTCTGTGGTGGGTGCTTCCTCGGGTGCCTCTTGGGAGTTGGTTATCGGAAAGGTGCTGCTGTATAAAGTCGTAGTAAATGTAGTAGTAACGGGAGTAGTGTCTTCAGAAGAAGTATCCGGCGTTTCCTCATCGGAAATAACGGCGGCGACCTGCGATGACTGGCTGTCCGTCTGCCGGGAGGATCGTTCCTGACCTGCGCAGCCGCATAACATAACAGCGCAGAGTAACGATGCGAGAATACCTTTTGGTGATCTTTTCATGGCAAATTCCTTTCTGCTGAATTATTGCTACAGGTCACCTCTAAAAACCTTGTTTGAGAGAAAATATTCAGAGCACGTCGCCTGCTTCAGTCAACAGGCGAAAGCTTTGTGGCGACGGTGTCCGTGCCGTCGCTTTGGGCTTTCGTTTCGCAACATCGTGTTGCGCCCTCTAGCAAGGCATACAGCCTTGCGTTGTCGGCTTTCCTTGCATTCGACATGCTCTGCCTATTTTCTCTTTTCAAACCGGTTTTTAGAGGTGACCTACATTAATTATATCACCACAGAAATGAAAAATCAACCACAAATTAAAAAAGAACGTATGATCCTGTCAGCCCCGGCAGAAAGCAATAAATCGTCAGAATATACCTGCCATTTCCCCGACCACCTTAATAAAGAATATGCAGATAACGATAATTATCATAGGCTTGGCTATTGTTGCGCCTTTTTCGGAGAAAAACTTGGTGCCGAGATACGCGCCTGCGATATTGAACGCACCGGCGGTCAGTCCCAGCACAAAGAGCGTTTTTCCGCTGAAAAGAAATGTGAACAGTGCAGCGATGTTGGTGCTGAGATTTATCACCTTTGTAGTTCCAGCGGCGCTGTTCAGGCTGTAATGCGCAGCCCCCACTAGCAGCGTCATGAGCAGAGTGCCGGTGCCCGGGCCGTAAAACCCATCGTATATCCCGATAGGAAACGCGATTGCCATTGTGAGGAGCATTGTCTTTTTCGGTGGGTATTCGCTGCCGCAGTCCTGGGAAAGCCGCTTGCTCCGCAGCACATAGAACGCCATGACCGGAAGCAGTACGATCATCGCAATGCGTATAAACTCGTCGCTGAGCTTCATTGCAAGCATAGCCCCAAGCCAGGAGCCGACCAGCGCCAGAGCCGCCGCAGGAAAGGCGTATCTTGCGGTTATATATCCCATTCTGCCATACCTGACGGTAGCGACAGCAGTCCCCATAGAGGAGCTTATTTTGTTCGTTGCGATTGCGTTTATCGGCGGTATTCCGGAGATAAGGTACGCCGGCAGGGAGATAAAACCGCCGCCCCCGGCAATAGCGTCAACAAATCCTGCGATCCCCACCATGGGGCATACTATCAGGAATGTCACAAGATCAAGTTTCGTCACGTCCGGTCTCCTTTTACAGCGTAGCCCTTTGTTCGGTCGATAACGTTCCGGAGCGGCTTTCCGGCGAGAAATCGTGCTACATTCTCAGCGCATATCTGGGCGATAATACGTTCCACCTCCGGGTAATGCCCGAATGACGGCCCTGAGATGTGCGGAGTTATCAGCAGGTTTTCCATGTCCCACAAAGGGGATCTTTCCGGCAGCGGCTCGTTCTCAAAAACGTCAAGCACAGCGCCGTAAAGCTGCCCGCTTGAAAGAGCCACAGCAAGAGCGTCCTCGTCGATAAGCGAACCCCTGCCGACATTGACGAGGATCACTCCGGGCTTCATGATCGCGATACGTTCCGCAGAAAGCATTTTCACAGTCCCTGCGGTGTGCGGCAGGCAGCATACCACAAGATCAGCCCAGGGCAGAAGCTCCTCCAGCATATCCACGCCGAATACCCTGTCAAAACCCTTTGTTTCAGCCGGGGTGCGCCTTATCCCGGTGATGTTCATGCCGAATGTACGGAGCTTAGCCGCCGTTGCGCTGCCGATATCCCCACAGCCGAGGATCAGCGCGTTTTTTCCGTACAGAGATTTTTCGCTGTGGATATCCTGCCAGATATGGCGGCGCTGCTGATCGCGGTATCTGAACAGCCCCCGGCAAAGTGCCAGCACTCCGCCTATGATGTATTCGGATATCACCTCGCCGAAAGCCCCGGTCACGTTTGCGATGACGGTATCCTCCGGGACAGGCGATAAAAGCAGCTTTTCGACCCCGGCGTTTGTGGATTGAAGCAGCTTCACACCCGTAAGGTCAGCGCCCCCGGGCTGTCCTACGATGATCTCCGCGCCCGGTACAGGGGAAGAACCGGTAAATACCTCGCAGCCTTTTGCCGCGTTTTTCAGAAGCTCCATGTTTTCCTTTGTGAACGGAGCGTTTATCCATATTTTCATATCTACTCCATAAAAAAGGGGATACGGATATGTATCCCCTGTAAATTTCTGGTTCAGTCCGCCGAAACCACAACAGCGCGCTTTTTCGGCTTCTGCATATGACGAACGACGCAGGAAAGCGTGAAATTTATCGCGAAATATATCACGCACGCAAGTCCGCACAGCACGAAAACGTCTGACACGTTCTGTGTGGTAAGCCCGGTGTAGTTCGGAGAGATCTGTATCAGCTGGAATGTTCTTCCCATAAGCTCGGCGGTCGCGATATTTGCGATATACGACGTGTCCTTTATAGTTGTGATGACCTGGCTAGTGCACGCCGTTTTTCTCTTTTCAAACCGGCTAATATAGGTGCCCTTATTTAAATAAGAACTGCTTTGAGATGTCAGATTGTGACAGCAATTTGGCATAATGAGATTATTCTTTGATCTGATTGAAGGAGGTTGTCGGCAGTGATTAGGAAAAATCCTGCTATGTGGGAATGTGATACGGCGTACCTGACAGGTCCTCAACGCTTCTTGTTATGATCTGTTGACACCTGGTACACTGCATGAAACGTATTTTGACGGTGAACTGAGATCTGTTTCAGAAGCCTGAAAAATGGCAAAATGAAGCCCACGGAAAAGAAAAATTCATAATTTGTCTGAACATTATAAAAATGAAAGGGTAATTTGCAATATATTGTAGAAAAATGACGTTGACAAAAACAAAAAATTCATATATAATTAAATCAAAGATGAAAACATCGAAGCAAAGGCGCTCCGTAAGGGACGTCTTTTGCTTTTTCTAAGAAAAAAGGGAGTGACTGAAATGAAATCGGAAATTAAGACGGAAAACCTGGATCTTGAAGTGCCGATCGCCAATGTCGATGAGATCAACGAGCTTCTCAGGCGGTATGGCGTAAAATTCGGGATCTACAAGAACGGTGTGTTCAAAGAGCAGCTTTTTCCGTTCGACCCGATACCCAGGATCATTACGGCGCAGGAGTTCGCCGCGATCGAAAAGGGACTGATACAGCGTGTGGACGCGCTGAACATGTTCATCTACGACATCTATCACGACAAGAAGATCATTGCTGATAATGTCGTGCCGGAGGATTTCGTGTATATCTCCAGCGGCTATCTTCCGCAGTGTGAGGGGGTTACGCCGCCGAAAAACATCTACAGCCATATTTCCGGCATTGACCTTGTGCTTGGCAAGGACGGCGAGTGGTATATCCTGGAGGATAACCTGCGTATCCCGTCCGGCGCTTCTTATCCGCTCATTGCGAGGGAACTTACGAGGGTGGCTTCTCCGAAAGCGTTCACCGACAATCCTATCGTGGACAACCGGAATTACGCGCAGCTTCTCCGGGACACGATGGACAACGTGAATTGCGGCGGTATAAACGCGATACTTACCCCGGGACGGTATAATGCCGCGTATTTTGAGCACAGCTATCTGGCTGAGCTGTCCGGAGCGGCGCTGGTCTCAAACGACGAGCTGTTTGTCGAGAACAACGTTCTCTATCACAAGACCTATTCCGGCGGCAGGACAAAGATAGGCGCGCTCTACCGCAGGATCTCGGACGAGTATCTTGATCCGCTCACGTTTGAAGCAAAGTCGCTTATCGGCATTCCGAACCTCATGGAGGCTTACCGCGCCGGTAACGTGGCAATAATCAACGCCCCGGGCAACGGAGTGGCGGACGATAAGGGCATTTACTACTTCGTGCCGAAGATGATAAAGTACTACCTCGGCGAGGAACCGATCTTGAAGAACGCTCCGACCTATCTTCCGTTCTACGAGGAGGACAGAAAGTACGTTCTTGAAAACATCGGAAAGCTTGTCATTAAGGACGTTGCAGAGGCAGGCGGCTACGGCGTTGTATTCGGCAGCGACCTTTCGGCGGAGAAGCTGGAGGAGTTCCGACAGACGATAATCCGTGAACCGCGGCGTTTCATCGCACAGGAGGTCATTGACTTCTGCGATCTGCCGATATTCGAGGGAAATGAGAAGGTAATGAGAAAGGCGGATCTGCGTGCATTCGTGCTTTCGGGCGAGAAGACGAGAGTGTGGGCTTCGGGACTTACGCGGTTCTCGAGAAATCCCGACAGCTTCGTGGTTAACTCGTCACAGGGAGGAGGATTTAAAGACACATGGGTACTATCTCGGTAGAACACGGCGACCGCCTTTTCTGGCTGGGTCGCTATACAGAAAGAGCATACACTACAATAAAGTCTCTTGAGAAGCTGTATGACAGGACTATCGACAGCGGACATGAGGAGTACCGCGATTATTTAGCGGCATTCGGGCTGAACGATACATACGGCGGCAGGGAGGATTTTTTCAGAAGCTTCATTTTTGACGGGGAAAATCCCAGTTCAGTCGCGGCAAGTCTTGTCAAGGCATACGACAACGGTATCGTGCTGAGGGAGGAGATCTCCACCGAGGCTCTGTCGTTCCTGCAAATGGCAATGGACAGGCTTGAACATATCAGCCATTCGTCAAAGGCGCTGTGCCTGTCGCTGCTGTCGCTTGTGGATATAATCTTCGGGTTCTGGGGCTGTCTTGGTGAAAACGTATATGACGAGGAGATCAAGACCATTATCGAGTGCGGAAAGTATGTCGAGCGGCTGGATCTGGATCTCCGGCTGAAATGTCCCTTTTCGATGGTCGAGAAGGAGTTTGGCAGGTTGTGCACTAACCTTCGGAAGGTGCCGAAGAATACACCCTACCGCTACAACACAAATCAGCTCTGCACGCTCGTGGAGCTAATGGGCATGGGTGAAAACTACACCGAAAGCAAGGAAGAAGCGATCTCCGCTCTCGGCAGGCTTTTCGAGCCGGTAAAGAGAACTGTGCTCGCCGGCTGAAGGGCACACTATAATAATAAGTATACATACAGAAAGAAGTGAACACGCTGTGAAAAAGCTGAATTTCTCCTTTTCCACAAAGCTGACCTTTGATAATTATGTGCACGATCATTCGATAGCGCTCCGCTGCATTCCTCCGGAAACAGAGACGCAGCATATCCTGTCATGTTACCTGGAGATATCGCCGATGGTTCCCACGGAACAGACCACCGACGCTTTCGGTAACCTGGTGACGTCCGGTTATCTGAAAAACGATCACCGCTTTCTCGACTTTGAGGTGAGCGGCTGCGCCGAGATAGACTGCGGAAAGCTCCGCCGGGATTTCATGCCCTGTTATCGGTATCAGTCGCCACTGACAAAGCCGGGAGATCAGATCCGGGCGTTTTACGAAAGCATAAAGGGCGAATGCACCGCCACCTCTCCTGAGGAGCGCGCGGCGTTCTTTTCGGAGAAGCTTTTCGGCAGGATGAGCTATGTCCGCGACAGCACAACTATCCGCACCACCGCCGAGGAAGCCTTTTCCCAGCATAAAGGAGTGTGCCAGGATTACACTCACATATTCCTTTCACTGCTGAGAATGGACGGGATACCCTGCCGATACATAGCCGGGCTTTCCAGCTGCGACGGAGAGACCCACAGCTGGGCGGAATACTGGACGGAGGACGGCTGGCGCGGCATCGACCCCACAAACAACTGTCCGACCACCGACTATTATCTTGTACTGTCCCAGGGAAGGGATTACAGCGATTGTGCAATAGACCGCGGAGTGATGCTCGGCGCATATACAAGACAAATGCAGCTGATAGCGTCAAATCTCTCCGGAGAAACATACTGAAAACACAGCGGCACCGGTAGACTACCGGCAGCCGCCTTTGCAGCAGATCGTTTCGGCGATAATTCGGCGGAACAGTAATTCTGTTTCGTCACAAAAAGGGAACATCGGGAGGAAAATATGATACAAACAGTAACGCAGGCTGCGCTTGCGGTAAATGAAAATCTGACTATCCGTAAAAACCGGATATCAAACGGAACATCAAAAAAACGTTTCTGTCTTGTCACAGGAATACACGGCGACGAGCTGGAGGGGCAGTATCTTGCGTATCTCGTCGGGAAACGACTTAACGAAGAACTGGATCGTCTTGACGGAACAGTGGACATCTATCCGGCGATGAATCCTCTGGGAATAGACTCTATCACCCGTGGGATACCTAAATTCGACCTCGACATGAACAGAATATTCCCCGGAAGCCCGGACGGTACGCTTATGGAGTCGGTCTGCTCTGCAGTGATCGATGATATCTGCGGAGCGGATATATGCGTGGATGTTCATTCCAGCAATATTTATCTGAAGGAGCTGCCGCAGATCAGGATCAGCGTTCCCACAGCGCAGACGCTCATACCCTACGCAAAGATGATGAACGTGGATTTCATCTGGATACATGACGCGGCGACTGTCCTTGAGTCAACTCTGGCACATACTCTTAACAGCCGGGGAACAAAGACACTTGTGGTGGAAATGGGCGTTGGAATGCGCATTACCGAGGATTACTGCATGCAGCTGCTTGACGGCGTGTTCAATCTGCTGAGCCAGCTCGGAATATGGAGCGGAGAGGTGTCCTCTGTCCGGGAGCCTATCATTTCACTCAACCGCTCGGTGGGATTTGTGAACTCTGACGCTGCCGGGATATTCGTGCCCTGCCGCCGGTTCGGTGAGCAGGTCAGAAAAGGGGAGCACATCGGCGATGTACTGGATCCCCTTACAAGCAGTGTTGCGGCGCGGATAGAAGCGGCGTGCGACGGAATGATCTTCACGCTCAGGGAGTATCCGATAGTGTTCGGCGGCTCGCTGCTAGCCCGTATCCTCCAGCCGGAGGAGTCCGGAAAGGAGGATGAGGCGCTGTGAAAAGAGAGGTACTGTATTCGATAAGATCCCCGTACAGAGAGCCTATGGACGTTGTTGGCTTCCGTTTCGGCGGCAGCGAGAGCACCATCGCGGTTGTCGGCGCAATGCGCGGAAACGAGGTACAGCAGATGTATGTCTGCTCACGTCTGGTAAAGGAGCTTGAAAAGCTGGAGAAGCGCCATATTATCGCAGACGGAAAGGGAATACTCGTTATACCGTGCGTGAACTATTATTCAATGAACATAGGGAAGCGCTTCTGGACTATGGACAACACAGACATTAACCGAATGTTCCCCGGCTACGACCTCGGAGAGACCACCCAGCGTATCGCGGACGGAGTATTCACGCAGGTCAAGGACTTCGAGTACGGCATACAGCTTGCCAGCTTCTATCAGCAGGGGGATTTCATGCCCCACGTCAAGATGATGAGGACGGATTTTGCAGAGCCGGAGCTTATGCGGAAATTCGGCATGAGATACGGAATACTGCGCACGCCGCGTCCCTATGACACCACCACGCTGAACTTCAACTGGCAGATATGGGAAACAAAGGCGTTCTCGCTGTACACCAATGCCACGGACACTATCGACGACGACTCCGCAGAGGACGCAGTGACTGCGATCATGCGGTTTATGAGCAGCGTGGGAATAATAAACGTAAAGGTTCAGCCGGGCTACTGCACCGAGATAATCCACGAAAATGGAACGGAACAGCTGCGAAGCACCTCCGCAGGCATATTCCGCAGCCTTACTCATGTTGGAGATCACGTTGAGGAGAACGACGTACTCGGCAGGATAACCGACCCTCTTGACTGCTCGGAGAAATCGGTCATAGTTGCGGATCACGGCGGAGTTGTGTTCTTTGAATACAACAAGCCGCTTATCGACGAAAAAACCATATGCTTCAAAATAATCAAGGACTGACCAGTATGAAAACAAGGTACAGGCTTCCACCGGTAGGGAACCGCATAATTAAATCTGCTGTCGGCGTGCTTTTGTGCTGGTGTGTTTATCTGCTGCGCGGACGGAGCGGTATCCCATTCTACTCCATGCTCGCCGTGCTGTGGTGTATACAGCCGCACATCAATAAGACGCTCAGCATGGCGCTTCAGCGGACGATAGGAACGCTTATCGGCGCGGTGTTCGGGCTTGTGACTATCGTGCTGGAAATATTCGTGTTCGACATTTACGACCAGCCTTTGGGATTTCTGATAGTGGCGCTGATGATAATACCCGTTATCTATACGACGATCATCATCAGGCATACGAACGCAAGCTATTTTTCCTGCGTTGTTTTCCTGTCCATAACGGTAAATCACATCATGGACGAAAACCCGTATATTTTTGTGCTGAACCGTGTGCTTGACACATTCATCGGCATTGCGATCGGAATGCTTGTAAATTCCGCGAGACTTCCCCGCAGACGGATAAAGGACGTGCTTTTCACCGCAGAGCTTGACGATATGCTGTCGCCGATATCCGAGCAGATTACGGCGTTTTCAAGGATAGAGATAAACCGTATGCTGTCCGAGGGGCTGAAATTCACGCTGGTGACAATGCGCACCCCGGCGTCTCTCATGGGGATACTGTCCGATGTGAACCTCAATCTGCCGGTGGTCGTGATGAACGGCGCGGCGCTGTATGATTTCCGCGAGAACAGCTACGTCAAGGCGTACATCATTTCCGGCGAGTCCTGCGAAAAAGTGAGGGAAATGGTTCATGCAGAGGGAATGAACGTGTTCACGAATGCTTTGTGCGATGAAAGCCTGGTGATATATTACGACCGGCTTGAAAACGAGGCGGAGCGTGCCATTTTTGCGTCGCTGAAAAAATCACCCTACCGCAATTACCTCAACCGCTCTCCACACCCGGAGGACAGGGTGATATATCTGATGATAGTTGACCGTACCGAGAAGATCTCGCGGCTTTACGAGAAGCTCCGGCAGAGCGAGACAGGGAAGCTGCTGAAGATGATAACCTATCCGTCACAGGATTACCACGGGTTCAGCTACATAAAGATATACAACAGAAACGCCGGAAAGCAGCACATGACCGAGATGCTGTGCCGTGAATACGGTATAGAAAAGCGTCAGGCTGTTGAAGCCAGCGGTTCGCGCAGCATAAACGGCATCGCGCGCAGACTGAAAAGCAGCTTTGAGCCGCTGGTCATCAGTAAGAAAAAAACTGAGCGCAGCTGAAAAATTGCCCCGGAATTAACAGAAAGATCGTTAATTCCGGGGTTGATTTTTGTCATTACCGCACAGTTACTGCCGTATGCTTGATGTCATCTTTCTGTGTACTATTCTGATAGATATATAATTTAAGTGCAACACCCGAAAAAAATAATGACACAAAGAGCAACTCGTGTTATAATGGGAGTAACCACACAACCATAAACAGGAGGAGCAATATGTGTCATTACACTCATTTTAGCACAGAAGAGCGGGAGCTGTCAAGAGTTTTGAAAGCCCAGGGGTTCAGCATTCGGGCAATTGCCCGAATACTGAATCGGTCGCCGTCCTCGGTGAGCCGGGAATTCAAAAGAAACAGCTATTCCAACGGTACATACACAGCTCATCACGCAGATAAGCTCTACTGAAAGCGACGAAAAAATGCGGCAGAAAACCAAAGCTAAAAAGCGGAGCTGCCCGTGAGTATGTGCTTGCGAAGATGGCGTTAAAATGGTCGCCCGAACAAATTGCAGGTCGAGCGAAACGCGACAAAGAGACGTTCAGTATCTCCTTCCCAACTATCTACCGTGCGATTGACAAGGGAGTTCTGCCGCCACAGCTAAAGAAAATCATGTGTTTTAAATGGAAACACAAAAAGTGCAAAACCGAGGACAAACGCGGCAAAATTCCCAACACTACGCCTATAAGCAAACGCCCCACCGGTGCGGAAAACCGTACTCGTTTCGGTCATTGGGAGAGCGATACCGTTCTCGGAATGAGAAAGACCGGCTGCTTTGGAACTCATGTTGAACGGAAAATCGGGTTATCTTGTCGCTTCTTGAATTGACGACAGGCAGGACAATGCATTCAATAAAGCTACTATTCGAGCCTTTTCGGCTATTCCCGATAAGCTGAAGAAAAGCTTCACCGTGGATAATGGTAAGGAATTTGCTGCTCATCAGGAACTTGCCGAAGCAACCGGCATGAAGGTTTACTTTTGTGAGCCTTATTCCCCGTGGCAGCGTGGCACCAATGAAAACACCAACGGTCTGCTGCGTCAGTTTTTCCCGAAAGGCACTTCCTTTGCTGATATTTCCGATTATGATTTGCAGCAAATTGTCGACCTGATAAACAATCGTCCGAGAAAACGATTGAATTACCTTACTCCCTTCGAGG
>JALEOL010000110.1 GCA_022766785.1 Oscillospiraceae bacterium
CTTTTTGTAGATACTGTAAATAGACTTTACGCGCCCCTCGATTATCGGCTCGGGCTTGATATCCATTATCCTCTCCCGGATACGCTGCTTTATGCTCTCGATGAACGCGTCACGCTCCTCCTTGTGCAGGGCGATCTGCTCCTCCACCTCCTTACAGCCGTAGGGGTCGAGGTAGTGTATGGCGATATCCTCCATTTCCTCCTTGACGTCGCTCATACCCAGACGGTGGGCTATCGGGGCGTAGAAGTTCATGGTTTCGAGAGAAGTCTTGCGCTGCTTCTCCGGCGGTCTTGCTTCAAGCGTGCGCATGTTGTGCAGACGGTCGGCGAGCTTGATGATTATGACGCGGATATCCTTGGACATCGCCATAAGTATCTTACGGATATTCTCCGCGTGCTGCTCCTCCTTGGAGTTCAGCGGAACAAGTCCTATCTTGGTAACTCCGTCCACCATAAGCGCCACATCATCGCCGAATTTCTTGCGAAGCTCCTCAAGGGTGACGTCGGTATCCTCCACGGTATCATGCAGCAGAGCCGCGCATATCGTGTCGGTGTCCATGCAGTAATCCAGCAGGATAGCCGCCACTGCAAGCGGATGTGTAATATACGGGTCGCCGGAGGTTCGCTTCTGCCCCTCGTGCGCCGTTTCAGCGACCCTGTACGCCTGGGTTATCTTTTCAAGGTCGTAAGGCTTCTCGCTCGCCTTGATCTTTTCCACCAGCTGGTCGAATGTTTTTACCGTAGAACCGGTCATGCCATCACCCCATAGTTTATTCCGGAAGCCGGGTCATACGCCGATTACAGTCAGACCCTGTCCGGAGTTAATGTGTGGGTTTTACCCACTATATTTATCACTGTACCCCCAGCGACTTCCGGAGATCAGCAAGAAATCCCGAAGCCATAAGGTCGGTTTTTGCCGCCACAGGAATAAGCCTTACCGTACCTGCGTCCGCGGACTGCTCCGCCATTCCGGACGAAGCAAAGGCATCCAGCGCGATCCTCAGCATACAGTAATTAAGCTCGCTGCCGCCGTATACGAACATATCCTCCGCCGACATAACGCCACCGTGCTTTCTCAGCAGGTCGTATGCCGCCATAAGGGAATTGCGGTCGGGTATCACCCTGGGTGCAAGGCGGCTGTCGCAGCCCTCGCCCCGGGATATCTCCTCGTAAGTCCGCTGCGCCGCAAAGAACCTGTCCTCCCGGAAGCCGGACGGCCGCAGCTCCTGTACCTTCAGCGTCACGGACTTAACGCCCCGGAACTCGTTCAGCTCCGCCGTGGCGATGATATCCACCATGCTGCCCTGCTCCGGGAAGAACCTCGCGAACGGTATCCCGAAGCACAGCGCCTTCAGCTTCACGCCCCCGGACTGCGCCTCAAAGCTGGTATATCTCCCCTCTTTGAGCGAGCGCTTCGAAAGCACCGTGCAGTTTTTCAGCAGGAACACCGGGCGCTGATTTCCCTCGCCGCAGGGCTCCAGCTGTGAAAGGCTGTTAAGCGCGTCCTCGGTGAGACTGTCGCCGGTTATCTCCATGTCGGCGCTGACGGCGTATTCCGGCATCTTCGGGTAGTATTCCCGGCAGAAAGCATACACCATCCGGCGGAAGTCCTCCACGCGGTCAGCCGGCAGGGAAAAGCCGCCTGCCTTCGGGTGGCCGCCGAATTTCGTCAGCACCCGGCTGCACCCGGAAAGCAGCCTGTAGATAGAAAACCCGTCTATTCCCCGGGCAGAACCCCGTGCCTCGCCGTTTTCGGAGGATATCATCAGCACCGGCTTGCCGTACTTCTCCAGCAGCCTTGCGGCAACTATCCCGATCACCCCGTGGTGCCACCCCTCGCCGGATACCACCAGCACACGCTCTTTAAGAATTCCCGGGTCGCTCTCCAGCTGACGGTCAACGTCCTGCATTATCCGTGCTTCCTCGGCGCGGCGGCGGTCGTTCACGAGGTTCAGCTCCTCCGACAGAAGCGACGCCTGCTCCGGGCTTTCGGTCATCAGCAGCTGCACTGCCTTGTCCGCGCCAGCCATTCTTCCGGCGGCGTTTATCCTGGGACATATCGAGAACGCTACCGACGACGCGTCCACGTTCTCCGGGGCGACGCCGGCGGTTCGCAGCAGGCGGTCAATGCCGATGTTCTGGCTGCTGCGTATCTCCTCGATACCTCTGCGGACAATGTAGCGGTTCTCGCCGATAAGCGGCATTACATCGCCGATAGTGCCCACTGCGGCAAGCTCGGCGTACTGCTCCATGATAAGCTCCTCGTCCTCCTCCAGGGCGCACAGCAGCTTCAGCACCACGCCTGCGCCGCATATGTCCTTGAACGGGGAATTGTCGTCCGGGCGGTGGGGATCGACGCAGGCTTCACACACGGGAAGCTCCTGCGGCGGCTGGTGGTGGTCGGTTATCACCAGCTGAGCGCCGCGGCTGCGGATATACTCTGCTTCTTCGGCTGCGGACACGCCGTTGTCCACGGTGATGATAAGCTCCGCGCCGCGGTCGAGTATTCTCTCCAGCGCCGGGATATTCATGCCGTAGCCCTCGCTGCGGTCGGGTATGTAGAAGTCCGCCTCCGCGCCCATGGCGTCAAGGTAGCCGTACAGCATCGCGGTCGCGGTCACGCCGTCGCAGTCGTAGTCGCCGTATACCGTGATCTTCTTCCCCTCGTCGAGAGCCTGGCGGATCACCTCAACGGCGGTCTCCATGTCTCTCAGCAGCAGCGGGTCGGAAAGGCTGCTGCACCCGAAGAACTCCCGTGCCCTATCAAGCGAAGTTATCCCACGGCTGAGCATCACTCCGCCCAGCAGCTCCCCGAACTGCTGCGTTATCTCATTGCTCACCCCTGACACCGCAGGGGAACAAAGCCATTTTTTCAACTGTAACTGCTCCTGTTATACGCTGAGCTCCACATGCTCGCCGAGAAGCGCCTTGTTCTTCTCGAGAACCGGCCATACGCACTCGCTGAGGAACTCCTCCACCTGCTCGGGGGCGCGCCCGGTGTAGTTCTCCGGCTTCAGCACCGCCATGATCTCCTCCTCGGTGATCTTGAAGGCAGGGTCTGCTGCGATGCGCTTTACAAGGTCGTTGTCGCCGCCCTGCTCCTTGACAACGGCAGCGGCTGCGATGCTGTGCTTTCTGAGCGCCTCGTGAAGCTCCTGACGGTCGCCGCCCTTTTCAACGGCGCGCATCATGATGTTCTCGGTCGCCATGAACGGCAGCTCGCGCATTACACGCTGCTCGATGACCTTGGGGTAGACCACCAGACCGTTTGTGATGTTGATCATTATATTAAGGATAGCGTCAACGCCCAGGAAGCCCTCCGCAACGGAGATACGCTTGTTCGCGCTGTCGTCGAGAGTTCTCTCGAACCACTGTGTGCCGGCGGTGAACGCAGGATTGAGGGTGTCTATCATAACGTATCTGGCAATGGAGGTGATGCGCTCCGCACGCATGGGGTTGCGCTTGTAGGGCATTGCCGAGGAACCTATCTGGTTCTTCTCGAACGGCTCCTCCATCTCCTTGGAGTTAGCGAGGATTCGCAGGTCGTTGCTGAACTTGGAGCAGCTCTGCGCAATTCCGCCGAGGGTGGAAAGCACCTGGCTGTCCATTTTTCTGGAATAGGTCTGACCGCTGACGGGAACGCACGCGTCAAAGCCCATTTCCTCTGCAATGGACTTTTCGAGAGCCTTTATCTTTGCGCTGTCGCCCTTGAAAAGCTCCATAAAGCTTGCCTGGGTGCCGGTGGTGCCCTTCTGACCCAGGAGCTTCAGGTTGGAAATACGGTACTCCACTTCCTCCAGATCCATCATCAGCTCGTTAATCCAGAGGGTCGCGCGCTTGCCCACGGTGGTGAGCTGCGCAGGCTGGAGGTGGGTGTAAGCAAGACAGGGCTGATCCTTGTGCTCCTGCGCGAAGCCTGCGAGGTTGTTGATAACGTTGAGCAGCTTTTTCTTTACAAGCTGGAGAGCGTCACGCATGATGATGACATCGGTGTTGTCGCCGACATAGCAGGAGGTAGCGCCGAGGTGGATTATGCCCTTTGCCTTGGGGCACTGCTGACCGTATGCGTAAACGTGGGACATTACATCGTGGCGGACAAGCTTCTCGCGCTCCTCTGCCACGTCGTAGTTGATGTCGTTGATGTGGGCTTCAAGCTCGTCCACCTGCTCCTGTGTGACCGGCAGACCCAGCTTCATCTCGCCTCTTGCGAGGGCTACCCACAGGCGGCGCCATGTGGAAAACTTCTTGTCCGCGGAGAAGATATACTGCATCTCCTTGCTCGCATAACGCGTGCAGAACGGGCTTTCGTAAGTGGAATAATCTCTTGACATGATAGTATCTCCTTATTGTTTTGTCCTTCCTGGGATAATAAGTATTGAATATACATTATTATTTTATCACAAAACGTCGATTTATACAAGTGTTTTTTTGAATGTTTCTCAGCATTACAGCCGTTCGGGAGCTTTGTTACGCCCCGTTTGAACGACCTCTGAGCTGCCGTCCGCGACCCGAAAGCTGCGTTTTGTGCAATATGCACACTAAAAGCCGCAAAAGATTTTTGCTTTTTGTCTATTCAGTACCTTGTAAAACAAAATACCTTGTGGTATAATAAGATCACGGAGCAGGAAACCGATGTTCCGATTTTTTAGAACAGGCTACCTTGCAAGACAAAGTACCTTGAAAGGCAAGGATACCGGAGGTGAAAAATGAACTCTCAGCTGAAACGAGGGACTCTGGAGCTGTGTGTTCTGTCAATACTATGTGACGGCGACTGCTACGGCTACGAGCTTGTGAACAAGATATCGGGCTGTATGCAGATGACGGAGGGGACGATATATCCGCTGATGAAGCGGCTGAAGGACAACGACCTCATCGACTCCTACATAGTGGAATCGCAGGAGGGCCCTCCACGGAAATACTACCGCATAACAGACAGCGGACGGGAAGAAAAGGAAACGCTGCTAAAGGAATGGTTTGAGTTTGTTGACAGCATAAATGCACTGCTGAAAGGGGAATAGAAACAATGATCGCAAAAAACAAGGGAGACTTTCTGTACCAGCTTCACAACGAGCTGCACAGGATAGGGATCGACAATGACGACGAGATCTTCGCGGATTTCGAAGCTCACTTCAAGGCGAGCGAGGAGGCAGGGATACCCGAGGAGGAGACCTGCGAAAAGCTCGGCGACGTAAAGGAGATCGCCCGGAACTACCTGGATATACCCAGCACCCGGCTGAATTCCATAGTCGCAGACGCCGTGGCGAACCAGCGTGTTTCGCTCACAAAGCCCGGAGAAAAGCTCCCGGCGGATCTTTCTCTGGTAAAGGACGAACAGCCCGATGAAGCCGCACAGGAACAGCCGGCTATCCGGGAATTCACCCCGGAGCACATCGCCGAGGAGCCGGAAACTCCGCAGCCCTCTGTACCGAAAATAAACCTAGTCAAGGATACTGCAAGGGAATTCACCCCGGAGCACATCGCAAGCGAACCGAAAGCCCCCGGCAGCACTCCCGGCGGCACACAGCAGGCTCAGACCGCTGCGCAGACCGGAAACAGGGACACGCGCTATCAGTACCGCACCGGTCCTGCTCCGAAGCAGACCAGCAGCGAAGCGTTTTCCGAGGTTCACCACTGCGAAATGCCAAAGCCCGAGGGAATGCCGAAAGCCGGAAAGCACGCTGACAAGGGCGGCTTTAAATTCACCGACATCAAGGGACTTAAACCCAATGTGAACGCAGGAAAGCTGGTCGGCTGCCTGCTTTTAGACCTGCTGCTCTGGTCATGGCTGATCCCGACAGTTGTTTCCGTGATCTTCGGCGTATGCGTAAGCGGCAGCGTCGCACTGGTCGCAGGCGGCTTCGCGCAGCTTGGCAACGGTTATTTCCACATCATCAGCCGCATTCTTCTCTGCTGCGGAATGGTGAGCGCAGGCGTGCTGGTGGCAAACATCGGCATCGGACTGTTCAAGGCGGTATTCCACTGGATAAAGAGCATTGTCGTAAGCCACGTCAAGGCGATATACGATCTGTAAGGAGGGAACAGCATGAAAGTATTACTGAAAATATTCATACCGCTGTGTATCCTCTCGTTCATCGCTTTCGGGATATCCATTCCGATACTTGGCACAAACGAGGCGTGGAACGGTGCAGCAGGGCAGGAAAGAACGATCGAATTCACCGAGGAGATCACCAGAATAAAAGTAGACATCGGCGCATACGACTGCACAGTAAAGCCCTGTTCCGGGGATACCGCGAAAATATCCATCAGCGGCGACAACTTCGGGCGTATCAAAGCACAAATGTCCGGCGGAGAGCTTGAGGTATATTCCGAGGGCTTCGGCTTCGGCTGGCTGCGCTTTAACCTCTTTTCCTGGTTCGGAAGTACTAAGGTCACTGTCGAAGTGCCCGAAAAGGAATATGAGACCTTGAAGGTCTACACCGGCGCAGGTACTACCGAAATCAAGAATATCCGCGCAGCAGACGTTGATCTAAACGTTGGAGCAGGAACACTGAAATACACCCAGCCGGACTACACCGTATCAGACCTTGAAATTGACGTATCCGCAGGAAAGCTCGTTGCGAAAAACGCAAAGGCAAAGGAATACTCGATAGACGTAAGCGCAGGCTCAGCAGAGGTTTACGGGCTTACCGGCAGCGGAAGCATAGACGTTTCCGCAGGCTCGGCAAAGGCGTACCTTGCGGAGCTTAACGGCAGCTGCGATATCGACGTGTCCGCAGGCAGCGCTTCGCTCATGCTCCCGGACGACGCTTCCGCAAAGATCTACTGCGACAAGAGCGCAGGCTCTGTCAACGTAAACGCATGCGGAGTAAACAGGGACGCAAACGACGACGAGATCATCACGCTCAACGGCGGCGAATACAGCATTAACGCTGATGTTTCCGCAGGAAGCATAAAGATCGGCAACACAGACGCAGGTCAGGCAGAGCAGACAGAAACCGCCACCGCAGCGACAACCGCCACCCATGTCGGCGATGTAGTGGAGTCGGGAGTGGCTCAGGCTATAGGCGAGGTATCTGACGCGCTCGAGGTTCTGTAAACAAAATCAGAACGCACAGTGGAGGGGCTGTAATAAGCAGAAACCGCAGCCCTTTACCACCGGTGCGCCCAAAAAACACGGCTGAACACAGCCACATCTGAAAGGAGTATTTATCATGGCAGAAAAGCAGACCTATACATTCGCAAACGAAATAGACACCGTGGAGGTAAGCTCCCTCGGCGCAAAGATAATCATGATCCCCCAGGAGCGCGAGGACATCTACGTTGAATACGACAACCCGAAGGACGCGCCGGAATTCTGCGCGGTGCTCTCCGGCAAGACCCTCACCCTGAAAGAGAGCTTCAGCTTCAAGATCTTCGGCAACAAGCCTAAGGAGGGCTACTCTATCTCCGTTTTTCTTCCGCTGAAAACCTTTGAGAACATCAGGATCAACACCGCAAGCGGCGGCGTAGAGGTGGGCGAGGTATCCGCGGAGAATTTCTCGCTGAACACCGCCAGCGGCAATATCAGCGTAAACGCGTTCCTCAATAACGTGAAGCTCCAGTCCGCCAGCGGAAACATCACGCTGACAAATCCCCTTGCGGCTGCGCAGAGCACAGGCTTCCTCGACAAGGAGGAGACCGCAGTTCCCACGGCGCAGTCCCTCAACGTCTGCACGGTAAGCGGCAACGCCACTGTTTCCGGCTACCGCACCGAGCTTTTCGGGGTGCATTCCGTTTCCGGCAGGACTGTTGTGAACGGCGTATCCGGCAGGGGCAGCGTATCTGTCACCAGCGGCAGCGTTGAGCTGAACTACGCCGACTGGAACAACGACCTGAGCGTCAGCCTTATCAGCGGCAACGTGAAGATAACCCTCCCGGAGAACTCCGGCGTAGCGCTTAACATAAACGGCGTATCCGGCTCTGTCCGCACCGACCTGGGTCAGGCGAAGGGCAGCTTCATCAATCTCGGCAAGGGCACTTCCGGCGATTTCGGCGGCGAGAACCGCCACAGGCTGGACGCTTCCCTCACCAGCGGAACAGTCACCGTCGCACAGGCGTGACGTTCCACACTATATCGCTTTCTCCTTTCCCCCAATTTTATTCGCGCCGCTGTGTGAATGCCGGCGGCGTGATACTAATAACCGTTTGAACGAAGGAAAAGATTTGCTGAAAGACAGTACCTATATCCAGAGACACGCTGATTAAATCAAAATCGCCCCGCTCAAACGAGAAAACTCACGGGGTTGATTTTGATACGCTACGCTTTAATCAGCGTGTCCCTTGGAAAAGAAACGCAGGCGTACTGTATGTACGCATTATCCGCTGCGCGGAAAACGCTCAAGTTTCTTTGACGACGATAGCGGTGCTGGATTTCTGCAAAGATTTCCTGAGTTCAAATGGTTATTAGTAT
>JALEOL010000099.1 GCA_022766785.1 Oscillospiraceae bacterium
ACTCATGACCGCTTCTACGGTGGTGTTGCAGCGCTTGGCGATATCCCAGCAGCTTTCCCCGGCGCTGGTGTAGCATATCCTGAGGGAATAATCTCCGCATTTCTCCCGTGGTTTGTCCTCGTGCACAGTGGCGCTGCTTATTGCGGTGACAGGGGTGCTGTTGGTAAGTTCTGCGGTAAGCTCTGCCTGGGTGGTTATATCAAGAGAGCCGTCGGACTTTATCGAAAATCCTGTTCCGGTGACGCATTCGCGGTGGCTCACAGCGGTATCCTGGGTAAAGCCATCGGCAGGGATACGCTGCTCGAACGCCTCCTGCTTTTCCTCAAAGAAAGGCGCGCCGCCGGAGCACCTGCCCACTGCTTGAACGCATATCTGTCCCGTTACCAGCAGAGCGTCTCCGTCCGGGCGGCAGATAACGTTGTACAGATCGCTGCGGCAGTCCCAGACCGACTCTATCTCTCCGCTGCCGCAGGAAACCGCGGTCTTGACGGAAAGCTGTCCGTTCACAGTCCGGGGCGCCGAGGGTATTCTTAGAGAAGCGGTGGTGCAGCTGCATTCATAATCGGTGGAATAAACGTCGCAGGGGATATCCGCAGTCGCCGGAAGGAACGCAGTGCAGCGGCATCCGAGAATAAGCTCGCAGGAGAGCACTCCGCTGTCTGTTTTGGGCAGAAGCTCGCAGCTTTTTACCGTGAATACAGGCTGGCAGCTGTGCTGGTCGGTGAGACCCGGCATGTCGATTATCTGGCTTATCGGGATATCCGCGGTCATTTTCTCCAGTTCGTCGCAGCCGGGGTGCTCATCGGTGTGGATACCGTAAAGCGCGGTGACGGTCACGGTGCCTTTTACAACGGCCTTGTTTGCGATTATCCTGACGTCGTTTATCTGCGGAACAGCGTCGGTGCTGACGATGTACTCTATCCCCGGCGCGCCGGTCTCTATTTCCTCCCTGACTGCCGCCTGGCGTTCGGTGAAGATAGGCTGCGCAGTGCAGGGTATCTCACGGCGCAGCACCTGAAGCCCGTCCTGGAGCGCCGGGAGCGGAAATTTCGTGCTGCATGTCGCGGTGATGCGGAAGCTGATCGCTCCACGGACATCGATCCGGCGGCTGCTGACTGCACGGCAGTTGCAGTAATCCGTCCGTGGGATCACGGTTATCACCGGGTCTGTGATCTCACCGGCGCTTTTCCCGATGTCCAGAGTCTTGCTCCAGGTGTAGCGCTGCTCTACGCAGTTGAGCGCGGAGCTGTTCTCGGAGAGGTACAGCACCCGTATCAGCGCAGTGCCGTCCAGCGTGAGCTTTCCGCCGGAGATCGCAGTCGATGTCACTCGCGGCGTTACGCAGCACTTGAGTATCTTGAATATCTCCGGGAAATAGTCCGGCAGCACATGATCCAGCTCCACGCCCTGTTCAGCCTGACCGTCGAACAGCGTTTCGGTCAGAAAGACCGAGTCTGTCTGTTTGTTTAATTCTTCCATTGTATCCTCCTTCGCGGTGCGGTCGATATTGCTTTCACTGGAAATATATGCATGTTCGTGGACGTGTATGAATAGTTGTACAAAAAATCGGGGGTAAAGAAAATGCGGCGCTGCTAAAAAAGTGTTTGCAATTATCCACGATATGTGCTATAATAAAAATGTACGCAATTTTCCTGCATAATCCACAGCGGTACTGAAATAATATGTACAAATAATATTTCAGGAGGAAAGACCAATGTGCGATGAAAGCAGAAACGAAGCCCCGTTTTCGGAGGAGCAGAACCAGCAGCTTATCGACACGGGAATAATCGCCGCCGGGAACGCAGAGCACAACATACGCTGCTTGTCGATAATCGGGCAGATAGAGGGGCACTATATACTGCCTCCGACCAACAAGACCACGAAGTACGAGCACATCATTCCGGCGCTCGCCGCGTTCGAGCAGGATACCACTATCGAGGGACTGCTTGTGATACTGAACACAGTGGGCGGCGACGTGGAGGCGGGACTTGCCATAGCAGAGCTTATCTCCGGCATGTCGAAGCCGACGGTGTCGATAGTTGTCGGGGGTGGGCATTCGATAGGCGTGCCGCTGGCGGTGAGCGCCGATGTTAGCTATATCGTCCCGTCCGCGACCATGACGATACACCCGGTGCGCACCAACGGAATGGTGCTGGGAGTACCGCAGACGATGAGCTGGTTCAGCCGAATGCAGGAGCGGATAACCCGTTTCGTGACCGGAAACAGCAGAATGTCCGCCGAACGCTTTCACGAGCTGATGATGGAAAAGGACGAGTTGGTAATGGATATCGGCACGGTGCTTGAGGGCAGGGAGGCAGTAGCCGAGGGGCTTATCGACCACCTGGGGGGATTATCCGACGCGCTTCATTGCCTGTACGGTCTGATAGAAAAGCGCGGCGCAAAGCCGGATAAACCAGCGTCTGAGAAAAAGTCCACCGGAAAGCCGGGCAAAAAGTCCTCCGCAGCAAAGTCCGAAACAAAAACGCGCCGGACAAAGGTCGAGCCGGAAACGCAGTCCGGGGTGACCGGCAGCCGTGCACTCAATTCCGCAGACTGGCGCGGCGACAGATAAGTCTGACAAACCCTCCCGAGGGAGGTTACATAAAAGGGGTAAATATGGATATAATCACTGTAATAATTCAGGCGGTAGTTCAGGGACTGACGGAGTTCCTGCCGGTGTCCAGTTCGGGACATCTTTCGGTGGTGCAGCACATCACCGGGGTGGACGGAGAGGCGGCGCTTGTTTTGTCGCTGGTGCTCCACCTGGGAACTCTGGCGGCGGTGTTCATCGCGTTCTGGGGGACTATCTGGGGCATGATAAAGGAGTTTTTCCTGACATTCAGGGATATCTTCACCGGTAAATTCTCCTGGAAGAACATGAACGGCAACCGGCGCATGATGTTCATGGTGGTATTCGCAACGTTGATACTGGTTCCGTTCTATCTTGTTGAGGGATTTTTCACCGGCAGGCAGGGGGACGGCGATATCGTGTTTGAGGGCGTTGCGTTCATGTTCACGGCAATGCTGCTGTTCCTCTCGGATAGGTTCGGGCACGGAACACGCGCCGCGGAGCAGATGACGGTAAAGGACGCGGTGACTGTGGGACTTTTCCAGGTCGCGGCGCTGTTCCCGGGGGTGTCCAGAAGCGGCTCTACCACCGCAGGAGGACTGCTCTGCGGACTTGAAAAGCAGACTGCTGTGACGTTCGCGTTTATCCTTGGTATCCCGGCGATACTGGGCGGCAGCGTGCTGGAGCTTGGGGACGCGCTGAAATCTGATATGCAGCTCGACTGGGTGGTTCTCGGGGTCGGCTTTGTGATAGCTGCAGTCGTGGGCGTGCTTTCGATAAAGCTGGTGAGCTGGCTCGTCAAAAAGGACAGATACAGGATATTCGGGGTATATACCGCAGTACTCGGACTTGCCTGCGTTGGCGCAGGTCTGTGGGAGCACATCACGGGGAACACGCTCTCATCGCTTTTCATGGGCTGATACAACTGGAATTACATATAAAGGAAGTAGGCTAGAATGGCTGGTAAAACAGAATTCACTGAGAAAAAGAAAAACACCGCTGCCAAAAGCACAGCATCAAAGTCCGGCGGAGCGAAAGCCGGCACCCAGAGCGGCGGCACAGGGCGCTCCAGAAAGGCGCTGGACGAGGAGATACAGCGCCAGCGCGAGGAAGCGGCAAAGCGCAGCAGGAACCGCAGACATCTGACCTCCGTGGTGCTGTTTGCAGTGGGACTCCTGCTGACCCTTGCGGCGGTAATTCCTGCCGGTGAGGGAGAGGGCTGGCGTGTGTTCTTTGACATAATGCACGGGCTTTTCGGGTATTCGGCGTTTGCGGTGGGACCGCTGCTGATATTTATCGCGATAAGGTTTTCCGCGGCAATGGACGAGAAGAAGCTGGGCGGCATTATTGCAAAATGCTGCGTTGGCATACTTATGCTGTGCGCCGCAGTGCAGATATTCTTCGTGGGAGCTGCCCCGGGCAATGACTTCTTTGATGTGATAGGGCAGCTGTTCGTTTACGGAAAAGAGTTCCGGGGCGGCGGCGTGTTTGCGTTGTTCATCGGCGGACTTTTGCTGCTGCTGGGACGGCTGGGCGCGACTATCATCATCAGTATACTGATAATCGTCTGCGTTCTGCTGTTCACCGGAATGTCCGTGGCGGATTTCACAAAGAAAGTTGCGAAGCCCGTGAAGAAAGCTGGAGAAAAGGCGAAGGAGCACCACCAGCGCGTCAGGGAAGAAAACCGTATCGCCGAGGAATTCCGCCTCGACCAGCAGGAACTCCAGCGTATCCAGGCGGAGATAGACGCGGAGCAGGAGGACAAGCGAACCGTTGCCGAGCTTAAAAAAGCGGTGTTCAGCGTGAGCGAGCCGGAGCAGACTGCTCCCGAAGCTGCCGCGGCTGATGAAGCCCCCACCGATGTGTCTTCCACAGAAATCGCTCAAAAGCCGGAGGAGCCGCCTGTTTTCCCCGAACCGCAGCAGGAGGAAAAGCTGCTTGAGGAGCAGCACGAGGACAGTGTTGACTACATGTCCGAGCTTAAAAACTACATCATGGAGAAGAACCGCGCGGTGATAGAGGAGGCGGAGAAGAACGAAAAGGATCCCCTGGAGGACGAGGACGCGGAGCTTGTGCCGATAATCGACGCTATCCACCGCTTCCGCGAGGAGGAGCCGGAGAACGTTCCGGTGAAGAAGATCGAGGATCTGCCGGAAAGCAGCGTCACATCGTCGGACGAGGGCGAGCTTCCGTTTGACATCGACGATGTTCTGGACGAACCGGAAATAACACCCGAGCCGCCCAGGCCTGCCGTTCAGCCTGCACTCTCAAAGCCTGCGGAAATAAAGACTCCGGAGCCGCCGAAACCCGTCCGCAGCGCACAGCTGCAGACCGGCGCCCCGGCGATGAAGCAGGCGGCGGACGGTACTATGCAGGAGATAACGCTGAGCGACGTGTACACTCTGCCGCCGGTGAACCTGCTCAATCCGGTGGTAAAGAAAGTCACCCAGGCGGACATCGACAGCGAGATAGAGCGCAATTCCAAGAAGCTTGTGGAGGCGCTCCAGAGCTTCGGCGTGCAGACAAAGCTCGTGGGTGTGAGCCGCGGACCTTCTGTCACACGGTATGAATTGCAGCCTGCGCCGGGCGTGAAGATATCCCGGATAACCGGGCTTGTGGACGATATCGCGCTGAACCTTGCGTCCGCAGGAGTTCGAATAGAAGCGCCGATACCGAACAAATCCGCAGTCGGCATAGAAGTTCCGAACAAGGCGCGCGACACTGTGTTTTTCCGTGAGCTTATCGACACTCCGGAGTTCCGCAGCAGTTTCGGCAAGAAGCTCGAAACGGTGCTCGGCAAGGACATCAGTGGCGCTATGGTGACGTGTAATATCGCAAAAATGCCGCACCTGCTCATTGCCGGAACCACAGGCTCCGGTAAGTCGGTGTGCGTGAATTCCATCATCATGAGTATACTTATGAAGTCCACTCCGGACGACGTGCGGCTGATAATGGTAGACCCCAAAAAGGTGGAATTCATGATGTACAACGGCATTCCCCACCTGCTTATCCCGGTAGTCACCGACCCGAAAAAGGCGGCAGGCGCGCTGGCGTGGGCGGTGAACGAAATGCTCAACCGCTACAAGATGTTCTCCGAGAACAACGTGCGTGATTTCGGCGGCTTCAACGAACTTGCCGCAGACCCGGACAGCGGACTTACCAAGATGTCGCACATTGTGATATTCATCGACGAGTTAGCCGACCTGATGATGGCGTCCCCGAAGGACGTTGAGGATAGCATCGTGCGTTTGGCGCAGATGGCGCGTGCCGCCGGAATGCACCTTGTTATCGCGACCCAGCGCCCGACGGTGAATGTAGTTACGGGACTTATCAAGGCGAATATCCCTAGCCGTATCGCGCTGATGGTGGCTTCGCAGATGGACAGCCGCGTTATTCTGGACTCCGGCGGAGCGGAAAAGCTGCTGGGCAACGGCGACATGCTGTATATGCCGGTAGGACTTCCGAAGCCGGTTCGCGTGCAGGGCTGCTTTGTTTCGGATAAGGAAGTGGAGCATGTCGTGGAGTTCATCAAGCAGACGTTCAAGGCGGAGTACGACGAGAACATAATCGAGGAAATAGAGCGCCAGACCGAAATGGTGAACACGGCGCAGGAGAGCAAGTCCGGCTCGGACGGGGGAGATATAGACACCAGCGACGAGCGGCTTGAGGAGGCTATAGATTTCGTGGTGGAAGCAGGGTCGTGCAGCACATCGTCGCTCCAGCGGCGGCTGAAGCTCGGCTACGGCAGGGCGGCAAGGCTTGTGGATATCATGGAGGAAATGGGCGTTGTGGGGCCTTTGGAGGGCAGTAAGCCCCGGCAGGTGCTCATGAGCAAACAGGAATGGGCTGAGAGGAAGCTCCAGCAGAAATAAGCGAGGACAAAAGAAATGCCATTTTTGCCAGTCAGCAGACAGGACATGGAAGAAAGAGGGATAGAGCAGCTGGATTTTATCTGCTTTACCGGGGACGCATATATCGACCACCCGACATTCGGGATTGCTATAATCTCGAGAATGATAGAGGCGGCTGGGTTTAGCGTTGGTATCATCGCGCAGCCGATGTGCGACGAGGATTACATGAAGCTGGGCAGACCGAAATACTGCTTCATGGTGACCGGCGGAAATATCGACAGCATGGTGTCGAATTACACCGTGGCTCTGAAAAAGCGCAACGACGACGCCTATTCCCCCGGCGGAAAGGGCGGCAGACGTCCCGACCGCGCGCTGACTGTTTATTGCCGGAACCTTAAACGGCTGTACCCCGACGTGGAGATATCCATAGGCGGACTGGAGGCGTCGCTGCGGCGTTTCGCGCATTACGACTACTGGAGCGACAGCGTTATGCCGTCCGTGCTGGTTAGCACCGGCGCAGACCTGCTGATGTACGGCATGGGAGAAGTCACGCTGACCCAGATGCTGAACAATTTCAAGGCAGGACTGCACCTTAAAGACATGCACGACCTGCGCGGCACATGCTACCTCACAAAGCCTGAGAACACCCCGATAGGCGCGGTGCAGTGCGACAGCTTCGAGATAGTCCGGGACAACAAGAAAGCATACGCCAAGTCCTGCCGAAAGCAGTACGACGAGCAGGACGAGGTGTACGGCAGGACGATAGTGCAGCGCCACGGCGATATGATGCTGGTGCAGAACCCACCGCAGCGCAGCGTCACCCAGGCGGAGTTCGACTACACCTATGAGCTGCCCTATATGCGCATGTACCACCCGATGTATGAGAAAGAGGGCGGAGTTCCGGCTATCCAGGAGGTGGAGTTTTCGATAACCCACAACCGCGGCTGCTTCGGCTTCTGCAACTTCTGCTCGATAGCGCTGCACCAGGGGAGAAAAATTCAGACCCGCAGCGAGGACAGCGTTTACGAGGAAGCGGTGAAGCTGTCGGAAAATCCACGCTTCAAGGGGTATATCCACGATGTCGGTGGCCCCACCGCGAATTTCCGCCACCCCTCCTGCGAGAAGCAGGAAAAGTACGGAATGTGCAAGGGAAAGAAGTGCCTTGCGCCCACTCCCTGCAAGAACCTAGTTGCAGACCACAGCGATTATATCCGCCTGCTGCGGCGTCTGCGGTCGATAAAAAAGGTCAAGAAAGTGTTCATACGCTCCGGTATCCGCTTTGATTACATGCTCCAGGATAAGAACAACGATTTTCTGGACGAGCTTGTGCAGTACCACGTCAGCGGTCAGCTCAAGGTCGCGCCGGAGCACGCCAGCAACAAGGTGCTGGATAAAATGGGCAAGCCGCATATCGAGGTCTACGAGGAGTTTGAGAAGCGCTTCTACGCCGCGACAAAACGCTGCGGCAAGGAGCAGTATCTTGTGCCGTATCTCATGTCCAGCCACCCGGGGTGCACTCTTGAGGAGGCGGTGGAGCTGGCGGTATTCCTGAAAAAGCATAACATCAGACCCGAGCAGGTGCAGGATTTTTACCCCACGCCGGGTACTATTTCCACGGCAATGTTCTGGACAGGGCTTGACCCTTATACAATGGAGCCGGTTTTCGTGCCAAGAACCCCGGAGGAAAAGCGCATGCAGCGCGCTCTGCTGCAGTATTTCAAGCCGGAGAACCACGACATAGTTGAAAAGGCGCTGATAATGGCGCACCGCCGCGACCTTATCGGCACCGGCAGGGACTGCCTGATACCGCCGGGAGCGCAGAGCAGAAACCGCACCCAGACCGGCAGAGGGAATACCGCAAAGCGCACAGCAAGGGGCAGCGTCCCCGTAAACGAAAGGGGGAGCGCGAATGGCAGGAGAGCGGCGCCGCAGAAAAAGAAGCCAGCCGGCAAACACCGGGGGTAAGGTCATGCTCGTCATATTTTCGGTGATGTTCGTGCTCTCACTTGGGATTTACCTGAACGAGAAGATATTCAGGCTTGAATTCATTCCGACCTCCGCAGAGATAATGGCAGTGCTTGGCGGCGGAAAGAAAGTGACCGTCGCCGAGGGAGAGATAGCGGTGCATTATATTGATGTCGGACAGGGGGACTGCGAGCTGATAGTCGCCGGGGAGACCCGGGTGCTTATCGACAGCGGCGAAGCACAGTATTCCGGCAGAGTGATAAATTACATCAGCAGTCTGGGCTTCCGGCGGCTGGATTATGTTATCGCCACCCACCCTCATGACGATCATATCGGCGGTCTTGCGGCGATAATGGAGGAGTTCGCGGTGGGAAAGGTCATCATGCCCGAGATACCGGAGGGTATTCTCCCCACCGATAAGTATTTCGAAAATATGCTGGACGTTATCGACAGGAAAAATATCACCGCCGAGTACTCGCGCACAGGCACAGAAATTCAGCTTGGCGGCGGCGCTGTTCTGAGGATAGTCGCGCCGGTGCACAGCGATTATGCCAGCCTGAATAATTTCTCTATCGCATGCCGCCTTGTCCACGGGGAAAGGTCGTTCTTTTTCTCCGGTGATATCGAAAGGGCGGCGGAGAGCGATATCGTGAACAGCGGAGAGTACATACGCAGCGACGTGCTCAAGGTCGCGCACCACGGCAGTACTTCTTCCAGCACGCCGGCGTTTCTTGAGGCGGTAATGCCGGAGTACGCCGTTATCGAGGTCGGAGAGGGCAACTCCTACGGACACCCGAAGCCGGAGATCGTCACTAGACTTCACAGCCTGGGCGCGAAAATACTGACCACCATGGAGTGCGGAAACATCGTGATAGTCAGCGACGGAAGCGAGCTTACGGTACATACCGACAATGGATATCAGGAGGAAGTCAGAACGGAGGAAGCGGCATGATAGTCGTCAGCAGGATCGAGGAAAATATCGCGGTGGTATACTTCGGCGACCGTAAAGAGGAGATACCGCTGAACGAGCTTCCCGAGGGAACTCACGAGGGCAGCGTTCTGAAAGAAACACCGCAGGGTCTTGTTCCCGACCCGGAGGCAGAGAATCAGCGCAGAAGCCGGATAGCCGGAAAAATGCGCAGGCTGTTCAAATGAGGACGATATTACATCAGGGTGGGCAATGCTCACCCTTTAGTCTTTTGTCGATTAGGGAATAAAGAATTACCAAAAAAGGGGCATGGGGCGAAGCCCCAAAAAGCCTTGATTGCTCGGAATACAACCTCACACATAAGAATGGGACTGTATGCCGTCGGCATCGCAACCTTTCCCAGTAAATAGTCCCGTTCACTTTTTATCCGCGAAAAATCGGCTAAGGGGGGAAAATGGGTGAGGGGAAAGGGAGTCAGAGGGGAAAACAGGAGGGGGAATGGGGGGAAATGCCGCTTTTTGACGGATTTTCT
>JALEOL010000013.1 GCA_022766785.1 Oscillospiraceae bacterium
TGTGCCTGTCTGCCAACCGCTGTGCAGACCGTCAGGAATGATACCGTCCTCTCTGAAGTCGAACACATCGTCAATGTGCCTTGCACAATCCCTGTCGAGCGTGAACAGATACGCAACCGCACGGTGATAGCAGTCGGTTGACTTCATCTTGGCGAGGGCAGCGTAGTATCTTTCCTCGTGTTCGTCGTTCTTAAACTGTACCATAGAAATTCTCCTCTCAAAACTGATTTATTAAGGTCTGTTTGCCTTGCAACCATATTGTAACGCATTAAAGCGTTAAAGTCTATACCTTTTTGAAAAAATCGAACAAGTGCGAGATTTTTCGTAGGCTTAAACAAAAAGCGCAGTTATCCATTGTTGAAATTGTCAGGATTTACCATTGTATCTTTCTTTGCTAACCGATGTGCCGTTTCTGCTTCGCAGCCTCCCATTTCTCAACCCTCGCCTTACAGCGAATATCTTCCAGAGCCTTTTCTTCCTTATCCTTGAAAAACGGACACTTATCTCTGAATGAGGTGTTCGTCAATGCGCAGCATTTTCCGTCCCAATATGCAAAGCACTTGCTGTTCTTGCAACAGGGCAAGGCAGCGTTCAGGCTGTCGTTCATAACAACTCTATCCTCCTTAATTTTGTAAGATGTGCCAAATTATTTTCTTGCCAACTGTGCAATGATACAACATTTCTGTCTAAACGCACAAGACTATCAGCAGAAATTTATATATTAGATAGATTTTTGTATCTATGATATACCACAATGTCTGATTTTGAGCATAAAAAACGGAGAGCTTCTTTCAAAACTCTCCGTTACACCTATTATAATTAATATGGTATCTGCAATAGACACGCTTTTTCATAGGTGTATGCTTCTATTATATTGTAAAGAAAAAGGACACCTTTCGTCGAAAAGCGTCCTTAATTCGTTGTTCAGGTATGGTCTGCGATTTTTGCGGCACTACAATTCCTTTTGTAATGCGGGTTTGCGCCCATATCCCTTATTATCCCCGGATAACACTCCCGGGGATCGTTGTATTATTGGGTCATCTCTGGTTCTGACCGTTCTGGTTCTGACGGTTCTGACCCTGCTGGTTCTGTCTGTTCTGACCCTGCTGGTTCTGACGGTTCTGCTGGTTCTGCTGATTCTGGTTGTTCTGTTCGGACATTATAATTTCCTCCTGGAGCGTTGCTCCTAAATTTATTCGGCTTTTTTCGCCGCAGAAATATTGTGTCCGGTTTATGTCCGAATATTCTGGAAATTCTTTGAATTATGCGTTCCAGTAGGAGTTCACGATATCCAAGCATTGAGTATTAGTATAAAGCGCCCCGAAAAATCGGAGCGCTTTTTCTGATATTATAACGATCAGATCATGCTGTCCTCCCAGCACTCGGGAGCCTCAAGACCGAACATTTTTACTACTGTCGGTGCGATGTTTGCAAGACCGTAGCTGTCAGAGGGCTTGATCTCGAACTTCTGATCCTTGTCGTAGATGATGAAAGGAACAGGGTTCAGGGAGTGCGCAGTTCTTACCTGGATCTCGCCCTTCTTGTTCTTTTCAAGCATCTCGTCAGCGTTTCCGTGGTCAGCGGTGATAAGCATGGTAACGCCGCACTCATCGCAGACCTCCTTCAGTCTTGCAAGACCCAGATCAACAGACTCCACGCCGATGACTGTAGCGTCCATGCTGCCGGTGTGACCTACCATGTCGCCGTTCGGGAAGTTGCAGCGCAGGAAGTCGTACTTGCCGGACTTTATAGCCTCGATGAGCTTGTCGGTGATCTCGGCGGACTTCATCCAGGGGCGCTGGTCGAAGCTTACGTTATCGGACGGGATCTCGCAGTAGGTCTCCAGCTCCTCGCTGACCTTGCCGCTGCGGTTGCCGTTCCAGAAGTAGGTAACGTGACCGTACTTCTGGGTCTCGGAAATAGCGTACTCGTTGTAGCCTGCATTTACCAGTACCTCGGTAAGTGTGTTGGTGATCTCGGGCGGATTTACCAGGAAGCGTGCCGGCAGCTTGAGGTCGCCGTCGTACTGGAGCATTCCCGCGTAGCATACGTCGGGCTTGGGGCCTCTGTTGAAGTGGTCGAACTCCACCATATCGAACGCCATGGAAAGCTCGATAGCGCGGTCGCCGCGGAAGTTGAACAGGATAACGCTGTCGCCGTCAACGATCTTTCCAACAGGCTCGCCGTTCTCAGCGATAACGAACGCCGGAAGATCCTGGTCGCTTGCAACGCCGGTCTCTGCACGCAGGGTGTTCAGCGCCTCGATGCCGGAAGCGAACTGCCTGCCCTCGCCGCGAACGTGGGTGTTCCAGCCGCGCTCGACCATAGGCCAATCCGCCTGGTATCTGTCCATTGTTACCTTCATACGGCCGCCGCCGCTTGCCAGTCTGCCGTCGAATGTGGCGTCGTTCAGCTCAGCGAACAGACCGTCCAGCTGCTCCAGATAGATCTGAGCGGTCTGGGGGGGAACATCACGACCGTCCAGCAGAGCGTGTACCCTTACCTTAGAAACGCCCTCAGCCTTTGCTCTCTTTATCATGTTGAACAGGTGGCTGATGTTGGAATGTACATTACCGTCGGACAGCAGTCCGATGAAATGCATTGTAGAATTCTTGCCCTTGACGTTTGCGACAAGCTCCTTCCACGCGTCGGACTCGTACATTTTGCCGCTTTCAATGCTCTCGTTGACGAGCTTTGCGCCCTGAGAGTAGATCTGACCGCAGCCTATCGCGTTGTGACCTACCTCGGAGTTGCCCATGTCGTCGTCGGAGGGCAGACCTACTGCGCTGCCGTGAGCCTTTAAACGGGTGTTGGGGCAGTTTTTCAGCATCCAGTCGAGGGTGGGGGTGCGAGCCTCTGTAACAGCGTCGCCGAGACCTGTCTTTGAGAAGCCCACGCCGTCCATTACTACTAATAATATTGGTTTGTTTGCTTTCATAGTAACTCCTTAACTATAATTCGGAATTCGGAATGTGGAATTCGGAATTATGGTGTCTGCTTCGCAGACGTTATTATAATAATCGGATATTATCAGAAATACGGAAAACGGAAATCAGCATAATTTGTTCGGAAATTGAAATCATTCCGGCGAAGCCGGACACATCAATTCCGAATTCCGTATTAAAAATTCGCCGTCGGGCGTGCCCGTTTTTCATGCGCAAAACGGTGCAATTTTTTTCGTGCGAAAACATACCGACTTCGAAGCGCCTATTTCCGTATTCGCCGTCGGGCGTGCCCGACTTAACCTATTGCTGCTGCCTTGATGATCTCGGTGAAATCTGCAGCCTTGAGGGAAGCACCGCCGATGAGACCGCCGTCAACGTTGGTCTTGGAAACCAGCTCAGCTGCATTCTTTGCGTTCATGGAGCCGCCGTACTGTACGGTGATGGTCTCTGCAACGTCTGCGCCGTAGAGCTTTGCGAGGGTAGCGCGGATAAATGCGCATACTTCCTCAGCCTGGTCAGCGGTAGCGGTCTTGCCTGTTCCGATAGCCCAAACCGGCTCGTAAGCGATAACGCACTTCTTGAGGTCGTCAGCGGAAATGCCGAAGAAATCCAGCTTGATCTGACGTGCGATTACTTCCTCGGTGATGTTGCACTCGCGCTCCCACAGAAGCTCGCCAACGCAGACGATAGGCTTCAGACCTGCTGCGAGGGCAGCCTTTGTTCTCTTGTTTACGGTCTCGTCGGTTTCGTTGAAGTACTGACGGCGCTCGGAGTGACCCAGAACAACGTACTCAACGCCCATTTCAGCCAGCATGTCAGCGGAGATCTCGCCGGTGAATGCGCCGCTCTTCTCAAAGTGGCAGTTCTCAGCGCCGATCCTGATGTTTGTGCCGGCAGTTGCAGCAAGCGCAGTTTCAAGGTTGGTGAAAGGTACGCATGCAACCACCTCAACGTCCTTAACGTCAGCTACCAGCGGCTTCAGCTCCTCCAGCAGAGCCTTTGCCTCGGGACGGGTCTTGTTCATCTTCCAGTTTCCGGCAATGATTGCCTTTCTAACGTTCTTCTTCATGGTTTATTCTCCTTATTGTATTGGTTTCAGCCCATCTGTGCTGATATCATATTATTACACCGGGAAGCGTTATTCCGCCGTTCTCCGGGACATTCTCACAAGAAAACAGGAGAACAGGATCACCTGTCCTCCTGCTGTAACAATTACTTATCCTGAATTGCGTCAATGCCGGGCAGACCCTTGCCTTCGAGGTATTCGAGGGAAGCGCCGCCGCCGGTGGAAATGTGGCTCATCTTGTCAGCATAGCCGAGGTTGATAGCCGCAGTAGCGGAGTCGCCGCCGCCGATAATGGTGGTAGCGTCGGCAGCCGCAAGAGCCTCGCACACTGCAACGGTGCCCTTCTTCAGAACAGGGTTCTCAAATACGCCCATCGGACCGTTCCATACTACTGTCTTAGCGGACTTAGCAGCGTCAGCGAACAGCTCCATGGTCTTGGGACCGATATCCAGACCCATCATGTCAGCCGGGATCTTGTCAGCGTCAACAACGGAAACCTCGATAGGAGCGTCGATCGGGTCGGGGAATGCCTTTGCGATAGTGGTATCGATCGGCAGGAGCAGCTTCTTGCCGAGCTTCTCAGCCTTTTCAATCATTTCCTTGCAGTAGTCGATCTTCTCGTTGTCAACGAGGGAGGTACCTACCTCAAAGCCCTTAGCCTTCAGGAAGGTGTAAGCCATACCGCCGCCGATGATGAGGGTATCGCACTTTTCAAGCAGGTTGGAGATAACGTTCAGCTTGTCAGCAACCTTTGCGCCGCCGAGGATAGCAACGAAGGGACGAACGGGGTTCTCAACAGCGTTGCCGAGGAACTCGATCTCCTTGTTCATCAGATAGCCAACAGCGGTCTCGTTTACGAACTTGGTTACGCCAACGGTGGAAGCGTGCGCTCTGTGGGAAGAACCGAAAGCGTCCATTACGAAGATGCCGTCGGTCAGGGAAGCCAGCTCCTTGCTGAACTCCTCGCCGTTCTTGGTCTCGTCTGCGCCGCGGAAACGTGTGTTCTGGAGAACAACGATCTCGCCGTCCTTCATCTCGGCAACAGCCTTCTTTGCGTTCTCGCCAACAACGTTGTCGTCGTCTGCGAATACTACCTTTGTATTGACAAGCTCAGCCAGTCTGTCAGCAGCGGGCTTGAGGGAGAACTTTGCCTCAGGGCCGTTCTTCGGCTTGCCGAGGTGAGAGCAGAGGATAACCTTTGCGCCGTTCTCTACCAGCTTGTTGATGGTGGGAAGAGCTGCGGTGATACGGTTGTCGTTTGTGATCTTGCCGTCCTTCATCGGAACGTTGAAGTCAACGCGGACAAGAACCTTCTTGCCCTTTACGTTCAGGTCTTCTACATTCTTCTTGTTCAGTTTGCTCATTGTTATTATTTCCTTTCATAATGAAATATTGAACATACTATGGCGGTCTCCGGTGTTTTTCCCGGACACGCCCTACATATTTATTGTACTATATTTCCTTGAATTTTGCAAGTGTTTTTTTATATATTTTGAGATAAATTTGTGAAGCATATTCATTTCGGCTTTATCTATTTTGACATAGACGGCTTCTTCGTGTGAAAAGAGGGTGAAATTATGAAAAAGGGGGTGGAAAAATACTTCGGAATGTGCTATACTATATTAGTTACAGTATATTTTAAAGGAGATGTTGATATTCTGGACAGAAAACAGCTTTCCGACGGGATATTCTTTTCTAGGATAACCGACGGGAGATTTAAAACCAACCGCATATCCGTGACATTTTATAACGAATTCAGCGCAGACCGGCGCAGCGACTACGCGATACTGCCGTATATCCTCACCGACAGCTGCCGCAGGTACCCGAACCTCACCCGGCTCACCGAAAAGTACTCCGACCTGTACGGTGCGTCTGTGTCGGACAACCTCGGGTGCAGCTTCGACCGCCGCTCGATGACATTCACGATAAGCAGCATAGACGACCGCTACACCCTCGACGGCGAGCGGCTGGAGGAGGAATGCTGCGAGCTTCTGCTGGACTGCATTCTTGACCCCGTGCTGGAGGACGGCGCGTTCCCGGCGGAGTCTGTGGAGATAATGAAGCAGGAGCTTGTGGACGCTATCGAGAGCGTTAAGGGCGACCCACGCAGCTACGCCGCCCAGCAGGGAGCTATGGCGGCGTTTGAGGGAGAGCCGTGCGGACTTCCCGTAAACGGCACCGTGGAGCAGGCGAGGGCGATAACTAAGCAGTCCGCATTCGAGGCATACAGCAGCCTGCTCAGGACTTCGCACATTGAGATATTCTGCTCCGGGTGCAGCGACTTTTCCGTCAGCGAGAGGGTGTTCGCCCGGCGCCTGGGGAAGCTCACACGCGGCGATATCTGCACGCTTTCGCCTACGCCAACGCCGCTCAAATCCGATGTCTGCCGTAAGACGGAGAAATTCGGGACGCAGCAGGCGATACTAAGAATGTATTTCAAGGCGCCGCAGCTCACCGACCGCTACGCCGGGGCGGTGCTTTCGATGATACTCGGCGGAATGACCACATCGCGGTTCTTCACCAATATCCGTGAGAAGCAGTCGCTGTGCTATTATTGCAGCAGCTTTTCAAACCGCTTCAAAAAGACCATTACGGTGTACTCCGGAGTTGACCCTGCGAATATCGCAAAGACGGAGCACGCGGTGATGTCGGAATTTATGAACGTGTGCATGCGCGGCGTCACCGACGAGGAGCTGGAGCACGCAAAGCTGGAGCTTGCAGAGAGCGCCCGGGCGGTTTACGATTCGCCGTCGGCGCTTTCCGCGTGGTATTCCTCCCAGATAACCGACCCCGTGATACTCACCCCGGAGCAGTATGCCGAGGGAGCGCAGCAGGTCACGGCTGAGCAGGTGATGAAAGCCGCCCGTATCTACGCGCTGGACACGGTATTCACCCTGTCCCCCGAGGAGGTGGAATGATGCTTGAAGAAATAATCAGCGAACGTCTCGGCGAGCGCTATTTCAGATACACCCACAGCAGCGGCGTGACCGTGCTGCTTTACCCGATGAAGGGCTATTCCACCGTGACCGCGCAGTTCTCGGTGAAGTTCGGCTCGGTGGATAATCTGGCAAGCGTTTCCGGCGGCGCGCCCTGGAGTATCCCGGACGGCACCGCGCATTATCTGGAGCACAAGCTGTTCGAGTCGCCGGAGAAGGAGGCGTTCGCAAAGTTCGCGGAGACCGGCGCTTCCTGCAACGCCGGGACTTCCTACGACAGCACACGGTACTATTTCAGCTGCTCCGCCAATTTCGAGAAGAACCTTGAGATACTGCTGGACTTTGTTCAGCACCCCTATTTCACCCCGGAGAACGTTGAGAAAGAGCGCGGCATAATCACCCAGGAGATAACGATGTATCTCGACAGCCCGGCGTGGAGGGTGTGCATGGAGCTTTACCGGGGAATGTTCGCGAATAACCCCGTGCGCAACGATATCGCCGGCAGCGCGGAAAGTATAGCGCTCATCACGGACAAGCTGCTGTACGACGTTTACGACGCGTTCTACGAGCCGTCCAACATGTACCTGTGTATTGCAGGCGGATTTGATATGGAAAGCGCTGTCGAGGTGTGCGAACGCTGCCTGCTTCCCGGAAAGAGCATGAACACCGTCTCGCTGCAGGTCCCGGAGCCGCCCAGGGTCATAACCCCCAGGGTTCAGATGTCCATGCCGCTTGGCAAGACGAATTTCGCGCTTGGCTTCAAATCCCCGGCGTATTCCGGCAGGCAGATGACCGAGGAATACATCTACCAGACGCTGATGAACGACACCACCGTAGGCGCTGCAACGGAGTTCTACCGTAGCATGAGGGACAGCGGCGTAATAAACGAAACGTTCGAAAGCAGTATCATGATGGGCAGAGGCTTCTTCGTTCCGGCAATATTCGGCGAGTCCGACGACCCGGACAGGGCGGCTCAGATGGTCTGCGAGGAATACCTCCGCAGGAAGTCCCACCCCCCTACCCGGGAAGCGTTCCTGCGCGCAAAAAAGTACCTTTACGGCGATAATGTCCGCACCTTCAACAATGTCGAGAGCGTGGCGCAGAACCTTTCCGACGCGGCTCTGACAGGAACCTCGGCGTTCGATTATGCGGAGCTGGCGGCTGCCGCGGATTACGAGGGCATGCTCCAGCGGATAGAAAACTTTGACGAGGGCAACTGCTGCCTTTCCGTCATCACACCTTCGGAGGACTGATATGTTATCTTCTTTGATTTCAAACAGCGCCGCGTTCCAGGAGGTCGAGCTGACCTTCCCGAACCTGTTCGGCGGCTTCACGATAAGCTATTTTCAGGGCTTTGAGCTATTCGGGATAAAGATATACTGGTACGGCGTGCTGATAACCCTCGGCGTTATCCTGGCTTATCTCTATGCAAATCACCGCGCAAAGGAATTTGGCGTCGGCAAGGAAAGAATGTTCGACGTTGTTTTCGTGGCGCTGATATGCGGATTTCTCGGCGCGAGGATATACTACTGCGTATTCACAACCCTCGATCCGAACAGCAGCGTGAAATACGATTTCGTCACCACGTTCACGACGATACGGGACGGCGGTCTTGCAATCTACGGCGGCGTTATCGGAGCGTTCCTCGGCGGATTTGTGATGTCGAAGATACGCAAGGTGCATTTCCGCTCCATGGCTGACCTTGCTTCGCTGGGCTTCCTTATCGGGCAGACGATAGGCAGGTGGGGAAACTTTGTCAATCAGGAGGCGTTCGGCGCGGCGTGCGGTCAGGACTGGGTATTCGGTATGACCAGCGTCGATATTGTAGCCAGGGATCATCTTGCGGCAGGTACTTTGGTGCACCCCTGCTTCCTTTACGAGAGCGTCTGGTGCCTTGTCGGGTTCATCGGGCTGCACTTCTATTCAAAGAAGCTGCGCACCTTTGACGGCGAGATATTCCTGCTGTACCTTGCGTGGTACGGTCTTGGCAGAGCGTGGATAGAGGGACTGCGCACAGACAGCCTTATGGCAGGACAGTTCAGGATATCACAGGTCGTGGCGGCAATATGCTTCGTGGCGTGCACTGTTATGGTTATAGTATTCAAGATACTTACGGAAAAGAAAAAGATCCCGATGTATGTCACCACTGAAGCATGGACTGAGCAGCAGGCAGCCGACCTCGAAGCGGCAGAAAAGCAGAAGAACAAGAAGGAAAAGCTCCAGGCTCCCTCGATCCTTGCAGATGACGCAGCCAACGTTACCCTCGGTGATGAGAACGAGGAAACCGAGGACGATACCGCGGAGGATAACTCTACCGATGAAACCTCTGACAGCGATGACAGTGTTGACGGAGCTTCTTCCGACGAGAACGTGGAAGTCACTGACAGCGATAAGAACGCAAATGACAGCGCACACGACGCTTCTTCTGACGAAACCGGAGATACCTCCGAAAGCGAACCGGAAGATACACCTGACGAAAGCGAGGATAAATAAATGGCAGCACAGATAATTGACGGAAAGGCAGTTTCTGCAAGGGTAAAAGAGGAGGTCCGCGCAGAAATAGAGCGCGAGGGTCTTGACGTGGGACTTGCGGTGGTGATCGTAGGCGACGACCCGGCGAGCCGCGTTTATGTCAACAACAAGAAGAAAGCGTGCGAGGTCTGCGGAATAAAGAGCTTTGAGTACGCGCTCCCGGCTGAGACTACCGAGGAGCAGCTCATGGAGCTTATCGACACGCTGAACGCCGACGATAAGGTGAACGGCATACTGGTGCAGCTTCCGCTCCCGAAGCACCTGAACGAAGAAGCTGTTATCGCGCGGATCTCTCCCATGAAAGATGTGGACGCATTCTCGGCTTCCAATGTCGGAAAGATAATGATAGGCAATTACGCGTTCCTGCCCTGCACTCCGGCTGGCTGCATGGAGCTTATCCACAGCACCGGCGTGGAGGTTTCCGGCAGGGAGTGCGTAGTTATCGGGCGTTCCAACATCGTGGGAAAGCCCATGGCAATGCTGCTGCTCCATGAGAACGGCACGGTTACTATCTGCCACTCGCGCACAAAGGATCTGAAAGAGGTGTGCCGCCGCGCTGATATACTGGTTGCAGCAGTCGGCAGACCCGGCTTTGTCACCGGGGATATGGTGAAGCCCGGCGCAGTAGTCATTGACGTGGGCATTAACCGTAATTCGGATGGCAAGCTGTGCGGCGACTGCGTATTCGAGGAGTGCGCCGAAAAGGCTTCCTGGATCACTCCCGTGCCCGGCGGCGTAGGCCCCATGACCATTGCCATGCTGATGAAGAACACGGTCATGGCAAAGCGTATCCAGTCCAGATGAGGAAAGACGCGAAACCATTCCTGCGCAACGCCCTCATCATCACGGCGGCAACGATACTGGTCGCTGTCCTGATGAACGATTGGGGAGCCGCGCAGGTCATGATCATCATACTGCTGGCGCTGATCTCAGCAGGGCAGTGGGCGCTGTTCCTTTACATGAAGAAAAAGTAACAAAGAATAACCGGGCAGGAAAACCCTTGCCCGGTTGATTTTGTCATGAATACTAATGTGTTTATTATAGTTTTTTGCATTCCCCCAAGTAAAGTATCACAGTGGGGGCAAGGGGCGAAGCCCCAGAAAAGCCCTGATTGCTCGGAGAACAACCTACCCGATAAGAATGGGACTGAATGCCGTCGGCAGCGCAACTATCCCTCGGTAAAAGTACTATTTACTTTGTATCCGTGAAAAACCGGACAAGGGGGAAAAAGGGAGAGGGGAAGAGGAGTCTGAGGGGAAAACCGTAGGGGAAAGGGGGGAACGTCCGGTTTTTGCCGGATTTTCTAACTTCCCCCCTTTCCCCGAAGGGTTTACCCTCAGCCCCGTGCGGAAACAGTTTAATTAAAAAGCTCCAAACAGCCACTGTCCCCATAATAAATCTGTATTATAATCCTCAATCCCCTTACCGACAATAAGACCGGGCAGATGATGTAACCCTGCCCGGTCTGTCTTTTATTCAAATAAAGCATTTATCCCAAGCTGCGCCGCAAGAAGCACCGCCAGCACGGCGAAATTATATACCGTGAACTCCAGAAAATAGCGCCCTTTCTTCGCCTCGCCGCAGGCGCAGTATAATTTGAACGAGATTAGGCTCGCCAGTGAAGCGATGAGCGTTCCCATTCCGCCGATATCCACCCCCAGCATGAGCTGCCGCGCGTTTTCTGTGAACCCGGACAGCATGACCGCGCAGGGGACGTTGCTTATCAGCTGGGAAAGCGCGGCTCCCACCAGAAGCTCACGTCCGGACAGAATGCCGCTTACAAGCTCCCTTACGGCAGGTATCGCCGAGATATTCCCCACAAACACGAAGAAGCACACGAACGTCAGCAGCAGCGCGTAGTCGACCCGGGCAAGCACTCGGAAATCCGCTGCCAGTACGCAGATCAGCGTCACCGCCAGAGTGATACGCCAGTCCAGAAGCCTCACCACCGTGCATAGGCTCGCTGCGGCGGCAATGCCGTAAAGTACCACACGGAACTTTCCGGCGCGTTTGGCAGCGTGCTCCGGGGCGGTGGTTTCCTCCAGCCGCCTTGACGGGATAAAAAGCGAGGAAGCCGCGATTATCACCAGGCTTGTCAGCGCCGGCGGCAGCATGGCGGAGAAGAACTCCCTCAGCGGCATCCCGTAGTGCGAGTAGATGTACAGGTTCTGCGGATTTCCCATCGGCGTTGCCATTGAGCCGAGATTCGCTGCGGCGGTCTCCAGCACCACCGTCCTTATCATGACCACCGGCATTCCACGGAAAAGCGTGATAGTGAGCGGCACCAGCGTGATCAGCGACACGTCGTTCGTGATGAACATCGCCAGAAAAAAGCACATCAGCGAAAGCGCCGCGCCGAGTGAACGAGTGCTGTGGAAGCGCTTTGTCAGCATTCCGGACAGCTTTTGGAACGCACCCACGCTGCCGAAGCCCTGCACCGCCGCCATCAGGCAGAACAGCAGTCCCAGCGTAGACCAGTCCACATAGCCGAGGTAGCCCTCGTTCGGCGGTACGAATATCATTGACACCAGCGCCGCCGCCAGGGATATGCACAGCACCGCTTCTTTTTTTATGAATCTGAGTATTTCGTTCATGAGTGTTGCCCTTTGCCGACGTTGTGTTATTCGGCGATGATGACGTTCTTTCCGCTGGTTTTGCCCTTGTAGAGCCGCTTGTCAACGACCGTCAGCAGCTCGTCGATATCAGTGCTGAGACTGCCCGGTGCAAATCCGAAGGTCATTGATATCTTTACCGCCCTGCCGTCGTATTCCAGCGCCAGGCTGTTTATCTCGGATCTTATCCGCTTTATCACCGACAGGCATTCATCAGTCGGGCCGTGCATTATAATAAGTATCTCCTCACCGCCCCAGCGGCAGGCGATGTCCTTTTCCGGGATATTCTTCATAATGATCTCCGCCACGGTTTTGAGGACGATATCGCCGCAGTCGTGACCGTAGGTGTCGTTCACTGCTTTGAAATCGTCAAGGTCGCCCATTACAAGGCAGAACGGCTCGCTGCCGTTTTCCAGGGCGTCGAGATTGTCTCTCAGGCTGTGGCGGTTGAAAAGACCGGTCAGAGCGTCGTGGGTCGCGGTGAAATTGAGACGGTCGTTGGTCTCGTTGAGCTTCTTTATCAGCGAGTGTATCTCCAGTATGAACAGCGTCGTGAAGCCGAACAGCACTACCAGAGTGTACAGGATATTAATGGAGCGGATAAGGTCTGTCAGTTCACGGTCAAGCTCACGGCGCAAGGAGCTGAACAACGGTATATTGAAATGATCCGTCAGCAGGCTTGCAGTCAGCAGCGCCAGCGCTATCACAGCAAAGATCACCGTCCAGCGCTTGAAGATCTCGTTGCTGCATGTGAGAAAAAGGTAGTACAGCACCACCGGTATCGTCATCATCGTATAAAGGAAAAAGCAGGTGTTTGTCCCCAGAAAAGCAGTACTCATGAAAGCGTGAATGCTTATCTCAAAAAACATCACGCAAATCCAGTTGAGGGTGTGTTTCTCGAACGACTCCTTTTCACACAGCGATCCGATGATAATATAAAGCGCCACGCTGAACACGTTGAAGATCACCATAGTATACAGCCCGATGAAGATAAACACTATCAGAAAAGTCAGGTGCATGAAAGCGCCGGAAAAAGCAGCCGCTTTGTATTTTAATGATTTGTCGATATTAATATCAAGTATGTCAAATTTCTTTTTCTTTTCTTTCATATTTTCCCACTCCGTTGTGTATTTTCCGGTTTGACAAGCAATAATTACCTTTTATATTATAAGACTATTCTGTAAAAATTGCAATAAGATTTTGAAAAAATTTTTCTTACCCCCTTGAAATTTTGAAACAAGTATGATAGAATATGAATATCGGGTGTGTAAACGATTACCCACCCATTACGGAGAATTCTATTTACGGAGGAAACACCAATGAAGTATGCAGACGGATTATGGCTGAACAAGCCCGGCTACGGCGTGAATTACGCTACACAGATGTATGAGGTGACAGCAGACGAGACCTCTATCAATGTTCTCGCAACAAACCAGTGGATAGGCAACAGAGGCATGACCCTCGGCGGCCCGGTTCTGGAAATAACATTCACTTCCACACTGGAAAACACTATCAAGGTGGATATCGACCACTACAAGGGCAGGGTACATAAGTCCCCGGATTTCCAGCTCAACGAGGACAAGAGCTTCAAGCCCGTTATAAAGGAGACCGACAGCGCCTATGAGCTTATTTCCGGCAAGACAAAGGTAGTCGTTGCAAAGGGCGGCGCGTGGGATATCAGGTATTATTACGGCGACAAGCTGCTCACCAAGGAGGGCTGGCGCACCACTTCCTATATCACCGAGGAGCAGTGGAAGACCAACGAGCGCATGGCGAACGACCAGATGAAGCCGTTCTTCTCCCATGACGAAACAGACGACGGCGCAGTTATGCGTGAGATGCTTAACATCAGCGTCGGCGAGTGCCTGTACGGCTTCGGCGAGAAGTTCTCCACCTTTGTAAAGAACGGTCAGACCGTCGAGGTGTGGAACAACGACGGCGGCACAAGCTCCGAGCAGAGCTACAAGTCCATTCCGTTCTATGTTTCCTCCAGAAACTACGGCGTGTTCGTAAATCACCCGGAAAAGGTGACTTTCGAGGTTGCAAGCGAGACCGTTTCAAAGGTAGCTTTCTCCGTTCAGGGCGAGCACATGGAGTACTTCGTTATCGGCGGTGAGAAGCTGACTGACGTGGTTTCCACCTACACCACGCTGACCGGCAAGCCTGCTCTCACACCGGCTTACACCTTTGGTCTGTGGCTGACTACCTCTTTCACCACCAACTATGACGAAAAGACTGTTTCCGGCTTCATTGACGGCATGGCTGAAAGAGATATCCCCCTGGAGGTGTTCCACTTCGACTGCTTCTGGATGAAGGAGTTCAACTGGTGCGACCTCACATGGGATAAGAGAATGTTCCCCGACCCCAAGGCTATGCTGGACAGACTGAAAGCAAAGGGTCTGGAGATATGCGTGTGGATAAACTCCTACATCGCACAGCGCTCCACCATGTTCGACGAGGGCGTAAAGGGCGGCTACTTCATCAAGCGCAAGGACGGCAGCGTATGGCAGGGCGATATGTGGCAGCCCGGCATGGCTATCGTTGACTTCACGAACCCTGCTGCCTGCGAGTGGTACAAGGGCAAGCTGCGCGCGCTCTGCGAAATGGGCGTGAACGCGTTCAAGACCGACTTCGGCGAGAGAATTCCCACCAAGGACGTCGTTTACTACGACGGCAGCGACCCCTACAAGATGCACAACTACTACACCTACCTCTACAACAAGACTGTTTTCGAGGTTCTTGAAGAATACTACGGCAAGGACAAGGCTTGCCTGTTCGCACGCTCCGCTACTGTCGGCGGTCAGCAGTTCCCGGTTCACTGGGGCGGCGACTGCTTCAGTAACTACGAATCCATGTGGGAGACTCTCCGCGGCGGTCTGTCACTGTGCATGAGCGGCTTCGGCTACTTCAGCCACGACATCTCCGGCTTCGAGGCTCAGGGTACTCCCGACCTCTACAAGCGCTGGTGCGCGTTCGGTCTTATGTCCTCTCACTCCAGACTGCACGGCAACAGCAGCTACCGCGTTCCGTGGAACTTCGACGAGGAAAGCTGCGATGTTCTCCGTCACTGGACAAAGCTCAAGGGCAAGCTCATGCCGTACCTCTGGACGCAGGCACAGAAGACCCACGCGACCGGCGTTCCGATGATGAGGGCTATGGTCATGGAATACGCAGACGACCCGGCGACCCTCTCCCTCGACCGTCAGTATATGCTCGGCGATAATCTGCTTGTCGCTCCCGTGTTCAACGAGGAGGGCATTGCGGACTTCTATGTTCCGGCAGGAAACTGGACAGATATCCAGAGCGGAAAGGTTTATGAGGGCGGCAAGTGGTATTCCACCAAGAACAACTACTTTGAAATGCCTGTTCTCGCTAAGCCGAACAGCATCGTGGCTTACGGTAATTTTGAGCGTGCGTTCACCTACGATTACGGCGACAAGGCTGACATCGTGATCTACCAGCTGGAGGACGGCAAGACCGCCGAGACCACTATCTACGACGCTGACAGCAACGTAGTTCTCACCGTTAAGGCTGTCCGCACCGGCGACACCATTAAGGTAACAGCCCAGGGCACAGCAAAGGATTACACCGTAAGAAGCGCAGAGGGTCTCACCGTTGTGATGTAATATTCCCGATCCCTTTCCCGTTACCGGGGGAGGGATCTTTTGCATTTTCTGACAGCTTCCTGCATATCCTGCTACGGGGTGATAGTATGGTGTACAGCTTCAACGACCTGCGCTGCAAGGAGATAATCAACGTGCGCAACGGCTGCCGCATAGGCTTTCCGGACGATATCGAGTTCGACAGCTGCACGGCGAAGATATGCAGACTGGTGGTGTTCGGCAGGGCGAAATTCTTCGGGCTGTTCGGCAGGGAGGAGGACATCTGCATAAAGTGGTGCGATATCGAGGTCATCGGCGAGGACACTATACTTGTTTCCTGTGATGTATCGTCAGTATCGCCAAAAAAACGCGGTAAGGTTTTCGGAAATTTGTTGAAATAGACGTGATGAAATTTATTGAAAAAAAGACCCGGATATGATATAATATTCAGGTAAGTGTGCGGAATACTATGCACAAATACACACACGGCAACAGCAAGCCGTCGGTGCGCTTCTGCGTCCGGTTTGTGATTTGCCGTGGAGGAAAACTTTTATCAACCAAAATCAGGAGGAAAAACAAATGGCAGTAGTATCTATGAAGCAGCTTCTCGAAGCAGGTGTGCACTTCGGTCACCAGACCAGAAGATGGAACCCCAAAATGGCTCCCTATATCTTCACTGAGAGAAACGGCATCTACATCATCGACCTTCAGAAGACCGTAAGAAAGCTGGACGAGGCTTACAATTTCATTCACGAGGTTGCAGCAAACGGCGGCGAGGTGCTGTTCGTAGGCACCAAGAAGCAGGCTGCTGACTCCATCAAGGAGGAGGCTACCCGTGCAGGCGCTCACTTTGTAAACGCAAGATGGCTGGGCGGCATGATGACCAACTTCAAGACCATTCAGAGAAGAATTGCAAGACTTGAGCAGCTCCACACCATGGAGACCGACGGCACCTTTGACCTGCTCCCCAAGAAGGAAGTTATCAAGCTGAACCTCGAGATCGAGAAGCTTGAGAAGTTCCTCGGCGG
>JALEOL010000030.1 GCA_022766785.1 Oscillospiraceae bacterium
GCGGGCATCGACCCGGTAAAGGTGGATTCCACCAGTATCGCATTCTCCATCGCTCCGCGCATAAATGCCGTAGGGCGCATCGCAAGGGCTGACCGCGCCGTAGAGCTTCTGCTGACCGAATCCCCCGAGCAGGCGGGACTCATCAGCGAGGAGCTTGCCCTGTGCAACTCCCAGCGCACCGCAGAGGAGACCCGCATAATGGAGGAAGCAGCTCAGCAGATAGAGCAGCGTCCGGAGCTTCTCAGGGAGCGTGTACTCGTCGTATCCGGCGATGGCTGGAAGCACGGCGTTATCGGACTGGTATGCTCAAAGCTGCTCAGCCGCTACGGAAAGCCGGTTCTTGTGATCTCGACCGAAAACGGCGAAGCCCGCGGCTCCGCAAGGGGGATCGACGGATTCTCGATATACAAGCTGCTCGAAGGCTGCAGCCGTGTGCTGACAAAGTTCGGCGGACATCCGAAGGCGGGGGGATTCTCCCTCAGACCTGAGGATATCGAAACGTTCCGGCAGATGGTCTACGCCTACTGCCGCGAGTGCTATCCCAAAATGCCGGAGTACACCGTCAGCGCGGATATGGAGATAACAGGAGATCGCCTGACCATCGAGCAGGTAAACGAACTGATGAAGCTCGAACCCTGCGGCGAGGGAAACCGCAAACCGGTATTCCTGCTGAGGAACTGCACCGTGCAGTCCAAGCGCGCGCTCAAGGATGGAAGATTCACCTCTATGGAGCTTCGCACCGGCGGCGCAGTCCTGAAGGCGATAAGCTTTTCAATGCCGTTCGCCAAGTGCTTCGCAGATATCGGAAGCAGCGTGGACGTCCTTGCGACGGTGGAGCTTAACGAGTTCCGCGGAAACACCTCGGCAGAGCTGCGTATCGTTGAAATGCGCCCCGCCGGGTTCCGCGAGGACAGATTCTTTGCGGCGCTGCGGACATACGAGGAGATATCCCGCGGCGAGGGCTGCGACAAGCGGCTGGCTCCCAGAGTTATCCCCGACAGACCGGCGCTGATGTCCGTGTACGACCTCATACGCGCCCACGGCGGCAGCATGTCAGCGGAGGAAATGTGCGTTTACGGAGGCGGCGACCTCAATTACTGCATGCTCCGCATTGCGCTCGACGCATTCAGCGAGGCCGGGATGGCTCAGGTATCGGCAGACGGCGAGAGCGTCACGCTCATCCCGGTAAATACAAAAACAGACCTGATGGCAACGGGAGTCATCTCACGGCTCAGACAGAGCCTTTCGGCATAGCACGGACGTAAAAGGGAAAAGGGGAACACTAAACAGAACGAAGGGTGGCATTCAGCATGACTAGTCAGACAGGAGCCGCAGGAACTGCGGTAAAGACATTCGATCAGCTTGTGGAGAAGATAAAGGCGAGTGAAAAGCCCTACGACCTTGAAAAGATAACTCAGGCGTACAAGGTGGCTGAGAAGGCGCACGAGGGACAGCTCCGCACCTCCGGCGACCCGTATATCACACATCCGCTTGCGGTGGCGTCTATCCTGCTGGATTTCTGCATGGACACCGACACGATATGCGCGGCTCTGCTGCACGATACCGTGGAGGATACCGACGTCACCCTGGAGGAGCTTCGCAGGAAATTCGGCGACGATGTGGCGCTTATGGTGGACGGAGTTACCAAGATAGGACTTGTTCCGCTGAACTCCAAGGAGGAGCAGCACGCGGAGAATATCCGCAAGATACTCATGGCGATGTCCAAGGATATCCGGGTAATAATCATCAAGCTCGCCGACCGCCTGCACAACATGCGCACGCTTGAAGCAAGACCGCCGGAAAAGCAGCGCAAGACCTCCCTGGAGACGATGAACTTCTACGCGCCTATCGCCCACCGTCTGGGTATGAGCGACGTCAAGGAGGAAATGGAGGATATCGCCATACACTACCTCGACCCCTACGGCTGTAAGGAGGTGGAGGAGCAGATCGCCCTGCACAAGGAGGAGCGCGACGCGTTCATCGAGAGCATAAAGCAGCGTATCCGGGAGAGGATACTGGATATAAAGCCCGAGCCGATAATCGAGGGGCGCGTAAAGTCTATCTACAGTATCTATAAAAAGGTTTACGTCAAGAACAAGCGCTTTGACGAGATATATGACATCTACGCGGTGAGGGTCATCGTGCAGTCGGTCATCGAGTGCTACAACGTTCTCGGCGTTATCCACGATATGTTCCGCCCTATACCCTACCGCTTCAAGGACTATATCGCAACGCCCAAGCCCAACCGCTATCAGTCGCTGCACACCACGGTGATAGGGCGCGAGGGTATCCCGTTCGAGGTGCAGATACGCACGGTGGAAATGCACAACACCGCGCAGTACGGCGTTGCCGCGCACTGGAAGTACAAGGCAGGGCTTAACGGCAATGTCACCGGAGAGAAGCGTTTCGACTGGATACGCCAGCTTCTGGAGCGCCAGCAGGAGGCGGACGATGTTGAGGCGATCGCCGACGCGATAAAGACCGACCTCGCTCCGGACGAGGTGTTCGCGTTCACGCCAAAGGGCGACGTTATTTCTCTGCCCGTGGGGGCGACGGTGCTGGATTTCGCCTATTCTATCCACACCCAGGTGGGCAACAAAATGACCGGTGCCAAGGTCGGCGGCAGAATGGTGAGCTTTGACTACCAGGTAAAGACCGGCGATATCGTTGAGATACTGACCTCCGGCTCTCCGAATTACGGCCCCAACCGCAACTGGCTGGAGATAGCAAGGACTACCGAGGCTAAGAGCAAGATACGCAGCTGGTTCAAGAAGGAATGCCGCGAGGAGAACATCGAGCGCGGCAAAGAGGAGCTGGAGCGCGAATTCAAGCGCAACAGCATCATCATCACCCCGGAGCTTCTGAAGGCTTCTGCGCAGCGCCAGCGGCTGGACTCCGTGGACGACCTCTATGCGGCGATAGGCTACGGAGGGGTGTCGCTTTCAAAGATAATCCAGCGTATCAAGGAAGAACAGCTGCGCACTCACAAGGAGCAGCAGGCGGTACAGCAGGCGGCGGCTCCCGAGGAAGCGATAATCGAGAACAACCGCCGCAGCCGCAGCAAGGGCATTATCGTGGAGGGCGTGGACAACTGTCTGGTGAAGTTCGCCCAGTGCTGCAATCCGCTGCCCGGCGACCCGATAATCGGCTTTGTGACCAGGGGCTTCGGCGTATCTATCCACAAGCAGGACTGCATTAACGTCATCAACAACATGGACAACCCCGAGAACAAAGACCGCTGGATAAAGGCGAGCTGGGCAGGAGTGGACGACTCCACCTACCGCGCCACTATCGACGTCATTGCAGAGGACAGGATAACGATATTTGCGGACATCACCACAGCGATCGCCACAAACCACATTCCTCTGCACGAGCTGAACGCCCACCACCTGAAAAACGGCAACACAAATCTTGTAGTCACTGTGGAGATAGCCGGCATGGAGCAGCTTTCCAATGTAATGGCGCGGCTTCAGAAGATACCCGGCGTTATCTCAGTGGAGAGAACCGGAAAGCAGTAAGGAGGTACCATGCAGATATATCAGCTGCCTTTGGGCGCATTGCAGACCAACTGCTATATCATCGAGGGCGAAAACCACCGCGCCGTGGTTATCGACCCTGCTTCGGTGACGGAGCTTGAGATGTTCCTGAACACCCACGGGCTTACCCTGGGGACGATCATCATAACCCACGGGCATTTCGACCACTTCGCCGGTGCTGCGGAGCTGAGCCGGAAGTCCGGGGCGAAAATATTTGCAAGCGCTCCTGACGAGGTAATGTACGCCAGCGCGGCGAAAAGCTGGGCGGATTTCATGCCGGTGGAATTTCAGCCGATAAAGCCGGATAAACTATTCAGTGACGGCGAGGAGTTTACCGCCGAGGGGCTGAAGTTCCGCGTGATGTCCGCGCCGGGGCATACCGCAGGGAGCTGCCTGTTATTCTTGCAGAATGACGGCGAGGAAGTGATATTCTGCGGAGATGTGGTGTTCCTGATGGGAATAGGCAGAACCGACGGCTACTCCGGAAACACCCGGGAAATGCTGGACAGCCTTGAAAGGATAGCGCGGCTTCCCGGAGACTACAAAATATACCCGGGGCATGGCGGTTCAACAACGCTTTCTTATGAGCTGGAGAATAATCCGTATCTGGGGAGGTACAGGTAGATTGGGGTTTTGGGAAAGAGATTTATCGTAGGGACAGTGGCTGTTTGTAGATAATATGTGGATTTGTGTGGAAAGAGATTTATCATAGGGACAGTGGCTGTTTGGAGCTTTTTGATTAAAATGTTTTCGCACGGGACTGAGGGGAAACCCTTCGGGAGAAAGGGGGGAACCAATAAATCCGGCAAAAATCGGCATTTCCCCCCTTTCCCCCTACGGTTTTCCCCTCAGACTCCCTTTCCCCTCTCCCCTTTTCCCCCTTTTGCCGATTTTTCGCGGATACAAAGT
>JALEOL010000105.1 GCA_022766785.1 Oscillospiraceae bacterium
CAAATTATCACATTTCACTGATAATTCAAGTAACGTTTTGCGCTGAACTGGTTTTTCGTCAGATTGTGCAACTACGACGCAGGCGGGCTTTCGCCCGTCAAGGAGTAGTTGTGCAATATGGCGGAAAATATGCAAGCAAGCGTGCGGCAAAGGCGTTAGCCGTTAATTGTGCGGTGTTGCCCTAAGTAAAGGAGAATTATCATGGTATCTAAGGTTGTAACAGTAGTAAACGCAGAGGGTATGCACATGCGTCCCGCAGGACTTATCGCAAAGGCTGCCAAGGAGCACCCCGACAGCGAGGTCATCATGAAGGCAAACGGCAAGGACATCAAGGCAAAGGCGGTCATGCAGATAATGGCAGCCGGCATCAAGAAGGGCACCGAGGTGGAGCTTGTTGTTACCGGCGGAGATGAGCAGGCTGTACTTGACGAGTTTGTAAAGATGTTCGAGGACGGCTTCGGCGAATAAGTAATACTAATAACCGTTTAAACGAGGGAAAAGATTTACAGAAAGACAGTTCCGATACCCAGAGATACGCTGATTAAATCAAAATCGCCCCGCTCAAACTGGATAACTCACGGGGCTGATTTTGATACGCTGCGCTTTAATCAGCGTATCCCTTGGAAAAGAAACGCAGGCGTACTTTCTGTACGCATTATCCGCTGCGCGGAAAACGCTCAAGTTTCTTTGACGACGATAGCGGTGCTGGATTTCTGTAAAGATTTCCTGAGTTTAAATGGTTATTAGTAAAAATACGGACCTTATGGGGCGGCGGCAGTACCGCTGCCCCGGTTTTTATGGAGGTGTTTTTATGACAACACTAAAGGGCAAGGGAGTTTACGGCGCGATAGCGCTGGGACGAGTATCTGTTTTTTCGCGAAAGGAAGCGTCCGTCAAGAGAACTCACATTGACGATACCGAAGCCGAAAAGGCAAGGCTTGCGGCTGCAAAGGAAAAGGCAACAGAACAGCTTCAGGAGATATACAACAAGGCGCTCAAGGAAGTTGGCGAGGCTAACGCTCAGATATTTGAGATCCACATGATGATGATAGAGGATGAGGACTACAACGACTCAATCAACAGCATTATTGAAACCCAGTCTGTCAATGCCGAATACGCGGTCGCGGTAACTGCGGATAATTTCGCTGCGATGTTTGCCGCCATGGACGACGCGTATATGCAGGCTCGTTCGGCTGATGTCAAGGACATTTCCAACCGTATTATAAGCTGCCTTTCCGAAGAAAATAACGAGAGCGCAGCTTCCGATGAAAAGGCAATAATCTGCGCAGACGACCTTGCGCCCAGCGAAACCGTATTGCTGGACAAGGATAAGGTGCTGGCGTTTGTTACCGCGTTCGGCTCGTCAAATTCTCACACTGCAATACTTGCAAGGAATATGAATATCCCTGCAATAATCGGTGTGGGAGAGGAGCTTCTGAACTCTGTCAGAAACGGGGATTTTGCGGCGGTTGACGGATATACCGGAGAAATATTCCTTGACCCGGACGAGGAAACAAAGGCTCGCCTTGAAAAAAAGCGTACCGCGGACGAGGAGAAAAAGCGTCTGTTACAGGAACTGAAAGGCAAGGAGAACGTTACGCTTGACGGAAGAAAGATCAATATCTACGCCAACATCGGCAGCGTTGACAATATCGGCGCTGTGCTTGCCAATGACGCAGGCGGAATAGGGCTTTTCCGAAGCGAATTTCTCTATCTTGAAAGCAGCGATTATCCCACCGAGGAACAGCAATTCGCCGCATACAAAAGAGTTCTTGAAAGCATGTCAGGCAAGAAGGTTATTATCCGTACCCTTGATATCGGCGCAGACAAGCAGGTAGACTATTTCAACCTGGCAAAAGAGGAAAACCCTGCCCTCGGCTATCGCGCAATACGCATTTGCCTTACAAGACCGGAGATATTCAAAACGCAGCTTCGCGCACTGTACCGCGCTTCCACATACGGCAATCTGGGAATAATGTTCCCGATGATCACAAGCGTCAGCGAGGTACAGCAGGCGCTGGATCTGTGCGATCAGGTGAAGACGGAACTGAAAGCAGACGGCATAGAGTATTCCGATAAGGTCGAGATCGGAATTATGATAGAAACCCCTGCGGCGGCGATAATCAGCGACAGACTTGCGCCCATGGTGAACTTCTTCAGCGTCGGCACAAACGACCTTACGCAATACACTCTCGCCTGCGACCGTCAGAACGCTGCGATCGAGCAGTTCGTTGACACACATCACGAGGCTATACTCCGGCTTATTGAAATGTCCGCGAAGAACGCTCACGCAAACGGTGCGTGGATCGGAATATGCGGCGAGCTTGCGGCGGATACCAGCCTTACCGAAAGCTTCCTTCGAATGGGCATTGACGAACTGTCGGTATCGCCCTCTTTTGTGCTGAAGGTAAGGGACGCGGTAAGACGCTGCGACCTTTCAAAATAAAAACAATAAGCCGACGGGAAACTGTCGGCCTATCTGCAAGGAATGATAATATGGATAAAAAATACCTGTCACTACTCGCAAAGGAATTCCCGACCATCGACAGTGCGGTCAGCGAGATCGTAAATCTTTCGGCGATACGCAGTCTGCCAAAGGGAACGGAATACTTTTTCAGCGATATCCACGGCGAATACGAAGCGTTTCTGCATATGCTGAAAAGCGCCTCGGGCATGATAAAAAACAAGATAGATATAACTCTCGGAAAGACGGTTTCGGGAGCGGAGCGTGAAGCGCTGGCATATCTTATCTACTACCCCGAAAAGCAGCTAAAAAAACTGCAAAATAAGGGAGAGCTGTGCGACGAGTGGCGCAGGCTGACTATCTATCGTCTGATACTGGTATGCGAAGCGGTTTCGGCGAAATATACCCGTTCCCGGGTGCGCAAGCGCATACCAAAGGATATGGTGTATATCCTCGACGAGCTGCTGAATGTCACCGACGACGTGGTAAAGGAATACTACTACGACGAGATAATCACCACGATACTTGACACCGGCATCGCAGACCGCTTTATCAAATCCCTCTGCGAGCTGATACAGTCCCTTGCTATCGACAAGCTGCACATAATCGGCGATATCTACGACAGAGGCCCCAGAGCCGATATAATCATGGACGAGCTGATGAAAATTCACGATGTGGATATCCAGTGGGGAAACCATGATATTTCGTGGATGGGGGCGGCTTCGGGAAACTGGGCGCTTATCGCCAATGTTATCCGCATTTCCATGCGCTACAACAATTTCGACGTGCTGGAGGACGGCTACGGGCTTAATCTAAGGGCACTGGCGGTGTTTGCAGGAGAAACCTACAAGGACGACGACTGCGCGCTGTTCATGCCTCAGACGCTGGACGACAATATCTACGATCCGGTCGATACAAAATTAGTCGCGAAAATGCACAAGGCGATAACCGTCATTCAGCAAAAGCTGGAGGGGCAGCTTATCGAGCGGCACGCCGAATGGAATATGGACGAGCGCGATATCTTCCGCAGGGTGGATTTCGACAACGGCACGGTAACGCTTGGCGGCAGGAAATATACGCTGCTTGACGCGAACTTCCCGACTGTTTTCCATGACAATCCGCTTTCGCTGACAGACGAGGAAAACGAGCTTATGACGGTGCTTGCAAACTCCTTTATGCACAGCGAAAGGCTCAACTCCCATATCCGTTTTCTGTACTCAAAAGGCTCAATGTACAAGACGATAAACGGCAATCTGCTGTTTCACGGCTGTATACCCCTTGACAAGAACGGAAACCTGCAAAGCGTTATTATCGCAGGCAGGCAGTATTCCGGCAAGGCGCTGCTCGACAAGCTGGACGAGATAGCCAACAAGGCGTATTTCATGCCGGCAGGCGAGGAAAAGGATTATGCGGCGGACTATATGTGGTACCTGTGGAGCGGTTCTTGCTCGCCACTTTACGGCAAGGACAAAATGGCGTTTTTTGAGCGGTATTTCCTTGACGACAAAGAACTGCAAAAGGAGAACTACAACGCATATTATCACTATTCCGAAAAGGCGGAGGTCTGCGGCAGGATACTGGAAATGTTCGGGCTTGACCCCGAGCACGGGCATATAATAAACGGTCATGTGCCGGTGAAGATAAAAAACGGCGAACACCCCGTAAAGGCAGACGGCAGGCTTTTCGTGATAGACGGCGGAATTTCAAAGGCATACCAGAAAGCAACGGGAATTGCAGGATATACGCTGATATACGACTCGCACAGCCTTAACCTGGCGGAGCACAAGCCGTTTATTGCGGGAGAAAGCGAGCATACGCCAGAAATTCATCTGGTGGAAAAGCTGTACCGCCGTGCGAATATCTCCGACACCGACAAGGGCGCGGAGCTGTTGGAGCAGATAAACGATCTTCGCGAGCTTCTTACCGCATATCGTTCGGGCGAGATCAAGGAAAGCGGAAGATAATGCATGAAGAAGGCTTTGGAAAACGGCAGGCAAAGCTTTTCCGCTGATATCATCAGCCCTGCCACGGCTGCAGTTTTGATACTAACAACCGTTTGAATGAAGGATAAGATCTGCCGAAATCCAGCGCCTTATTTTGAAAGATCGATCTTTCTGACGGCGTCCCTCAACGGCAGGACAAACGACGGTGAAACGGAAAGCTCGTCTATCCCCATACGCAGGAATGTTTCTGTGAGCGTGGTGTCCGCGGCAAGCTCTCCGCAGATGCCTATCCACGCGCCGTTTTTGTGTGCATTCTGTGCGCTCATCTCGATAAACCGCAAAACAGCCTCATGGTGGGCATCGCAGAACTGCTCAATCTCGGGGTTCTGTCTGTCGCAGGCAAGAGTATACTGAGTGAGGTCGTTTGTGCCCACGCTGAAAAAATCCACCATTGGTGCGAGTTTATCGCTGATCATTGCGGCGGCTGGAGTTTCTATCATGATCCCGATCTCAATTTTATCGGAATACTCAATGCTGTCTGCTTTAAGCTCGTTCTTCACCTGTTCGCACATTTGCAGCGCCTGCTGCACCTCGGAAACGCTGGTTATCATCGGGAACATTATGCCGAGATTGCCAAATACAGAAGCTCTGAAAAGCGCACGAAGCTGCGTTGTGAATAGATCCGGACGGGTAAGGCAGATGCGGATAGCGCGATAGCCGAGCGCCGGGTTCGCCTCTTTCTTCAGACCGAAGTAATCCACCTGCTTGTCCGCGCCGATATCCAGAGTGCGGATAATGACCTTCTTCCCTGCCATGCTTTCGAGAACACGCTTGTATGCGGAAAACTGCTGTTCTTCGGTTGGGTAATCGCTGTTCTCCAGATACAGGAACTCGCTTCTGAACAGACCTACACCGTCCGCGTCATTGAGCAGCACCGCACCGATATTGTCAATACTTCCGATATTCGTGTATATCTTTATTCTCGTGCCGTCAAGGGTGATGTTTTCCTTGCCCTTTAGTTCCTGCAAAAGCCGCTTTTTGTTAAGGTCGTCCCTCTGCTTTTTCAGCAGGCGCGCCCTGGTTTCCTCGTCCGGAGAAATGAATATCTCCCCGGTAAAACCGTCAACGATCGCCTCGTTCCCCTCGTTCACCGCCGAAAGGAAATCATCGCCGACGCCGATCACGGCAGGGATATTCATGTTTCTGGCAAGTATGGCTGTATGCGAATTTGAGGAGCCGTGCGCGGTCACAAAGGCAAGCACCTTGTCCTTGTCCAGGGATACGGTCTCGCTGGGGGCAAGGTCATCAGCGCAGATTATCATTCTGTCATCGGAATTCTGCGCGGCAAAGCCTGTTCCGCTAAGGTTTGCGATAACGCGGTTGGAAATATCCCTGACATCTGCGGCACGCGCCTGCATATATGCGTCGTCCATAGCCGAGAACATCTCCGAGAAGTTATCAGCGGTTACTGCAACGGCGTATTCTGCGTTCACCTGCTGATTTTCGATAATATTGCAGACAGACTCGTTATAGTCCTCGTCCTCAAGCATCATCTGATGGATCTCGAATATCGCCGCGTTGGTTTCGCCGACCTCTTTAAGCGCCTTTTCGTATATCTCGCAAAGCTGCTGTGACGCCGCGGACTTCGCCGCCTCAAACCTTGATATTTCCTCTTTGGTATCCTCGACCCGAACGCGCTGTACCGCCGCGTCGTTCTTGCGGAACATGGAGATCCTGCCTATCGCGACCGCGCCATAAACTCCCTTGCCGACATATCTTGTCATACCTGTCACTCCCTTGAATTATCAGAGATTTTCCGAGAAGAACTTCTCCATTTCGGCTGCCGCTTTATCCTCGTCGGCGCCCTCCACCGTGACGGTAACGGTCTCGCCGCACTTTACTCCAAGTCCCATAAGCGCCATGAGCTTTGTTGCTGCGGCGCTTTTGCCGTTCCTGTCGATAGTTATCACGCTTTCGAACTCCTTTGCTTTCTTTGCGAGAAGCCCTGCAGGTCTTGCGTGGATCCCGACTTCGTCCTTAATTGTGTAGGTGAATGTTTTCACTGGTAATACTTCCTTTCGATGTGTTTTATTCTGCTGTCCGAAAAAGCGGACAGAATGATCAGGTTATTTTCAGCAGCTTATCCCCTGCCGCTGTCCTGCCCTCTGCAAGAGGCTCAAACGACGAGTAATCGTCTGCATTGCAGATTATCATAGGTGTTGTAAGCGTGTAGCCGGCTTCCTTCATTTTGTCTATTTCAAAGGTTATAAGCAGGTCGCCTTTCTTTACCTTCTGACCGTCCGAAACATGCGCTTCAAAGTATTTTCCCTCCAGCTTCACAGTGTCGATACCGATGTGGAGCAGTATTTCCGCGCCGTCCTCCGATAAAATGTTGATCGCGTGCTTTGTGTCAAAAACGCTGTCGATCTTTCCGTCACATGGCGAATAAAGCCTGCCCTCGCACGGTTCCACGGCTATTCCGTCACCTATGATCCTTTGCGAGAATACATCGTCAGCGACATTTTCGAGGGGAACAACAGTACCGTTCAGATGTGAATACAGGGTGATCTCCTTTGTAGCAGCATCAGGCTTTTTCTGCTCTGCCGCCGGTTCCTCCTTAACAGGCTCGGAATTGCCGAGAACGCTGTCAGGATCCGCCGCCGCAGGAGATACCAGGAAGTCCTCAAGGTTCGATTTTATGACCGAAACACGCGGCCCGTAGATCACCTGAACGCCGTTTCCTTTGTGGATCACACCCGACGCTCCGCTTTCCTTTAGCAGGCTGTCCGTGACGAGGTTCGCGTCCTTGACCGTGACGCGCAGGCGAGTCGCACAGCAGTCAACGTCGGAGAGATTATCCTTTCCGCCAAGCCCTTTCAGAATGAGCGCGCTTACGATATCATTGCCGGCGGCGGAATCGTCCTTTTTCGCCTGCTCATAGTCGCTTCTTCTGTAGAGCTTTGTTTCAACTTCGTCAGGTTCTCTGCCGGGAGTCTGGAGGTTCAGCTTCGTTATCATGAAGTAGAACACGAAGTAGTAGACCAGAGCGTAAACAAGCCCCACGACCAAGATCCAGATCCAGTTGGTCTTTTCATTCCCCTGCAGAATACCGAACAGCGTGAGGTCAATGACGCCGCCCGAGAAGGTCATTCCGACGCCGACATTCAGAATGTGCATGAGCATATACGAAAGCCCTGCGAGAACACAGTGCACGCCGTACATCGTGGGAGCAACAAACAGGAACGTGAATTCAAGCGGCTCTGTAATGCCGGTTATCATTGAAGTCAGTGCCGCCGAGAAAAGCAGGCTTCCGACTACCTTTTTCTTTTCGGGTCGCGCCGCCCTGTACATCGCATAAGCGGCGGCAGGAAGTCCGAAGATCATAAACGGGAATTTTCCGGACATAAATCTGGTTGCCGATACGGAAAACGCCTCTGTTGAGCCTGAAGCAAGCTGCGCAAAAAAGATGTTCTGTGCGCCTGAGATCATCTCGCCGTCAATGAGCATTGTACCGCCAAGTTCCGTCTGCCAGAACGGCATATAGAAAACATGGTGCAGACCAAACGGGATCAGCGCACGCTCCAGGATACCGTAGATCCATGTGCCGGCATAACCCGAATTCAGCACAAGAGTACCCAGCTGAGATATCCCAAGCTGTACCCAGGGCCAGATAAAGAACATTATCACGCCCACAACAAGGTAAACTACCGTTGATATGATAGGGACAAACCTCGTTCCGCCAAAGAACGAAAGCACCTGCGGCAGCTCGGTCTTATAGAACCTGTTGTGCAGTGCTGCAACGCCAAGCCCCACTACGATACCGCCGAATACGCCCATCTGGAGCGTTGTAATTCCGAGCACGGAGGTAGTCGAGTTGGCTGCCATTGAAGACACGCCGCCGTTCAGATCAATGAGAGCGCTGATCGTCATATTCATTACAAGAAAGGCGATCGCGCCGGAAAGAGCCGCGACCTCTTTTTCCTTTTTTGCCATACCAATGGCAACGCCCATTGCAAACAGCAGAGCCAGATTGTCAAATATGACCTGTCCGGTTTTTTTCATGATATCGAGAAT
>JALEOL010000004.1 GCA_022766785.1 Oscillospiraceae bacterium
TACCTCTATTGACTTCTATTGGCATACGCTTTCTGTCAAAGGCAAGGGGCTTGCCTATTGTGGTATTACCCTTGTTCCACCTCGCTCGCTAAAAGCATTTATTGATGTTATCGCTGATACTTCTAAACTATGCGAACTGAAGAAACTGTTGGAAAAGGCATTGGACAATAATAAATGGGTCATTCATTATGGACTCTGACAGACAGACAACTTCCAGATTGACAAACGGATAAAGTATGGTTTCGCTTCCACCGTTATGGTTTCATTTTCTAAGTGAAACTAAATGAAACTCTGTGAAACCGTATCATTATTATCAACCCTTGCCAGTGATACGCCGGACTGGTTATAACATCAGTCTGGCGTTTTTTTGTTACAGCAAAAAGGGCATTATGCCGGAAAGGAACAATATCCGCATGAAAATCATTATCGCAAATCTTCTCGCAGTTATCATCATGTTCAGCTCCACGGGCTGCTCCAGTAATGATAACGAAAGCTCCACCTCCCCTGCAATAACACCAGAGATCGGATCCGCCGAACCTGCTGAGGACACTCAGGAGACTGAGCCGGCTGGTCAGTCAGGCTTTAAGGTAAGCGGAACGCAGCTTCTGGACGGAAACGGAAACGAGTTCATCATGAGAGGGATAAATCACCCTCATTCCTGGTTCACCGCCGAGGACGACACGGCGCTGGAGGCTATCGCAGCGACCGGGGCGAATACCGTAAGAATAGTCTGCGGCAGCGGTCAGCAGTACACTAAGGACACGGTGGAAAGCCTTAACAAGCTCACGGATAAGTGCAGAGATCTTGAAATGGTAGCTGTCCTGGAAGTTCACGACATAACCGGCAAGGACGACAAGTCCCTTATAGAGACCGCCGCTGATTACTGGATAGAGGTCAAGGAAGCGCTTATCGGCAAGGAAAATTACGTTATCCTCAATATCGCCAACGAATGGGTCGGCAGCTGGGACGGCGTGACCTGGCGCGATGGCTACACTTCGGTCATTCCCAGGCTCCGTAACGCCGGGATACAGAACACGATCATGGTAGATTCCGCAGGCTGGGGGCAGTACGGGCAGAGCATAACCGACTACGGTACGGACGTGCTTGCTTCCGACCCGGACGGCAACACGATGTTCTCGGTTCATATGTACGGCACGGCTGGCAAGAACAAGGCGACTATCGCGCGCAATCTCAAGCTGTCCACCGACAAGGGGCTTTGCATGGTCGTAGGAGAATTCGGCTGGAACCACACAGACGGAGATGTTGACGAGGAATACATTCTCGAATACTGCAACGAAAACGGCATTGGCTGGCTTGCGTGGAGCTGGAAAGGAAACGGCGGCGGAGTTGAGTATCTCGATCTCGCCAATTCCTGGGACGGCACCTCCCTCTCCGACTGGGGCGAGACGATCATAAACAGCACGCTGGGACTTAAAAATACCTCTGAAAAATGCAGCATTTTCGCTTAAAACCAAACCCCGGAAGGCGCACTTCCGGGGTAGTTTTATCTCTTTTTCAGTACCGTTTAAACTCTGTCAGTTCTCCCCTGTCATCTCCAAAAGCTCCTGCTCCGAGATAACGGTGATACCAAGCTCCTGCGCCTTTGTCAGCTTGCTCCCGGCTTCCTCCCCGGCAACGACATACGAGGTCTTTTTGCTGACCGAACCGGAGCATTTACCGCCGTGCTGCTCTATCAGCTTTTTCGCCTGATCCCGGGTCATCGTGGGGAGCGTTCCCGTAAGGACAAAGGTCTTGCCGGCGAGGTCGTCCGATACCTTTCCGCTGTCGTAGGTCATATTAACGCCGTGCTGACGCAGCCGCTCAATAAGTTCTATCCTGTGAGGTTCCTGCATTGCATTGTATACCGCGTCCGCCATTATATCTCCGAAGCCGTCAATGCAGCATATTTCAAGCGGAAGCGCCTGCATGATAGCCTCCATGCTGCCGAATTTCTCACACAGCAGTACCGCCGCACGCTGACCTATCCCACGGATACCCAATGCGAACACCAGCCTGTCAAGCCCGGCTTTCTTCGACTTTTCAATGGACGCTATCAGATTTTCCGCTGACTTAACGCCGCCGGTCACCTGCATTACGGTCTGGACGTCCAGCTCGTACAGGTCGGCGACATTACGCACGAAGCCCTTGTCAAGAAGCTGCTGCACTATCGCCTCGCCAAGCCCCTCGATGTTCATCGCATTACGGCTGGCAAAGTGCTCAATGGAGCGTGCAAGCTGCGCCGGACAGTCGATGTTCTGGCATCGGATAACAGCCTCGTCGCCGTCACGGACAGCCTCCGCGCCGCACACCGGGCAGACATTCGGGATAAGGTACGGCACCGAATTGTCGCAATGCGAAACGCTGCGCACTACCTCCGGGATAATGTCCCCTGCCTTGCGGACAACTATACGGTCGCCCACCCGGATATCCTTGTCAGAGATCATGTCCTGATTGTGAAGTATCGCACGGGAAACGGTCGTACCGGCAAGCTGAACCGGGTCGAATACCGCCACCGGAGTGAGCGCTCCTGTTCTGCCGACATTTATCTCTATCTCGTTGAGGGTGGTCTCCTTTTCCTCCGGGGGATATTTGAACGCAACCGCCCATTTCGGCACTTTTGTGGTAGCGCCTATCTCGTTTCGCAGCGCAAAGCTGTTGACCTTTACCACTGCGCCGTCAATATCAAATGGCAGCCCCCGGCGCATTTCCCCTATCTCGCGGATACGCTCCACCACCTCGTCAGCGGTGTGGCACACGCGATAATGGGGAATGATACGAAATCCCAGTGACTGCATATATTCCAGCGACTGGGAGTGGGTCGTCAGTTCCTTTCCTCTTATCTGCTGGAGGTTGAAGCAGAATATATCCAGCTTTCTGGAAGCAGTGACTGCGCTGTCTTTCTGGCGGAGAGAGCCTGCGGCGGCGTTACGGGGATTTTTCGGCAGCGGCTCGCCGTTTCGCTCCTGCTCCTCGCAGAGCGCCGCGAAGCTCTTACGGGGCATGTAGACCTCGCCGCGGACTTCGATGAATTCCGGTGCGTCGTTCAATTTAAGCGGTATGGAGCGGATAGTTCTGAGGTTAGCCGTGATGTCCTCGCCCACAAACCCGTCGCCCCGGGTGGAGCCGCGCACAAACACGCCGTTCTCGTACTCCAGCGAAACGGACAGCCCGTCTATCTTCGGCTCGACCGTGAACTCGTCAGCGCCCTGGGACATCACCCCGGACATGAACGAACGCACCTCGTCCTCGCTGAAAATATCCTGCAGCGAACCCATTTGTACTGCGTGCTTCACTTTCTCAAAGCTGCTGCTGACCGTTCCGCCGACCCGGTGCGTGGGGGAATCCGGCAGGGACAGCTCCGGGAACTGCTGCTCGATACCGCGCAGCTCGCGCATAAGGGCGTCGTATTCGTCGTCCTCTATGGTCGGGGAATCCAGATCGTAGTAGTTGTGATCATGCTTTTTAATGACCTCGCGCAGCTCTGCGGCACGCTTTTCTGCTTCCTTAAAGTCCAAAGTATCCTCCGTTCAGTCGAGGACTGCGCCGTAATCCTGGAGCAGTCCCACAAGGTCGGTATCCCCTGCCACAACGTGGGTGTAGGCATCGGGAACCTTGCCGACGATTATAGTTTCAGCGGCAACAATGGCGGTGGTCACTGGTACTCTCGTTGAGAACCCCGGAATAACAGCGTCCGCCACGACGCCTATCTCAATAATTATCCTGTGACGGGTCTGGTTAAGCCCGGCTTCGGTGAATTCGCTGATTATCGCGGTATTCGCATAACCCACGGGCTTCACCGTCATGCCTATGCAAAAGCCCCTGCCATGGAGCATGGATATCCCGGTGAGCGTTCCAATGGGTATCATTATATCAATGCTGCTCATTCGGGACAGCTCTCGCTCCAGGCGGTCGGCAATGCTGTTTTTCAGCCGGTTGATGTTCATGGAATTGCTCTCGACGGAGCACACCGAGCCGCTCTCGTCACGGGATATATCCACCAGCGAGGTATAATCCACGTCCGTGCGCTCCAGCTCTGCGGCGATAGAACGGTTTATCATCTCGGACACCGCCGCGTGGCACTCATAGGCGTTCACCTTCTCTATGATCGGTCTCAGCGTGAGGTCGGCGATAAAGGTCAGCCCCACAAGTATCATCGCCGCCGCGATGAGCTTTACGCCAAGCCGCCGCAGAAATCCCCGTTTTTTCTCATTCATGAACATCACCCCTGCATATTCTATGTTTATGCAGAGGTGTGCGTGAATTTGTACAGGCATTCAAAGGGGAAACAAATAATTCGGAATGCGGAATTCGGAATGCGGAATTGAATGTGTCCGCTTCGCGGACGGATATCAAATTGCCGCAAGCCGAAAGGCAAAGATAATAATTGATTTGTGACAGGTATTTATATCGCAAATCAAGCTTCCGGCAGATTTTAATTCAGTCCGCGTCAGCGGACACCGAAATTCCGAATTCCGCATTCCGAATTCCGAATTAAATTAAACTCCTCTCGTTCCGAAAAATCAGCGCCACGCCCGACTTATTGCAGAATCAGTCAGTTGTTCACAAATGCCTCGAACGCCCTGAAAGCCGCCCATACGTCAGCCTTTGCGGTTATCTCGAACGGCGCGTGCATGGATATCACCGGAACGCCCACATCTATCGTGTCAACGTCCAGATTAGCGATATACGCCGCAACGGTTCCGCCGCCGCCGATATCTACCTTGCCAAGCTCGCCGGTCTGCCAGATAACGCCGTTTGCGTCCAGCAGCCTGCGCACTTCGCCCACGAACTCTGCGGAAGCGTCAGACGTGCCGCTCTTGCCCCGGGAGCCGGTGTACTTTGTAACGCACACGCCGCCGTTCAGCAGGGCGCTGTTGCGCTTTTCAAACACATCGGGGAATGTCGGGTCGAACGCCGCGTTCACATCTGCGGACAGGCAGCGCGACTTTCTGAGCACGTCCCTGCCCTTTACCCCAAAGGTGGAAGCGAGGTCGGCAATGAAATACCTCAGATAAGCGGAGCGAAGCCCGGTGTTTCCGTCAGAGCCAGTCTCCTCCTTGTCGGTGAGTATCGCGACCGCTGTCCTGTCGGGGTCTTTCAGCCCGAGAACAGCCATAAGCTCGGTGTAAGCGCACACCCTGTCGTCCTGCCCGTATGCGCCCACAAGGCTCCTGTCAAAGCCGACGTCCTTTGCCTTGAACGCAGGCACCGCCTCCAGCTCGGCGGAGATAAGGTCGTCCTCCACAATGCCGTACTTTTCGTTTAGTATCAGCATGATATTCAGCTTCACAAGGTCGCTGCCCTCGTCGTCACGGAAAGGGCGGCTGCCTATCATAATGTTAAGCTCCTCGCCCTTGATGAGCTGGTTTGAGGGGCGCTTGTACTGGCTGTCCGCAAGGTGGGGCAGCAGGTCGGACACGCAGAATACCGGGTCGTTCTCGTCCTCGCCGATATTTACCGTGACCTTGCTGCCGTCCGCCCTGATCACCACGCCGTGCAGCGAGAGCGGAACGGTAGGCCACTGGTACTTCTTTATGCCGCCGTAATAGTGGGTCTTGAAATACGCCACCTCGTCCTTTTCATAGACAGGGTTCTGCTTCATGTCGAGCCTCGGCGAGTCGATATGCGCCGCAACGAGGTTCACGCCGTTTTCTATCGGCTGCTTTCCTATAACAGCCAGGATAACGGACTTCTCCCGGTTGAGGGAATACACCTTGTCGCCTGCCTTGTAGCGGTTCTTTGCGCTGAACTCCACAAAGCCGTGTGCCTTTGCCATTCTGACTATCTCGGCTGCGGCTTCGCGCTCGGTCTTTGCGACATCGAGGAAGCGCTTGTAGCCCTCGCAGAACTTGTCGCACTCCTTGACCTCGGAGTCGTCCATGCGCAGTATCGCGTTCTTCTTCTTTGACAGAAGCCTTTCCTTTAGTTCCTTTGCTGTTTCCTTTGCCATAATAATACTTCCTTTCATCAGCCTTTGCTGTACAGTTTGATATATTTGTCCCTCGCCCGTACTATTTTCTGGACGTAGTGCGCAGTGTCTGAAATAGGGATATAGTCCAGGTGAACGCCGTCTGAGGAGTAGCGTTCGTCTGAAAGCCACTCGTTCACCTGACCTCTCCCTGCGTGATACGCCGCCATAGCTGCCTCAACATTGCCGAATTCCTTGTACAGATATCCCAGCAGCCAGCAGCCGTACCGTATATTCGTGTCGGGGTCGTACATCTCGAGATAACGCGTGTCCTCGTCGCCCAGCTTGAATTTCACCCAGTCAAAGGTGTCCTCCATTATCTGCATAAGCCCCCTGGCTCCAACGTTGGAGACCGCGCCGGGGTCAAAGCCGCTCTCGGTCTTTATCACCGCGTAGACCAGATACTTGTCCAGTCCGTTCTGCCGGGAGTACTTCTCCACAAGCTCCTCGTATTTTATCGGGTGGGTGTACCTCTCAACGCGGCCATAGACGAAATACCCCACCACGGCAAGCGCCGCCGCAAGTATCACGCATACTATCACCACCGGAAGCGCACGCCGCTTTCTTCGGTATTTTGTCATTTTTTGCCTTTCATTAACTGCACAGCCCTCTCCGCAGCAGCGCGAAGCTCCCCGGCTGTGCCGTTGTTCTCTATGCATATCGTGGAGCGGCTGCGGTAAAATTCCGCGTCATGCTGGCTTGCGAGCCGCGCCCGGGCAAGCTCCTCCGGGATATCGTCACGCTGCATTATCCGCCGCACGCAGTTCTCCTTATCGGCGACAACGCTCACGATACAGCCGCACAGCAGCTCCAGCCGCGCTTCGAACAGGGTCGGGGCGTCAAGCACCACTATACCGCCGCTCTTCTTTATCTTCGTCAGTATATTATATGTGATATAGGGGTAAATTATTTTGTTGAACAGCCCGCGCTTTTCCAGGTCGTGGAAAATAAGCTCCGATGTCCCCCGGCGGTCAAGCGTGCCGTCGGGAAGTATCAGCTGCGGACTCAGCCGGTCGTGAAGCTCTTTAAGCGCCGGGCAGCCGGGAAGCGTCACCTCCCGGGCGCATTTGTCGCAGTCTATTATGCTGAACCCCTGCTCCGCAAACACCCGGCATACCGTGGATTTCCCCGCACCGGACATTCCCGTAAGTCCGACTATCACTCTGTCATTCATCTGTTTCGATCACCCTGAACGCCGCCGCACGCAGCAGACGGTTATACACCGCAAGCCCTATCCCGTCCTTTGACGGCATTTCTACATACACGGTGGAAGCTCCCTCGTCGTCAGCCTCACGCAATAGCGCGAACAGCCTGTGTGCCTGCTCCTGTTCATCTCTGCCGAAACAGCGGAACATTCCGTGCGCATTCGGGTCGGCTGAAAGCGCCAGCGTCCCCTCCGCAGCATGGGCAAGGCACCAGTCCGCGAAATCCTTCCCGTGGGCGTTGACGATGAACACCTCCGCCCGTGGGGAATAGTGCCGGTACTTCATGCCCGGGGACAGCACCCTTTCGCCCTTTGCAGGCTCTGACGTCACCGCAGGGTCGATCTCCACGCTGCAAAGCTCCGACAGCATTTCCGCCGTAACTCCCCCGGGGCGCAGTATCCTCACCCTGTCCGCCGCCGGAAAGCACAGCACCGTGCTCTCCACTCCGCAGCTGCATTCGCCGCCGTCGATGATGAGGGGTATCCTGCCGTCCATGTCCTTCATTACATGCTGAGCGGTGGTGGGGCTGGGGCTTCCCGAAAGGTTAGCCGAGGGCGCCGCCAGGGGAAATCCGCAGGAGTCGATTATCGCCCTTGCCTCCGGGCTTTGCGGCATTCTTACCGCAACGGTGTCAAGTCCGCCGCTGGTCGCCGCCGGTATCAGGTCAGACTTCGGGAATATCATCGTAAGCGGTCCTGCCCAGAACCTGTCCGCAAGCCTTAATGCAAGCGGCGGCACCTCTCTCACAAGGGGCGCAAGCTGCGAAATATCGCTGATATGCACGATAAGCGGATTGTCCTGGGGTCTGCCCTTCGCTTCAAAAATACGGCTGACTGCGGCTTCGTTCCGCGCGTCTGCGGCAAGACCGTAAACCGTTTCAGTCGGTATCCCCACAACGCCGCCTGCCGCCATTATTTCAGCCGCTTTCCTCACAGACTGCGCGGAAAACGGCAGAAGCTCTGTTATCAAGTTCTCATATCCTTTCACTGCTCCTGTTTCAGGAGCTTTGCGGTCTGGTCGGCTAGCCTGAGCGCTTCGAACACCTCGTCACAGCCGCCGTTCATCATCTCGTCCAGCTTGTACAGCGTAAGCCCGATACGGTGGTCGGTCACCCGCGACTGGGGGAAATTATAGGTGCGGATACGCTCCGAGCGGTCTCCCGTGCCGACCTGAATGCGGCGTTCCTCCGCAATGGCGCTGTCACGGGCTTCGAGTTTCGCTTCATACAGCTTGCTGTAGAGCTTTTTCATCGCCTTTTCCTTGTTCTTGAACTGGGAACGCTCCTCCTGACATTCCACGACCGTGCCGGAGGGCTTGTGTATTATCCTCACCGCGGACTCGGTCTTGTTGATATGCTGACCGCCTGCGCCGCTGGAGCGGAACGTTTCCACCACTAGGTCTGCCGGGTTGATATCAACGTCCACCTCCTCGGCTTCAGGGAGTACCGCAACGGTCACTGTCGAGGTCTGGATACGCCCCTGGGACTCTGTTTCAGGCACACGCTGCACCCGGTGCACGCCGCTTTCGTATTTCAGCTTTGCGAAAACGCCCTCGCCCTCCACCAGAAAGCTCACCTCCCGGTAGCCGCCAAGCTCCGTTGGGTTAGAGCCTGCCTGTTCCGTCTTCCAGCCCTGCCGCGCGGCGTACATGGAGTACATTCTGTACAGCGAACCGGCGAACAGAGCCGCTTCCTCGCCGCCTGCGCCTGCGCGTATCTCGATGATACAGCTGCGGTCGTCGTCCGGGTCTCTGGGGAGAAGCAGTATCTTCAGCTCCCCGGACAGCTTCTCCATAAGCGCCTTGTTCTCGTCGTATTCGCTCTGGGCAAGCTCCCGGAGCTCCTCGTCCTCACCGGCTTCAGAAAGCGCCGCGGACGCGTCTTCAAAACTGCGCTGCGCCTTTTTATACTGCTGCCAGACCTCCATAAGAGGAGTCAGGCTCTTGTGTTCTCTCATCAGGTCGCGGTAGAGCTTGTTATCAGCTATCACCGCCGGGTCGGAGAGCTTTGCGCCTATCTCGTCATAGCGCGCCTCCGCCATTATCAGTCTGTCGTTCATATTGTGTACCTCCCTGCATTGTTCTCATTGGAAAGCACCTCGCTACCTCTCGGAATTCTCCGTTTCACGAATGACCGACTTGATTTTTTTCTCGCACTTGGAGCGCGGTATCATGAACACATGACCGCAGCCCTTGCAGCAAAGCCTGAAATCCGCTCCGCAGCGCTGCACCGTCATTCTGTCGCTGCCGCAGCCGGCGTGGACTTTTTTCATCACAAGAATATCGCCGACCCTGATATCCATAACTTTCCACACTCCTTTCTATCATACCAATATATTATATCACCTTTCACAATTTTTTTCAATATCATTTCCGCATTTTAATTTACCTGAATAATTCCGGAAAAATATGTAATACCTATTGACAATTGCACCGATATATTTTATAATAGAAATATCTGGACTTTTTTCCACTCAGAATCACAGAGGTATTTACAATATATGAAAAAGAAAAAAAAGGGCAAAAAGCTCAATCTTCTGGTATGCGCCATTGCCTTTGTTGTCATGATCGTCTACCTTGTTTTCGTAGACAGCATTGACAACGTGGCGGCGGCACTTACGAGGATAAACAAGGGAGCGCTTGTGATCTGCGTGCTTTTCATGGTCGGATACTGGCTTTGCGAGGCTGCCACCGTGCACGTCATGCTGAGATCCATGTACCCGAAGATGAAATTCTGGAACAGCTGGCTGATCACGATAATCGGGCAGTATTTCAACTGTATCACCCCCTCCGCCTCCGGTGGTCAGCCTATGCAGGCATATTACCTTGTAAAATTCGGGGTTCCGCTGGGCTGTGGCCTAACCGCGCTGCTTAGCAGGTTCATTGTGTATCAGTTCGTGCTGACGATGTATTCGGTGTTCACCCTCGTCGTGGGCTTCAACAACTTCGGCGGCGACCTTACACAGAAAGGGCTTATGCCTTTTGTTATCGTGGGATTTGTCATCAATACCGCGGTCATAATCTTCCTGTTGTGCATAGCGCTGTTCAGACAGGCTACCCTCAGGGCGGCAAACGGTATCATTTCCCTCCTGGCGAGAATGCACATCGTTAAGCACCCCATGAAATGGCGGCTGTACTTCACCCGTGAGGTGAACAAGTTCTACAACAACTTCAGGTATCTCAGGAAAAACGTCCCCCTGCTGCTAAAGGCTGTCCTGTTCACGTTCATTCAGATGACGCTGTATCTCAGTATCAGCTACGTTCTGTACCGCGGCTTTGGCATGGGCGAAGCAAGCCTGCTGCAGATCATAAGCTACCAGGCTTATGTCCTGATGATATCCTCCTTTATTCCGCTGCCGGGAGCAATGGGCGGCGCGGAGCTTGGTTATCACGGCTTCTTCAAGGATATTTTCACAGAGCAATACGTCAACATCTCAATGATGCTGTGGCGCATTATGACATTCTATCTGCCGATAATCGTGGGACTTGTGTTCACCCTCACCATGAAAAGCCGCGGCATTGACGAGCCGACCGAGGATCAGGCAAAAAAAACAATGTTTGACATGCAGACAGCAATAGAAAAAGAAACAAATAATATACAATAAGGAAGTAGACACATGGCAGACTTAAAGCACGAAATCGAAAGACGGCGCACCTTTGCGATAATCTCGCACCCGGACGCCGGAAAGACCACGCTCACCGAAAAGTTTCTTCTGTACGGAGGCGCGATATCCCTTGCAGGCGCGGTAAAGGGCAAGAAGAACACCCGGCACGCGGTCTCCGACTGGATGGAGATAGAAAAGCAGAGGGGTATCTCCGTTACATCATCGGTAATGCAGTTCAACTACGAGGGCTACTGCATAAATATCCTTGACACCCCCGGTCACCAGGACTTCTCCGAGGACACCTACCGCACGCTTATGGCAGCGGACAGCGCCGTGATGGTGATCGACGCCGCAAAGGGCGTTGAGAACCAGACGCGCAAGCTGTTCAAGGTCTGCGTCATGCGGAATATCCCGATATTCACATTCATCAACAAGATGGACAGAGAAGCGCGGGATCCCTTCGACCTGCTGGACGAGATCGAAAACGAGCTTGGTATCAAGACCTATCCCGTAAACTGGCCTATCGGCTCGGGCAAGGACTTCAAGGGCGTGTACGACCGCGAAAAGCGCCGCATAATCTCCTTTGAGGCGAACAACGGCACCCGTGAGGTCGCTGCGACAGAGGCGGACCTTTCGGACGCTTCCCTCGCAGAGCTTATCGGGGAACAGAACTACGAGAAGCTCACAGAGGACGTGGAGCTGCTGGACGGCGCAAGCGAGGAATTCAACATGGATCTCGTAAGCTGCGGCAGGCTCTCACCGGTATTCTTCGGGTCGGCGCTTACTAATTTCGGCGTAGAACCGTTTCTGGAGAACTTCCTGAAAATGACCACTTCCCCCCTGCCCCGTAACACTCCGGACGGCGTTGTTGACCCGTTCGACCCGGAATTCTCTGCGTTCATCTTCAAAATACAGGCGAACATGAACAAGGCGCACCGCGACCGTATCGCGTTCATGCGTATCGTCAGCGGCAAATTCGACAAGGATATGGAAGTTCTGCATGTCCAGAACGGCAGGACGCTGCGCCTTTCCCAGCCGCAGCAGATGATGGCGAGCGAGCGCGAGGTCATCTCCGAGGCTTACGCCGGCGACATCATGGGCGTATTCGACCCGGGCATTTTCTCTATCGGCGACACGGTCTGCTCCCCGAAGAAAAAGGTAAAGTTCGAGGGTATCCCGACTTTCGCGCCGGAGCACTTCGCCCGTATCCGCCAGAAAGATACGCTCAAACGCAAGCAGTTCATCAAGGGCACCACCCAGATCGCCCAGGAGGGTGCTATCCAGATATTCTCAGAGCCGCAGAGCGGTTTTGAGGAGGTGATCGTCGGAGTTGTCGGCGTGCTTCAGTTCGAGGTACTGGAGTACAGGCTGAAAAACGAGTACAATGTTGACATTATCCGCGAGGGGCTTCCCTACGAGCATATCCGCTGGATAACCAGCCAGAAGCACCTGGAGGGCGGCTATGACGTGCTCAGCAAGCTGATGATAACCTCCGACACAAAGCTCATTCAGGACGTCAAGGGCAACTACCTGCTGATATTCACCAGCGAGTGGAACATCAAGTGGGCGCTTGACAAGAACCCCGGTCTTGAGCTTGCCGAGTTCAACAGGAACTGACGCCGCAGTCTTTCGTCAGAATACTCTTTAAGCCCGGGAGGTTTTCTTCCCGGGCTTTTTTATTTCCCTTTCGCCCCCGGGCGGCAGGTTATGACAGGATTTTACATAGTATTCCTCCCTGACCTGACATATTTTTCCCAGAGCAGAGTATATAATATTATCAGACAGGCTGGTGATAATATGGTAATTTACGCGGACGTGCTTTTAGTGGTAAATCTTTACATAAACTATCTTCTGGTACGCTGCACCGGACTGATACTAAAGCGGAAATTTTCAGCCCTCCGGGGACTTGCAGCCGCTTGTGCAGGCGCTGTGGGAGCGCTTGTGATTTTCCTGCCGGAGCTGCACCCTGCCGCCGCCGTTGCTTTCAGGACAGCCCTCGGCGCAGTGGTTGCGCTTATCCTGTTCGGCAGGCAGAAAAAGACCGATTTCTTCATTTCACTGCTGTGCTTTCTGGCGGTGAGCTTCGCGTTTGCCGGCGGTATGATGGCGCTGTGGTATTTCGCCGCGCCGCTGGGAATGTACTTCGGCAACGGAACCGCTTATTTCGATATACCTATCGCCGCCGCAGCGGTTATCACCGCGGCACTGTACGGCGCATTCAGGCTCGCCGGGCATATCATCGAACGCAGGAAACCGGCTCGGCACTCAGCGGTAATTTTACGCAGACAGGGCGCGGAACTGACCCTTGACGGACTGGCTGACACCGGGAACTCCCTGCGCGACAGCTTTTCCGGAAAGCCGGTGGTGCTCGCTTCGCTGTCCGCTGTCAGGGAGATAACTCCGCAGTCTGCCGTCAACTACCACGAGGGCAGGTCAGACCACCTGGAGGGCATCAGGCTCGTTCCCTGCCGGACTGTCGTTGCCGAGGGGCTTATCCCGGTGTTCCCGGCGGAGCTTTCGGTGGACGGCAGGACTGCGGAAGTACTTGTGGGGATAGCAAAACAGAATATTTCCGGGGCGGATTGCGTATTCGACCCCAGCATAATATCAAAATAGGAGGTATCGTAATGAAAAATTTCTTTAAGCGGCTGCTGGAAGAGGGGCTTGGCGCGTTCCTGAAATATGCGTTCGGAGAGAGCACCGGGGTCTACTACATAAACGGTTCCGAGTCGCTTCCGCCGCCGCTTTCCCGTGAGGAGGAAGAAGAAGCGTTCCGGCTGATGGAGACCGATTTCGCCGCCGCCAGAGAGACCCTGATCGTCCACAATCTGCGGCTGGTAGTGTACATAGCAAAGAAATTCGAGAACACCAGCGTTGGACTGGACGACCTGATATCTATCGGTACTATCGGGCTTATCAAGGCGGTGAACACATTCAGCGTCCACCGGAATATCAAGCTCGCGACATATGCCTCCCGGTGTATTGAAAACGAGATACTCATGTATCTGAGAAAAACCAATCAGCGCCGCTGCGAGGTATCAATAGACGAGCCGCTGAACGTTGACTGGGACGGCAACGAGCTGCTTCTCTCAGACGTTCTCGGAACAGACTGCGACTGCGTGAACGCCCGTATCGAGGACGAGACCGAAAAAAAACTGCTCCACGAAGCGGTCAGCCACCTGACGCCACGGGAGCAGCAGATAATGGAAATGCGTTTCGGACTGAAAGGCGGCAGGGAGAAAACGCAGAAAGAGGTCGCCGACGAGATCGGTATCTCGCAAAGCTACATTTCAAGGCTGGAGAAGCGCATTATAAAACAGCTCCGCGAGGAACTGGAGCGCGTGTGCAACTAAATTCGGTTCTTGATCTTCTCGAGAGCGCCCTTTTCAAGGCGGCTCACCTGAGCCTGGCTGATACCGATCTCCTTTGCGACCTCAACCTGGGTCTTTCCGCGGAAAAACCGGAGGTTCAGAATGTGCTTTTCCCGGGCGCCAAGCTGGCGGATAGCCTCTTTCAGCGATATCTCGTCAAGCCAGTTTTCATCGTCGTTGTGATCTCCAAGCTGATCAAGTACATAGATCGTGTCGCCGGAATCCGAAAAGACAGGCTCATACAGCGATATAGGCTCGCTTATCGCTTCAAGAGCTATCACCACCTCGGAGCGCTTGGCGCCGATCTCCTTTGCAACAGCCTCTATCGTCGGCTCACTGCCATTCTGTGCGGTGAGCTTTTCTCTTGCCTGCATGGCGCGATATGCGAGATCCCTCACCGACCGGCTCACCCTCACCGGGGAATTGTCCCTGAGATACCTCCGCAGCTCACCCTGTATCATTGGCACAGCATATGTGCTGAACCTGACCGGCTGGGTAATGTCGAAATTGTCTATCGCCTTGATAAGCCCTATACAGCCGACCTGAAAGAGATCGTCCGGGCTTTCTCCCCTGCCGGTAAAGCGTTGTATCACACTCAGTACAAGCCGCAGATTGCCGTTGATCAGCTCCTCGCGCGCCTGCATGTCGCCGGATCTCATGCGCCGCAGCAGCTCCATTTTCTCGCTTTCCCGGAGGACTTTAAGCTGCGATGTGTTCACGCCGCTTATCTCAACTTTGTTGTAATACAAAAAAACCACTCCTGACCTGCTTGTTCAGGGCTGACCTTCCGGCAGCTTCCTGGCACAAGTAGTATTGTCAGAAAGTGGTTTTGATATTCTGTTATTTACTGGTAATTACGCTTTATCCTTTTCGGTCGCTTTTCCCAGTTTTTCAACAAGGATAGACACGAGAACGCCGAACAGCAGGCACACAAATCCATACCCCGTCGTGAGATCGAAACCGAACCCCTCCGGGAGAATGGCGTACACAGAGCCTATGACAAGCCCCAGGATAGCGCTGTAAGCCATGAGCTTGAACTTTTTCAGCAGCGTGGAAATGAGCTTTGCGCCCAGGATTATACCCAGGACTACGCCAACAGCGGTGGGAATGAGGATATAGAAATTGAGCGCCTTAAAGTCAAGAGCGGAAATAATCGTCGAGTATACCCCCAGAAGCAGCATGACGAACGAACCGCTCAGACCGGGAATTATCATTGCCACCGCCGCAATAAACGCGAACGCAAGCAGCTTCACGGTCATGAGAGGATCGAAGCCTGTCACCTGTTCAGCGACCTGCTCTGCGTCGCCCATGGTATTCTGGACTATCCCAAGACCCATCACCGCCGCCATTGCGATAACGAACGGGATAATGCACAGCGGCTTTGGCTTCTGCTCTGATGTGCCCATGCGGTAGATCATCGGAACGCTGCCGAGGATAAGCCCGATAAAGAACATGTTGGTCTGTACGCCGAATTTCTGGAACAGGAAAGTGATGATCTTTGCGAAACCCAGTATCCCGACCCCGGCTCCGGCTCCGAAAAACAGCAGGAAAACGATGTTCCTGATGATCGCCTTAACGCCGGATATGGCTTCCGTCAGCCTGTCGTAAAGTCCGAACACCACCAGCATGGTGCCGCCGGAAACTCCGGGAATGACGTTCGCAACGCCGAACACCATTCCGCAGATGACAACTTTTACATAATCAAGTATCTTTCTCATAATATTTCCCCATTATTCAAATCTAACCAGAGAGCGCACGATGACATATCCCAGCGGCGGAATTACGCCGGTCACTATCGAAATGAAAGTCGCCAGCATATCTATACCCGTAAGCCCGAACACGGAATTAAGCCCCGGAATGAACACAAGCAGCAGCGCGATAACAGCAGGCGAAAGCACGCCGATGACCGCCGTTTTTCCGCCCTGCGCCAGCCCAGTGAACGGATTTCCCGAGGGCATATTGATGAACGTGAAAAGCGACGTACTGAAGCCGAACGCAAGCAGCGAACAGCTCCGGGCAAAATCCACGTTGGTGCCGGCGTCGTTGTACATGAACATATACGACGCTATCGAAGCCGCGCCGCACAGCACTCCCACAACAGCCGACAGGATTATGAACCGGCGGTTTATCTTGCGCGAGGAAATGAACTCCGAAGGCGGCATCTTTCCCTTGCGGTCGGTGCAGTTGTTAAGCCCTGCAAGCGCCACAAGCGGCAGCAGGAACATAGTCAGCACGGCGATAAGAGCGGGGTTCAGCATAAGCTGGGCGTCCCCGAAAAGGTTGAGCATATTCAGCAGTATCAGCGCGATATACCCGGATATCATCGCGGCACAGGCGCGTTTGATATTTCTGTGGACCTGACGTGCAGAAGCTATCATGTCAGCGATCGCAGAGAAATTATCGTCGTGCATTATAACGTCGGCGGCTTCATAGGCGCTTCCGGTGGTGTGCTCGGACATCGTTATGCCGATATCCGATCTCTCGATCGCTTCAGCGTCCTCGGCACGGGTTCCTGCCATTGCGACGACTTCTCCCTTTTTGCGGAGCTGGTCGATGATATAAAGCTTCTGCTCGGGGGTGACTCTGGCGTAGATATCCGCGTCAAGGTCAAGCTCCGTCCCGTACTTCACGGACTCGGAGATACTTTTTCCGGTGACTGTCTTTCCGGAAAGCCCTATCATTCGCCCGGTGGCTTCCGCTGCTTCCGCGTTATCCTCGGTGAACATCACCACCCGTACCCCGGCGCGCTGGCACGTCCTCACCGCCGCAGGAACGGAGTCACGCATGGGCGAGCTGAACGCCGCAAATCCCACGAATGTGTATGCAAACCCTGCGGTCTCGTCGCAGTCGCGCTCGTCAGCGTCGGCGCACGCTATCGCCATGACCTGCCAGCCGTGGGAGTAGAACTCCTTTTTCATCTTCTGCGCGACAAAAAGCTCCTCGCCGTGGAACTTGCACAGCGGCAGTATCTGCTCGGGCGTGCCCTTGACGCAGTAAAGCCGCGACCCTGCGACCTCCCACAGCGCTCCGCTCATGAACTCGTTGCTGTCCGGAATGCGCTCGATGAACTTGTATCTGCTGTAGACCTGGGTTATCTTCTCGTCAAAGAACGCCGCGCGAACCATCAGCGCACGCTCCGCCTCGTCGGTGGTGTCCGGCTCGCAGGCAAGCGCCGCGATCTTGAACATCAGCTCCTCGCTGGGGGTGTATATCGACTGCACGGTAACGCTGCTTCTGGATATAGCACCCTCCTTCTCCACGCACAGCACGGACATGGAATTCAGCCTTTCGATGTCCGGCAGGGATTTCACGAGGGCGCTCTTTTCAGCCATTTCGGCGGAGCAGCGTGTGTAATACGCCCGGATTATGGTATCAAGCCCTGTCGGCAGGAAGCACAGCCCCAGAGTGATACCGCGCAGCGCGGACTCCAGGACATCGTTTCCGTTAAGCATCCACGCGATCATGGAAATAAGCGCCAGCACCGCAGCGACAGCGGAGCACAGCGGCAGCAGCTTCTGGATTATGCCCTCCATAGCGGTGTAATAGGCGTGCTTCTGCGGCTGCTCTCCCACCTTATGGTAATATTTCGTGTCAACACCGGTGGCGCTGACCTTGCATATCGCAATGCCGGTGAGTATCTTGGTGCCGCTGTACACAAACGTGGGTTTAAGCTCGGATTTTGAAATGCCCCCCGGGTACTTCGCCGCAGGCTTATTGGAGCCGGTGAAAATGCTTTCATCGACGGTAAGCTCCCGGCACTCCTGGATAAACGCGTCCGCCGGAACACACTCGCCCGCCTGAACGACTATCAGATCCTCCGGCACTATGTATTCCTTTCCGATAAGCTCCAGCTTTCCGCTGCGAATGACCCGGAACTTTATCGCCGTGGACTGCCTGATATCGCCGAGTTTACGGTCGGAGGCACGCCCCAGCAGAATGCTCAGCACGCAATAGGCGGCGTCCATCAGCATTATCAGAACGCCGGTGAATATGTTTGTGAAAAAGCTGAGTATCCCGGCAATAAACATCAGGATAACAGCCGGGGAGAATATTATCCTCAGCGGCTCGCAATGATCCTTTTCATCTTCTTTTTTGGTATATATATTCAGACCGTAAAGCTCGGTATTTCTCTGGATATCCTTATCGTTCAGTCCGAAGTAGTCTTCCTTGAAATTAAAAAACTGCGCCATCTGCACACGTCCCTTTTTGAAAGTCAGTACAGGACATACCTATACAATATATATTTTCGCATATTTTAACAAAAAAATCAAGTACTTTTTCTATAATATCGAAATTTTCACAAAAAAACAGGGCGATAAATGTTCGCCCTGTTCAGCTTGTCGAAAAAGTCTTTTTTGCCTGCGAAGCAGGCTTTTGAAATCCTTTTTTTGCCACGGGTTCCCCGGGGCAAAAAACACTTCTATCCCAGCAAGTGTGCGGATTGGCGGCATAGCCGACAAAACGTGCGCGCAGCTGGGATGTATCGGCGGAAAAGTCCCAACGGGACTTTTTCGACGGTCTGAACAGGGCAATCAATGTTCGCCCTGTTGTGATATCACACGCTCTGCGCGGTGTAAAGCCTGTAGTAGTCGCCTTTCTTTGCCATAAGCTCGTCATGCGTGCCGGATTCTGTAATGCCCTTGTTGGAGACATACATTATGCGGTCGCAGCTGCGGATAGTTGACAGCCTGTGGGCGATGATGAACGACGTTCTGCCCTTCAGCAGGTGATTAAGTCCGTTCTGGAGATAGCGCTCGGTCTTTGCGTCTATTGAGGAAGTCGCCTCGTCCAGCACCAGTATCCTCGGGTTCGACACTATAGTCCTCGCAAAGGCGATAAGCTGCTTCTGCCCCTGGGAAAGCCCTGAGCCGCGCTCGTTCACCTCGGTGGAATAGCCCTGGGGCAGCGACATGATATAGCTGTCTATGCCAACGATTTTGCAGGCGGAGCGTATCTCCTCGTCCGTTGCGTCCAGCTTGCCGTAGGCGATATTCTGCCGTATCGTACCGCTGAAAATGAAGCTGTCCTGGAGCATTATTCCCATCTGGGAACGCAGCGAATGCAGCGTCACCTTTGATATATCGCTGTCGTCAATGTCCACCTCTCCGCCGCTTATGTTATAGAAACGGGAGATGAGGTTCACTATCGTGGTTTTGCCGGCGCCGGTGGGGCCTACAAGCGCAACGCTCTGCCCTGCCTTTACGTCAAACGACAGGTGTTCAAGGATATTTATCCCCGGCTCATACGCGAACGTAACGTCCCGGAAGTGTACGTCGCCCTTTATCTCCGGCATCTCAGCAGCACCGGGGATATCGTCAACAGTTACCGGCTCGTCCATCATCTCGAATATACGCTCCAGGTTCGCAACGGCGTTGATGAACGTGTTCATGAGGTTTGACAGGTTCATCAGCGGCTGCCAGAACCGCGCTGAATAGTCCGTCATGGCGATTATCGTACCGAAAGACACCGTGCCGGTACCCATACCCAGCAGTCCCACTCCGAAGATGAAAGCCCTGACGATAATAGAAACCACGTCCGTGCTCGGCCAGACCATGTTTGAGAAAGAAACCGCGCGCATCCATGACTTTTTGTACTTCTTCGCCAGCTTGTCGTTTATCTCGGCGTTCTCCTCCTCACGGGTGAACATCTGGGATATCCTTACGCCGACTATGCTTTCGTGCAGGTATGCATTCAGGTTGGAGCTTTTGTTGTTGACCTGCTGCCATGCCTTCCGCTGACCGTTCTTTATCATTATCATTATGAAAGCATAAACCGGAAGTCCTGCCATTGTGACAAGAGCCAGCTGCCAGTTCACAAAGAACATGAAAACCGTGATGAACAGCAGGTTTATCATTTCAAGGATAAAGTTCACCAGACCGTTCGTCATGAGGTCGGAAATGGCGTTGATGTAGTTGATGATACGCGTGAGTATCTTTCCGTGCGGCCTGCTGTCGTAGTACTCAAAGCTCAGTCGCTGCATGTGCTCGAACAGGTCTTTTCTGATATCGTACACGATATCCTGACCGACTTTCGTCATCATTACCGAGCGTATCTTCGCAAAAATCACGCTCACCAGAATGCACAGGAAAACCGCCGCGCCACTCAGGATAATGTACTTCACGCGGTCGCCGGGAGCCACCGCCGAGGACTGCTCCACGGGTATCATGTAATTGTCGATCGCGTTCTGAACGATCATCGGGGACAACAGTCCGATGACAGAGCCCAGCGCGCTCAGTATCAGCGCTATCGCTATTCTTTTCTTGTATTTCGCCGCGTAAACCAGCGAGCGTTTCAGGTGACGTATGTCGAACGGGGTCTCCAGCACCTCGTCAACGTCGAATTTGTTTCTTGCCATGTCTGTCCCCCCTTACTTCTGTAGTTCGTATACCTCACGGTAATAGCCGTTTTTCTGTATCAGCTCGTCGTGAGTTCCCTGCTCCAGTATCTTTCCGTCCTTCAGTACGATTATCTTATCGGCGTATTTCGCTGTGGAGATACGCTGCGCAATGATCAATTTCGTGCAGGGGAAATCAAGGTTTGAAAGCGATTGCTGGATATGCTTTTCCGTTTCCAGATCCACCGCGGAGGTGGTATCGTCAAGTATCAGTATCGCAGGCTTTACCGCAAGCGCCCTCGCAAGGGAGATACGCTGCTTCTGTCCGCCGGAAAGCCCCACGCCGCGCTCCCCGACTATGGTATCATAGCCGTCCGAGAGCTTTCTGACGAAGTTGTCCGCGTCCGCTGCCTTTGCGTACTTCACCACGTCCTCCTCCGGCATATCGCTGTCGCCGAAGCTGATATTGCCGTCAATGGTGTCGGAATACAGCAGTACGTCCTGAGTCGCGAAGCCGATATTGCGGCGAAGCTGCTTCAGCTTCAGGCGGTTCACATTCACGCCGTCTACCCTGACCTCGCCGCTGTTAACGTCATATATCCGTGGGATAAGCTCCGCAAGCGTGGTCTTTCCGGAACCGGTCTCGCCCATGATAACGACGGTCTCCCCCGGCTCCACCGTGAAGCTGATGTCATTGAGGACTTCCGCGTCGCCATAGGAAAAGCTCACATGGTCGAACTCCACCCTGCCCTCGAAACGCTCCGGCTTGTCAACGGCGTCGTTGCGGTCAACTATCCTGGGGCTTCCGTAGTATATCTCGATGATCTTGTTTGCGGAGGCGGAGAACCGCTGGAGGTCGTTCACGATATTGCCGAGCGTTCTCATAGGGTTAGAGAGCGTCCAGATAAGCCCTGCGAACGCAGCGTACTGCCCCATGGTTATCCTGCCGAACACCACGAACAGACCACCGGCTATCAGCATGATAACGCTGAGGGACTGCGCTGTGGTCTCCAGAAACGGGAAGAATTTAAGCCACATGAACGAAGCCTTTTTGTTCGCCTTGTTGTACTCCTGGCTGTACCTGTCGAACTGACCGATCTCATAGTCCTCACGGGCGAACGCCTTTACAACGCGGTTTCCGGAGATGTTTTCCTCCGCCGCGGTATTCATTTTGGAGAGCTTTTCACGCAGGTCAACGTAAAGAGGGCCTGCCTTGCGCTTGAAAAGCCAGGTAATGAACAGAATTACCGGGGTCAGCGCGATAAGGCACAGAGCCATCAGCCAGTCCATCGTGAAGAAGAATATCAGCGAAGCCGAGAACAGAACTATGCACTCCACAATGGTCTTGATTATCCACGCTATGGAATGCCGCACCATGTCAAGGTCTGATGTTACCCTCGTCATGATGTCGCCGGTGCGGTAGATATTGTAGAACGACGCGTCCTGCTGCTCTATCTTGTCGAAAAGCACCTTGCGCACACGGTAGATGAGCGTCTGAGAGGAATGCTCATACATCATGTTGCTGCCGTACTGGATACCGCAGCGCAGCACCGTAAATCCCACCATAGCCGCCAGCATGAGGATAAGCGTGCCGGAATGCTCGCGAAGATTAAGCAGTGCATTCTCGTTGATGATAAAGGTATCGGTTATCTGCTGGGTGAAATACGGCGTGATTATGTACATCGACTGACATATCACCGTCATGCACAGCGCCGTGATGTAAATACCCCGGCAGCCTTTCATATTCTTCCACAGCCATCTGAAAAGAAACATGCTATCGCCCCTTCCTTAACTGCCGGTTATCTGTCTGTCCCGGCAGGAGAAAACGTTTTCTTCACCTTTGATAAGTATAACAGAAATATCAAATTTGTAAATTGGTAAAATCCAAAAAAAACAATGCCTTTTTCATTAGTTTTTTGATGAATAAGAAAAACAGAATAGATTTGTACAATTTTTTCAGAACAAAATACAATTCCGGAAAAAAGACGGGAGCGCTCCACAGGAATGCTCCCATCTGTTATTTGATCACTCGTCCTGATCGTCGTAGTCACAAGGCATTCCGCCGCAAAAACCGCTGAACCCCGGAATGAACAGATCATCGTCCTGCATAGCCATGTCCTCCGGCACTAAAACGTCCCCGTCAAACAGGAACGCTTCCCGGTTCGCACGGATATAGTCCGCAAGGCTCTCCTCAAGCCGCCGGTCATAGTCGTAAAACTCCCTGTCCAGATCCTCGAAATCCGCGTTGTGGCGCTGTATCTGCCGCCACCTCTGCTCCCGGTCGAAGGAGGGATAGCCGCCGATGCGCTGTATCGCCTGTTCCAGAATGTCGGTCATTATGTCGCAGCGTATAACCCTCAGCCCTTCCAGCGCCAGCTCCCAGACGATCCCGGAGTAATTCAGGAAGAACTGCTCGTGTCCCCCGTTTTCCACCTCGGAGTGATACCACTGAACTGCCCAGACGTATTTCTGCGGCTCGGTGAACTTCTCCAGCGCGTCGTACATCTCGGTCTCGCCGTCATAGGTGCTCACCGACCACCACAGCGGTGTGATGACGCTCTGAATGTCGCCGTCCTCTATCATTTCTTCGTCCACCACAAAATGCTTTCTGACAAGCTCACCGTTCATGACTTCCTCCTGCAAGGCTCTCTATCTCATTATATATCAGATACATCTTCTGCACTGAGTTCTCCAGGAAATAGTAGTGCCTGATGTACGGCACCAGCAGCACCAGAAAAAGCGCCGCAAGCACATATAACCCGGTATTCCCGATAGTCAGCGCCGCGAAAAATGTCATCAGAAAGAAAATTGCAAACGCCAGCATGATGAACATGTGCACTATTCTCTCATGCGAAAAAAAGCCAATGCGCACCCTCAGCCGCTCAACCTCCGCGGTGTACTCCTCGCAGGAATGCTCCCCTTCAAGGAACAGCCGCAGATGTTCAAGGTATTCCTTTATCTGCTTCGTCATTCGTCAAACTCCTCCAGCGCCAGGGAGGCTTCCTCCCAGGTCTGCATTGCCTGCTCCTGCTGTGTGCGCAGCTCCTCGATCTCGTTCGAAAGCTCCATTGCGACCTGGTAATCGCTTAGCCCGGAAAGCTCGTTCGTCTTTTCGGCTATCAGCGCGTCAAGGCGCTCTATCTCCGCTTCCGCGCGAGTTACCTTTGTGTTGAGCTTGCGGCGCTCGCTCTCGCGTTCCTTTTTCAGCTTGTAGTCGTTGACCTTTGCCGGCTTTTCCTGCTTGTCCTCCGCCCCGGGCTGTACGGCGTTCTCCGCCGCCAGTGCATATGCGTCATAGGAGCCGCGGTATTCCTTCACCCCGTCCGGTGTAAGATAGTATATCCTGTCCGCCAGCTTATTTATCAGATAGCGGTCGTGGGAAATTATGAAAAGCGTACCGTCATAATCCAGCAGCGCATTCTCCAGCGCTTCGCAGCTCGTGATATCAAGGTGGTTGGTCGGCTCGTCAAGCAGCAGCATATTCGCCCCGGAGAGCATCAGCTTCAGTATCGCGATACGCGCCCTCTCGCCGCCGGAAAGCTCCGAAATGCGCTTAAACACATCGTCCCCACGGAAAAGGAACGAACCCAGCGCCGTGCGCACCTGCGTTTCGGTCATTCTCGGGTAGGCGTCCCACAGCTCGTCAATGGCGGTCTTGCTCTCGGTAAGTCCTGCCTGCGCCTGGTCGAAATACCCCCACTGCACCCGGCTGCCGTAATTATAGCTGCCTGCGTCCGCGGTGTACTGCCCGGTGAATATCTTGAAAAGAGAGGTCTTTCCGCAGCCGTTTCCGCCGATAAGGAACACACGCTCGCCCTTTTTGATGTCGATGTTCACGTTACGGAACAGACGCTTCCCGTCAAACCCCAGCGCGATATTTTCCGCCCGGAACACGTCGTTGCCGCAGCCGTCATTGCATTTGAAGCTGAAACGCAGCTTGTCCGGGGATTCCTCCGGCTTTACGAGGTCGGCGGCGATACGGTCGATCTGCTTCTGCTTGCTGGCTATCGTCACATAGTTATGAGCCTGGTTCCAGCGCTTCTGCTGGTCGATTATGCCCTCAATGCGCCCGATCTCTTTCATCGCTGCGTCGTATTCCTTGCGGCGGCGCTCCATGTCCTCCGCTTTAAGCTCCAGGAAGCGCGTGTAATTGCCCCTGTAGTCCCGGATATGGCAGTTTTCCAGCTCTATCGTGCGCTTTGTCACCTTATCGAGAAAGTAACGGTCGTGGGATATCACGATATACGCGCCCCGGTAATCGTTCAGAAAACGCTCCAGCCATTCCACTGACTGAATGTCAAGGTGGTTGGTAGGCTCGTCCAGCAGCAGGAGGTTCGCGTTGGAAAGCAGCAGCTTTGCAAGCTGGAGTTTCGATTTCTGACCACCGCTGAGTACCGAAACAGGCAGCTTCAGATCGCTCTCGGAGAAGCCAAGCCCCGTCAGCGCGGAGGCAGTGCGGCTCTTGTAGGTCAGTCCGCCGTCGCGCTCAAAACGGTCGGTCAGCATGGTCTGACGGTTTATCGTTTCTTCGGAATGGTCTCCGCCGTCTATCCGGTCGTGAAGCTCCTCAAGCTCCAGCTCCATGTCCTCCAGCCAGTCAAATACCGTCAGCGCTTCATCGTAAAGCGTTCTCGCGGAGTTCTTGCAGGCAAACTGCTCCATAACGCCGATCTTACAGCTCCCGGCAATATGCACTCCCCCCTCGTCGGGGATATGTTCCCCTCGCAGGAGACGGAAAAGCGTGGTCTTGCCGCTGCCGTTCACGCCGACAAATCCGATCCTGTCGTCATCGTAGACGTCAAGCGAAACTCCGCTGAACAGCGTTCTGTCTGCAAAAGACATTGAAATGTCGTTTAAGCTGAGTAGTAGCATAAATATTCACTCTCATATCATACTAATCTTCAACCGTCCTATAGACATCTTTTCGAAAATCTCAGGCATCTTTCGTCGTCGTTCAACCTTGCAAGGCACAAACACGATGTTTGTCAGTTGCCCCAAAAGGGCGGCATGGACGCCGCCCAATCAAGGGCAACATGATATAGCCTTGCGGCGGTTTCACTCCTAGAAATATACCTAATCTTTTCGAAAATCTTGTCTATAGTTCGATTGAAGATCAGTATCAAAAAACCGCCGCCTGCATAACGCCGGCGGTCAGTTTTATTCCAGTCTGTAATGTGGTCGGTGGGAAACAGAGCCGCCAATGAATAAACAGTGCGGTCCTGGTTTACTCGCCGATACCCCTGAGCTTCTCGGGTGCGTACTTGGTATTCACGAGATAGTCGTCAAGATCAACGACATAATTCTGATAGGTACCCTTCAGCAGCTCCTCGAAAGCGTCGTCCCTGAGTTCGTGCAGGAAGCTCTCGTGCTGGGAGGTCTTCCAGCTCTCCATAGTTGTCGCGTCGTCGCGTACCACTACATAAATGCAGTTGCTCTCCTCGTCGGTGAACAGCGTAGCCTTTCCGTCAGCAGGAGCGTTCCAGATGTACTCCGTGATCTTCTCGGGAAGCGTGGAGCTGTCCTTCTTGATGAACTGCTCCAGAGAATCAACGTCCTTTAACTCGGCAGTAGCAGCGTCGATAGCGTCCTGTGCGAACTTGTTGTACTCCGCGTCGTCGGTATTTACTACAGGCTTCTGGAAGATCGTGCCGGAAGCGTTCACGGTATCCTCGGGAGCAGCCTCTGCCGTGCCGCTCTGTGCTTCGGCGGTGGAAGTATCTCCCTGTGCCTCGGCGGTGGAAACGGAGGTATCGCTCTGGGATTCAGCAGCAGAGGAAGTATCGGCAGCTTCGGAGGAGCCGTCCTTCATCTCGGCGTACTCGTCGTCAGCGTTTACCCACGCGTCAAACTGCGCCTGTCTGAGGTCGAAGTCGTACTGGATCTCGCTCCAGTCGCCGGTGGAATTGTATCTGTCAGCGTAAGCCTGCGCAAGATCCTTTACCGCCCCTATATCCGCTTCGTCCTCAAGAGAGATGCCCTGGTAATCCGTAAAGGTCAGCTTCAGCAGCTTCACCGCAGCGTAGTTATCGGTAATATAGCTGTTTATCTCATCATCGGACACGGGAGTAAGTCCGTCGGTATCGTACTGATTGAGGAAAACGTGATCCTCCTTGTAGCTGTTCTCGCTGATAAGCCGCAGAGAGGACTTGCCGATACCCATGCTCTCGTAGTGCTCGCCGAAAGAGGTAATCCCCTCGGGAAGCCCGTAGTACTGAGCATAATAGCCCAGATCATCGTCAAGAGCCTTGATGTTCTCGTCAATAGCGGTCTGCTCCTCGGCGGTCAGGGAAAGACCGTTATTCGTGAACAGCTCCTCAATTGCGGCATATCTTCTGAGCTTTTCAACCGCGTGATCTTTAAGCCACGCAGACGCGGTCTTGCCCTCGATAGTATTGTTGAATACAGTTACCTCGGCGGTGCCCAGGGAGTCGCCAAGCTCGTCCGTGATCTTATTTGCGGCTTCGCTGTAGCCGTTCACTGCGACATAGAAAATATACATTCCGTTCGGGATCTGGATACCGTTCACAGTACCGATATACCCGCTGTCGGAACAGCCGCACATCGAAGCGGCGCATACTATAGCCAGGGACGCAGCCGCAAGCTTCTTTATCTTATGTGACATCTGTTTTCCTCCTCAGGCTCTCAGTGTAATGTTCTTCTCGGCAAGCGCCTTCAGCACCTTTGAAACCACAGCGTCCGCTTCCTCGTCGGTCATGCTGCCGTCCTTGCGGAGCACCAGGTTGTAGGAAAGGCTCTTCTTGCCCTCGGGCACCTGTTCGCCCTTGTACATGTCGAATACCGACACGCTTTCGAGGTGCTTTGCGTTCTTTCTGATGATGTCGATGATCTCATCGGAGGTCACCTCATCATCGCATACCAGGCTCAGGTCTCTTGTCAGCGCAGGATACTTCGGCAGAGCCTTATACTTGCGCTCCTCGCCCCGGGCGTCAAACAGCTTCGGGATATCGAACTCAGCGCAGTAAACGCGGCAGGTCATGTCGTAAGCCTCGGCGACCGCCGGGTGAAGCTCGCCCATAGTTCCCACCTTTACATCGCCGGCGTAGATGTCAGCACATCTGCCGGGGTGATAGGTCTTGTTGTCATGAACGGGAACGAAACGCGCGTCTACCACCAGAGCGTTCAGAAGCTCCTCCACAACGCCCTTTACCGTGTAGAAATCCTCGTCCGCGCCATACGCGCAAAGTCCGAGAACATCGGTCTCGATCGGGAGCTTATCGTCCGTGGGCTGGAATATCCTGCCCAGTTCAAAGAAGCGCGCCTCGAGGTTTCTCGCCCTCACGTTGGTGTTTGCAACGGTCATGAGGGAGGGCAGCATGCTGGTGCGCATCACGCTGGTGTCCTCGCCGAGAGGGTACTGAAGTACCACAGACTTCTTCATCTCGTCAGTGAAGCGCAGCTTGTCATAGGAACGCGGTGAGATGAAGCTGAACGACATGGTCTCATAGAAGCCCTGTGCCAGCATTACGTCCACGATCCTGTTCTCAAAGCGCTGACGGGGAGTTACCTCGCCGACAGAGGAGATAAGCGGCAGGGTCGTGGGTATCTCGTTGTAGCCGTAGATACGCGCAACTTCCTCTGCAAGGTCGCACTCCCGGACGATATCAACACGGGTATTCGGCACGATAACGCTGCCGTTCTCATAGCCGAAGCCAAGCTTCCTGAATATCGCGATCTGCTCCTCCGCAGGGATATTTGTGCCGAGGTGCTCGTTTATCCAGTCGGTGTCCAGCTTTAAGGTGTGGGGAACCTTCTTTGCGTTGTCAACGTCGATATATTCGCGGACGACCTCGCCGCACCCCAGCTCCTCCACAAGCTCCAGCGCACGCAGCAGCGCAGCCTTTGCATTGATCGGGTCAATGCCCTTTTCAAATCTGGAGGAAGCGTCGGTGCGCTTGTTGATCTTCTTCGCGGTCATTCTGACGGATACGCCGTCGAAGCAAGCCGCCTCGAACACTACTGTGTTTGTATCCTCCATGATGCCGGAGTACTCGCCGCCCATTACGCCTGCAACAGCTATCGGCTTCTTCTCGTCAGCGATTATCAGCATTTCGGGGCTGAGAGTTACCTCTGAACCGTCGAGAATGGTTATCTTCTCTCCCTGCTGAGCGTTTCTGACGTTGATTTTGCCGCCCTCGACATAGCGAAGGTCGAATGCATGCATCGGGTTGCCGTATTCCAGCATTACAAAGTTTGTGATATCAACGAAATTGTTTATGGAACGAACACCGCTCGCTTTAAGCCTTTCAGCCATCCAGCGCGGAGAAGGTCCGATTTTGACATTCTTCACCACTGCCGCCATGTAACGTGAGCAGAGCTTTGTGTTCTGGACGTCAACGCTGATATAGTCCTTTGCGCTGCCGTCAACGCCCTTGAACTGCGGCTCTTTTATATTCAGCGGCAGGTCGAAGGTAGCCGACGCTTCTCTTGCGAGACCCAGGACGGACAGGCAGTCCGGGCGGTTGTTGGTTATCTCGAACTCGACTGTGGTATCGTTGAAGCCCAGCGCGTCATGAATGTCCTCGCCAATGGTCATCTTGTCGAAATCCGGGTCGTCGTTCAGGATAAGTATGCCCTCGTTGCTGGAATAGGGTACGTCGGACTGATCAAGGTTCAGTTCCTCATAGGAGCACATCATGCCCTCGCTGGGAACGCCGCGGAGCTTGCCTTTCTTTATCTTCATGAAAGACATGTCCTTGTGATTGTAGCAGGTGGCGTTGTTCAGCGCAACGGGTACTACCGCGCCGACGAACATATTCTGCGCGGAGGTAACTATCTGTACCGGCGCTTCACCGCCAACATCGAGCTGGCAGACCCACAGTGTGTCGGCGTCCGGGTGCTTTTCCATTGCGACGCACTTGCCGACAACAACGTTTGTGATGTCAGCGCCCTGCCTGGAATAAGTCTCGACCTTGCTTCCGCTCATGGTCATTCCGTCGCAGAATTCCTTGATCGGCATATCAGCTTTAACATAATCGTTAAGCCATTTCATTGAAAGATCCACTTTTTATATTCTCCTTAATCAGAATTTAGAACTGTTCGAGGAAACGCATATTGTTCTCATACAGCAGGCGCATGTCCTCGATCTCATAACGGAGCATCGTGATACGCTCAATGCCTATGCCGAACGCAAAACCGCTGTATTCCTCAGGGTCGATACCGCAGTTCTCCAGCACCTCGGGGCGGACAACTCCTGCGCCCAGTATCTCTATCCAGCCCTCGCCCTTGCACAGCGGACAGCCCTTACCACCGCAGCGGAAGCACTGGAAGTCGATCTCGCAGCTCGGCTCGGTATAGGGGAAGTGGTGCGGTCTGAATTTCAGCTTCATTCCCTCGCCGTAGAGCTTCTTGGCGAAGGTCTCGAGAGTTCCCTTTAAGTCGGCAAAGGTTATCTTCTTGTCAATGACAAGACCCTCGCACTGGTGGAATATCGGGGAATGTGTACCGTCCACCTCGTCACGTCGGTAAACTCTGCCGGGGCTGATGATAGCGATAGGCGGTTTCTGCTTCAGCATAGTCCTTATCTGCACAGATGAGGTCTGTGTCCTCAGCAGCACGTCATCGCTTATATAGAATGTATCGTTAGGGTCTCTTGCAGGGTGTCCATCATAGGTTAGTAGCATGTCAAAGCAGTATTTAGCAAGTTCGACTTCGGGACCGTCAACAACAGTATATCCCATTCCGTGGAATATGGACTTGAGGTCGTCGAGGACTATGTTCATCGGGTGGCGCTTTGCAATGAGCTTGCGCTTGCCGGGCATGGTGACGTCAACTGTCTCGGTCTTTAACCGCAGATCGGTCTGAGCCGCCTTCAGCTCAGCGGTCTTGCTTTTTACAGCGTTCTCAATGTCGGCGCGAACCTCGTTTGCAAGCTGTCCGATGACCGGGCGTTCCTCTGCGAAAAGTCCGCCCATCTGCTTTAATATAGCGGTAAGCTCACCCTTCTTGCCGAGGTATTTTACACGAAGCGCGTTGATCTCTTTCATGTCGGCGCTGTCATTTACCGCTTTGAGCGCTTCCTCTCTGATCGCCTGTAACTGTTCTTTCATCATGAGTACTTATCAATCCTTCCCTGTTCGGAATCTGCCGGAACACATCTGTGTTTCCGATATACAGCCGTAGCTTCCGGCTGAAATGATCTGCCCTGCGGCAGAATTGCATACGTTATTTCCCGTGTTTTCTTCCGAAAAGCACGCTACAGATAATTATATCACATCATCAGACAAATTTCAAGCCCTGTCAGGACATTTCACCCCGGTTTGCTTCGGAGGTCTGGGGCTGGTAATCGCTGAAGCGCACAGCCATAAGAGTATCCTTTCCGTCAAAGCGGCTTATGGTGTACTCCATATACTTCTCCGGCTCTGCACTCAGACCGCTGACGCCGGCGACCGCAGCGACTGTCGGGGGAAGATAACCCACGACCAGCGTATAAACATCGCTGCTCTTGCTTATGCTTATCACCTTCGGAGAATATGTGAGGTAGCGTATATTCTTGTTTGCGGTGTAGGTGTGATTTACCTCGTCATAGGTAAACCGCATTTCCGCAGTGCCCACCGTCTGGTGCTCCAGAGATACCGACGACCCGAAAAGCTGACGGCAGGAAGCGCTGACATCGTACTCCGGGATCGTAAGCCCCAGGTTGCTGCCCTCATAGGCGGAGGTATCGGAATTAAGCAGGATATTCCATATCGCACAGGATATCTTTGAGGAGTCCGGAACTTCATCGGCGCTCTCAAACGGAGCGATATCGTTTACCACCACCGGGAAAATGAACTGCGCGAACTCGTTCTTCAGCGAGGTATTGTCAAGCAGGCTGCCGGTAAATCCCACCACGAACTTAACCGTGGAGATACAGCCGATCACCGCCATGATCACGACAAATACCGCAAACCCGAAGAAGAACCGGCTCTTTTTCGGCTTCTCTTCCGGCTCATCGCTTACGCCGGAGTTTCCCCCAAGCTCTGCTATGTCGCTTTCGATGTCCGGCTCCTGGTCAAGCCGCCCGAAAAGCTGATCTATGACCTTTTCGCCCTTTTCGTCAGCTTTCTGAACCGGGGGCTTTGCAGAAGACGGGGTGTTGTTCTTTCTCTTTCTTGCCATAACGACCTTCCTTATTTACGCACCTGTCCGCTGCCGTTTATGAGGTACTTATAGGTAGTCAGCGCCTCAAGTCCCATAGGGCCGCGGGCATGGAGCTTCTGGGTGGAAATGCCTATCTCTGCGCCCAGACCGAACTCAAATCCGTCGGTGAACCGCGTGCTGGCATTGACATACACCGCCGCCGCGTCTATCCTCTGCTGGAACAGCTCGGCGCTGCGCAGGCTCTCGGTCACGATGCATTCGCTGTGCTTTGTGCCGAAGCGGTTTATGTGAGCTATCGCCTCATCGATATCCTTTACGACCTTTGAAGAAAGCCGGTAATCCAGGAACTCGGTAGCATAGTCGGTTTCGTCTGCGATCTTCTCGACTGTGACCAGCTTTGCGGTAGCCTCATCGCCGCGGATAGCAACTCTGCCCTGCCAGCGCTCGTCCAGCTTTCTGAACAGCGCCGGAGCCGCCTTCTCGTGAACCAGGATATTCTCGATAGCGTTGCACACCGAGGGGCGCTGGGTCTTTGCATTGTCGATTATATTCACCGCCATGTCGATATCGGCGCTCTCGTCAACGTAAACGTGGCAGTTGCCCTCTCCTGTCTGAATGACCGGGATAGTCGCGTTGTTTATCACCGCGCGGATAAGTCCGCCGCCGCCGCGGGGAATAAGCAGATCGATGTACCTGTTCAGCTTCATCATCGCGTTTGCGGTCTCTCTTGATGTGTCCTCCACAAGCTGGATAGCGTTCATATCAGCGCCCACGCTGCCGAGGGCGTTTCGCATAAGCCCCACCAGCGCCTTGTTGGAGTTTATCGCGTCGCTGCCGCCGCGGAGTATCACGGTATTGCCTGCCTTGAAGCAGAGCGCTGCCGCGTCAACAGTGACATTCGGGCGCGACTCGAAAATAATGCCGATAGTGCCGATAGGTACGCGCTTCTTTATCACATGAAGCCCGTTCGGAAGATCGCTGCCGCCGATCACCTCGCCTATAGGATCCGGCAGGGCAATAACCTTGTCAACTCCCTGCGCCATGCCCTCGATACGGGCTTGTGTAAGGGTCAGGCGGTCGATCATCGCCTCGGACATTCCGTTGCTGCGCGCGGCGTCGATATCCAGCTGATTTGCCCCCAGTATCTCCGTCGCATGCGTTCTGAGCGCTTCGGATATCGCCGCGAGCGCCTTGTTCTTCTCGGTAGTACCCATTGCGGAGACCGTCGGCTCCGCTGACTTTGCATTCACGCCAAGCTGTTCAATGTATTCCATGATCCACCTCGTATCATCTTATCGCCTTGAAGTATGTACAAACCGGATCGCCCTCGAAAAGCTCGTAAAGCGTGTCCGGATCCTCGTTGCCGATTATCACAGTGTCGATACCGGCTTCGGTCGCTATCTGCGCCGCTTCGATCTTTGTGAGCATTCCCCCCGTGCCGAGGGCGCTGCCTGCTCCCTGAGCCGCCGAGATTATCTCCGGGGTGATCTTCTCCACCACCGGGATAAGCTTCGAACCCGGGTCTTTCGGGTCGCCGTCGTAAAGCCCGTCAACATCGGTCAGCATTACCAGAAGGTCTGCGTCGCACAGTGAAGCGACAATTGCGGAAAGCGTGTCGTTCTCGTCAAAATCAAGCTGCTTTATTGAGATAGCGTCGTTCGCGTTGATTATCGGGATAACGCCCATCTCAAAAAGCCGGTTGAAGGTGTTGATAACGTTCGTCTTGCGCTCCTTGTTGGAGATAACGTCACGGGTGAGCAGCAGCTGCGCCACCGTGTGATTGTACTTCCCGAAGGTCTCGCTGTAGAACGTCATAAGCTCCGACTGACCGATTGCCGCGCACGCCTGCTTTCCCGGCATGTCCGTTGGTTTGCACGGAAGCCCTGCCTGCGCCGCACCTACGCCCTGCGCGCCGGAGGTCACGAATACCACCTCCCTGCCGGAATTCTTGATATCCGACATGACCTCGATCAGGTGCTGACACTTTCTGAGGTTGAGATGACCCGTACTGTAGGCGAGCGTGGAACTGCCGACCTTTATCACAATTCTTTTCTTGTTTTCAAAATCCTTCATTAAGCGTCCTCTTTCCGGTGAAGCGCCGCTTTTTTGGTGCATACTCCGCCTTATTATAAACGTACATCATATATTATACCAAATATCTTCCGGAATTGCAACACATATCATTAAATTTTTTTCCTGTTATAAAATACTTCTCACTTTAAGCACAAAAATTATGCGAAATGTATAAAAAGGCTATTGATTTTTTAGAGCATTTGTGATATACTTTTAGTATCATGATCGCAGATGATCTGTGGAAAAAATATTTAAGGAGTAATAATGGATAATATTGCTGAACAGCTGGTCGAAAAGCGCCGAACCGGCGCTGACCTGTTAAAAAAGATACTGATCACAGTGGGGGCGCTGGTGATAGCGTCGTTTCTGATGTTCATCGCGATAGTCATGGCGTTCTATGTATGCGTTATTCTGGCGGTGGGCGTTCTGGCAGGCGGCGTATGGCTGCTGGGCAGCTTCAACATCGAGTACGAATACATCGTCACCAACAACGAAATGGATATCGATAAGATCATAGGCCGCCGCAAGCGCAAGCGTATGATAACGGTGGATTTCCACAGAGCCGAGGATTTCGGCAGGTACACGCCGGACAACAGCGTAAAGGCTGACGCCACGGTTCATGCCTACACCGGAGTTGACAAGGACGCATACTATCTCGTTGTAACACACAACGACTACGGGCGCGTCAAGGTTATATTCAACCCCAACGAAAGAATCCGCGAATCTATAATGCACGAGATCCCGAACACCCTGAAGCTAAAGCTCAGAACCACATCAAACAATAACTGATACCGGAGAAGCATATCAATGTCAGCTAATATATTTATACGAATCGGAACAAACATCATCGAAATGAAGCGTATCCGAAAAGCAGCGCGCAACCCGAAATTCCTCGCAAAATACTTCTCCGCGGACGAGATACGTTATCTCGTTGCCCACAAACTCTGCACAGAGCTTGTAGCGGAGAACTACTGCGCAAAAGTCGCATTCGCAAAGGCTATCGGGACAGGCTTCCGCATAGTTCACCCACAGGACGTGACGGTGCTCCGCGACCGGCTCGGCTCGCCTTTCATCATTACATCGGGAAGGGCGAAAATGCTGGAGGAGCGCGAACACTATGTGTTCAATCTTTCTGTGGCGCACTGCAAGGAATACGCAAGCGCAACGGTCATCATCAACAGAGAATAACAACTGCGCCGCACGGCATTGCGGCGCTTTTTCTTTAAAGGAGATCAAATGAAGCGTATTGTCATCGGAATGACCGCGCATGTCGATTCCGGAAAAACCACGCTTTCAGAGGCGCTGCTGTATACCGCCGGTGAGCTGCGAAAGCTGGGCAGGGTGGATCACGGGGACACCTTTCTTGACAGCGACCCTATCGAGCGCAGCAGGGGGATCACCGTGTTCTCAAAGCAGGCGGTAATGCGGCTGGACGGGGACGAATACACCCTGCTGGACACGCCGGGTCATGTGGATTTCTCGACGGAGACCGAAAGAGCGCTGCGCGTGCTGGACTACGCCGTGCTTGTCATAAGCGGCACAGACGGCGTGCAGAGCCACACAGAGACCCTCTGGCGGCTGCTGAAACGATACGATATCCCGGCGTTCATATTCGTGAACAAAATGGACATCTCGTTCCTTGAGAAGCAGTCGCACATGAACGAGCTGAAAAGGAAGCTGTCCCCAGGCTGCGTGGAGCTTTCCGACGATAACGGTTTGACCGAGGAGCTTGCCGAGTGCTCCGAGGAACTCATGAACAGCTATCTGGACAGCGGTGACATATCCGACGAGCTTATCGCCGGCGCGATAAAACGCCGCGAGGTGTTCCCGGTGATCTTCGGTTCGGCGCTGAAGCTGCGCGGCGTGAAGGAGCTGATTAACGCTATCGAACGCTTTACCCGTCAGCCGCAGCCCACGGAGGAATTCGGCGCTGTGATCTATAAGATAACCACAGACGAGCAGGGCGCGCGGCTCACGCATATGAAGATAACCGGCGGTTCTCTTAAAGTCAAAGCAGCACTGGAATGCGGCGGAAAGAAGGAAAAGGTGAACCAGATACGGATCTACTCCGGCACGAAATTCACCACCACTGACGAAGCGCCGGCAGGCACTCTCTGCGCAGTAACCGGGCTTTCTTCCGGGAGCGCCGGCGAGGGTCTGGGTACGGAAAGCAGCTGCCCCTCTCCCCTGCTGGAACCGGTCATGACCTACCGCATGGTGCTTCCGCCAAAGACGGATATCCCCACAACGCTTGCGAAATTACAGGAGCTTTGCGACGAGGATCCAATGCTCAGGATAGTCTGGAACGAGCAGCTGAAAGAGATCCACGTTCATCTTATGGGGGAGATACAGTTAGAGGTGCTGACAAGCGTTCTTCGCAGCCGGTTCGGGCTTGAAGCGGCATTTGATCAGGGCAGCATAGCCTACAAGGAAACAATAGCCGCTCCCGTCGAGGGCGTGGGGCATTATGAGCCGCTGCGACATTACGCCGAAGTTCACCTGCTGCTGGAGCCGGGAGAGCGCGGCACCGGGCTGCAATTCTTCACCGACTGCCGCAGGGACGATCTTGACACCAACTGGCAGCGGCTGATTCTGACCCACCTTGAGGAGAAAACCCACATCGGCGTGCTGACCGGCTCTCCGATCACCGACATGAAAATAACCGTTGTTGCCGGAAAAGCCCACATAAAGCACACCGAGGGCGGCGACTTCCGGCAGGCGACATACCGTGCGGTAAGGCAGGGGCTGCGTTCCGCCCGGAGCGTTCTTCTGGAGCCGTGGTACGACTTCACGCTGACCGTTCCGCAGGAATTCACCGGACGCGCCATGACCGACCTCCAGCGAATGAACGGCGAGATACAGCCGCCGCGAAACACCGGTGACGAAACGGAATTCACGGGGAGCGCCCCGGTATCAGAGCTTCGGGGATATCAGGGCGATGTCATGGGCTACACCCGGGGAAAGGGGCGGCTTTCCTGCGTTCCCGGGGGATATCGTCCCTGCCACAACACGGACGAGGTGATAGCCGCAACAGGCTACGACTGCGACGCGGACACCGAAAACTCCGCAGACAGCGTATTCTGCTCCCACGGCGCAGGAGTACTGGTACCCTGGAACGAGGCTCCGGCGAGAATGCACGTTGACAGCGGTCTGCGCTTCGGCGAAAACGACCGCGAGGAACCGGAGCAGGCGGTAACGCCGCAGCAGGTGAACTCCTACAAACAGCGCGTTGCCGCCGACAAGGAACTCATGGAGATATTTGAGCGCACCTACGGCAGGATAAAGCGCGATGAACGCTCCGCAATGCGCACCGAAAAGCGCCCGCCGCCCCCGAAAACGCCGAAGCTCCCCCTGCCGCCAAAGGGACCGGAATACCTGCTGGTGGACGGATACAACATCATTTTCGGCTGGGAGGAGCTGAACAAGCTAGCAAAGGAAAACCTGGAGCTTGCCAGGACGCGGCTGATCAATATCCTGTGTAATTACCAGGGCTTCCGCCGGTGCGAGCTGATACTGGTGTTCGACGCATACCGGGTCAAGGGGAACCACCGTGAGATCGAAAAGGAACACGGGATAACCGTGGTCTACACAAAGGAAGCGGAGACCGCCGACATGTTCATCGAAAAAACCGCGCACCAGCTTGGCAAGGACAAACGCGTCCGGGTGGCGACTTCTGATAATGTCGAGCAGATAATCATCATGGGCAGCGGCGCTATACGGGTGTCCGCGTCCGAATTCCTCGCCGAGGTGAAAGAGGTCGAGGAGGCAATTCGCAGAATAATCGAGGAAAAATATTTATAGGAGGAAGCTATGCTTAACGAAAACACAAAAGCGCCGGAATTCACACTTCACGACAAGGACGGAAACAGCGTATCACTCTCGGATTTCCGGGGCAAAAAGGTAGTGCTGTATTTCTATCCAAAGGACAACACCCCCGGCTGCACCCGGCAGGCATGCGCTTTTGCCGCAGCTTACAACGACTTCAGGGACGAGAATATCCAGGTCATCGGAATAAGCAGGGACAACGAAGCGTCCCACCGGAAATTCGCGGAGAAATACTCGCTGCCGTTTATCCTGCTGTCCGACCCGGAGCTTCAGGTGATAAAAGCCTACGACGTATGGGCGGAGAAAAAGCTGTACGGCAAGCTGGGCTTCGGCGTTATGAGAAGCACCTACATCATCAATGAGGAGGGCGTTATTGAAAAGGCAATGCCCAAAGTAAAGCCCGACACCAACGCCGCCGAGATACTGGCATATCTCAGGAGCGCGAAATGATCTCGCTGAAACAGATAGGCGTTATCCGCACGGATTTCCCGGAGAAATTCGGCATACCGCGACAGAGCGGACTTGTGGACGAGCTGCGCTCAACGCTGGTTTTCGAGCCGGAATTCCGTGTGCCTGAAGCGCTGAGAGGGATAGAGCAGTTCTCCCACCTGTGGCTCATCTGGGAATTCTCAAAGGCGGTACGGGAGGGCTGGTCTCCAACGGTGCGCCCTCCCAGGCTTGGGGGGAACACACGAATGGGGGTATTTGCGACGCGCTCGCCGTTCCGCCCGAACCCTCTGGGGCTTAGCTGCGTAAGGCTTGTAGGCGTTGAATACGACACCCCGGAGGGAGCAGTGCTGCACCTTGCCGGAGCCGACATCATGGACGGCACCCCGGTGTACGACATCAAGCCGTATCTCCCCTACGTTGACAGCCGCCCTGACGCCACCAACGGATTTGCGCTGGCTCAGCAGGAGGGCGTGCTGAATGTCGCTGTTCCCGAAAAGCTCTGCGAGCAGATACCGCCGGAAAAGCTGCCTGCGCTGAAAGCAGTGCTGGCGCAGGATCCCAGACCCCAGTATATCTCCGACCCGGAACGGGAATACACCATGAGCTTTGCCGGATACGAGATCAGCTTTACCGTTGACGGAACAGATCTCACGGTAACAAAAATAAGAAACTCATAACAAAAACGGCGCCGGTTTTATCCGACGCCGAATTGTATTCAGATAAAGATATCAGCCGAACAGCTTTGCGAACCTGAGCGCAAACTGAACATTGCCTGCAACATAAAGCGCACCGTTCTCAACGGCTTCCTTTACGGTCAGCTTGCCGTCTGCGATTGCAAGAGCGTTCTCAACGGAGATAGCAGCCTCCAGATCCTTTTCGATGTAATCATACGGAGCAACCGTTACGCTTCCGTCCTTGATCTCGATGTACATATGAGCCTCGAACGGGCCGTACAGCTTGATGTCAACAGCAGCCTTTCCTTCTGCGGCAATGGACTTAGCAGCTGCCTTGTCGATACGCTTGCTGATCTTTGCAACGATATCGTCAACGGTAACAGGCTTCGGCTTTCTGCCGCCGCGCTTCTTCTCGGGAGCAGCCTTTGCAGGAGCAGCCTTAGGAGCAGATTTCTTTGCAGAAGTCTTTTTGGTCGCGGTTTTTGCAGCAGCCTTTGCAGCTGTCTTTGCCGGAGCGGTCTTTTTCGGTTCCGCCTTGGGAGCTTCTGCAGGAGCAGCAACAGCCTTCACTTCTTCTGCCTTGATCTCAGCCGCTTTTGCAGCTGCTTTCGCAACGGGTTTTGCAGCAGTTTCAGTCTGAGCGGCGGTTATCGGTGTGGATTTCTTAGTTCTAGGCATAATCGTAATTCCTTTCAAATATCCCATGACACGGCTGCAACAACGCATGCCTGCCACTGTATACCTATATCATAACACATTTATTTCAATTTTGCAACAGTTTTTAAGAAAAATTTTCAAAAAAACGTGTAATCAGTCTGATAATCCTGTGTCGATCCGGTCATTGGTTCATTTTATCCACATGCCCGGAGAATATCACTCTATATCGCCATGGTGAGCCTGGAGAGACTTCACGCCGAAATGATCGTTCTCCTTTATCGCCCTGATACCCTCCGCGCTTGCCTTTGCCGCTGCCATTGTGGTGATATACGGAACACGGTGCTTTATCGCAGCCTTTCTGATGTAGCTGTCGTCGGTCACGCTGTCCTTTCCGGCAGGCGTATTGATGATGAGCTGTATCTCGCCGTTCGCGATCTGGTCAGCGATATTGGGTCTGCCCTCGTACATCTTGAAGATACGTTCAACGGGTATTCCTGCCGCCTTTATCATCTCGTAGCTCTTGCCGGTCGCGATGATCCTGAAGCCCAGCGAGTCGAAAGCCTTTGCAACTTCAACAAGCTCGGGCTTGTCACGGTCGCATACGCTAAGCAGTACGGTGCCCTCGGACGGGAGCTTTGTACGGGTAGCCTCCTGCGCCTTATAATAAGCCTCGCCGAAGGACGGAGAGATACCCAGCACCTCGCCGGTGGAGCGCATTTCAGGACCTAATACCGGGTCTACCTCCGGGAACATGTTGAACGGGAACACCGCTTCCTTTACGCCGTAGTGGTTGATCTTTCTGTCACGAAGCTCCGGCACGGGGCTGGGCTTTCCGGTGAGCGATGATGTGATGATCTGGGTCGCGATCTGCACCATATTTATGCTGCAAACCTTTGATACCAGCGGCACGGTTCTGGACGCGCGGGGATTTGCCTCAAGGACATACACGGTATCGTCCTCGATAGCGTACTGCATGTTCATCAGACCGCACACGTTCATCTCAACGGCGATCTTCTTTGTGTACTCCTTGATAGTAGCCACCTGCTTGTCGGTAAGGTTCTTGCTGGGGAGAATGCACGCTGAGTCGCCGGAATGAACGCCTGCAAGCTCAATGTGCTCCATTACAGCCGGAACGAAGCAGTTCGTGCCGTCGGAGATAGCGTCCGCCTCGCACTCTGTCGCGTGGTGCAGGAAACGATCGATGAGGATAGGTCTGTCGGGAGTTACGCCGACCGCTGCCGCCATATAGACCCTCATCATCTCATCGTCGTGAACGATCTCCATACCTCTGCCGCCGAGAACGTAGGACGGGCGAACCATTACCGGATAGCCTATCCTGTTGGCGATCTCCAGAGCTTCATCAACATTTACCGCCATTCCGGATTCCGGCATGGGTATACCCAGTTTCTCCATCATTGCGCGGAAGTGGTCGCGGTCTTCTGCAAGGTCGATGGTTTCGGGGCTTGTGCCGAGAATGTTTACTCCGTACTTCTTGAGGTCGCCTGCGAGGTTCAGCGGAGTTTGACCGCCGAACTGAGCGATAACTCCCACCGGCTTTTCCTTGTCATGAATGGAGAGAACGTCCTCCAGCGTCAGCGGCTCGAAATACAGCTTGTCCGAGGTGTCATAGTCGGTGGAAACAGTTTCTGGGTTGCAGTTCACGATTATGGACTCAAAGCCGAGCTTTTTCAGCGCCAGCGCCGCATGAACGCAGCAATAGTCGAACTCGATACCCTGCCCTATTCTGTTCGGACCGCCGCCGAGTATCATGATCTTCGGCTTGTCGGAAACCGGGCTTTCGTCCTTTTCAAGATGATAGGTGGAATAGTAATAAGCCGCATTCTCAGTGCCGCTTACATGAATGCCCTCCCACGCTTCCTTTATGCCGTAGGATAGTCTTGTATTGCGAATTTCTTCCTCGGAGACCGCGAGCAGCTGGCTTAAATATCTGTCGGAGAAGCCGTCCAGCTTTGCCTGATACAGCACGTCCTTTGAGGGAACGCTGCCCTTCATTTCAAGCAGCTTGTTTTCCTCGTCAACAAGCTCCTTCATCTGCTGCAAGAACCAGTGCTTTATCTTTGTGAGGTCGTATATCTCGTCGATAGTTGCGCCCTTGCGGAGTGCTTCGTAAATAATGAACTGACGCTCGCTTGACGGGAAACGAAGCTTTGCCAGAAGCTCGTCCTTTGTCAGCTTGTTGAAATCCTTTGCGAAGCCCAGACCGTACCTGCCGGTTTCAAGGCTGCGGATAGCTTTCTGGAACGCCTCCTTGTAGGTCTTGCCGATGGACATTACCTCGCCGACAGCCTTCATCTGGGTGCCCAGCTTATCCTCGGAGCCTTTGAACTTCTCAAACGCCCAACGAGCGAACTTGATAACAACATAATCGCCGCCGGGAACGTACTTATCCAGTGTACCGTACTTGCCGCAGGGAATTTCGTCCAGGGTAAGACCGCAGGCGAGCATTGCGGAAACCAGCGCTATCGGGAAGCCGGTCGCCTTTGAAGCAAGAGCAGAGGAACGGGAAGTTCTCGGGTTTATCTCGATAACAACGATCCTGCCGGAAACCGGGTCATGCGCGAACTGGCAGTTGCAGCCGCCGATGACCTCTATCGCCTTTACTATCTTATAAGAATACTCCTGGAGCTTCTTCTGAACGTCCTCGCTGATAGTCAGCATGGGCGCGGAGCAGAAAGAGTCGCCGGTATGAACTCCGATAGGGTCGATGTTCTCAATGAAGCAAACCGTTATAACGTTGTCGTTTGCGTCACGGACTACTTCAAGCTCCAGCTCCTCCCAGCCGCTGATACATTCCTCTACCAGCACCTGACCGACAAGGCTCGCCTGAAGTCCCCTTGCGCAGACAACTTTTAACTCGTCCACGTTGTAAACCATGCCGCCGCCTGCGCCGCCCATTGTGTAGGCAGGGCGAAGCACTACCGGATATTTAAGCTGCTCGGCGATCTTCACCGCTTCCTCAACGGAATAAGCGACCTCGCTTCTCGGCATTTCAATGCCCAGCTTCTGCATGGTGTGCTTGAACTCGATCCTGTCCTCGCCGCGCTCGATTGCGTCCACCTGAACGCCGATGACCTGCACGCCGTACTTCTCCAGCACGCCGGCTTCGCTCAGCTCGGAGCAGAGGTTTAATCCCGACTGACCGCCGAGGTTCGGCAGAAGCGCGTCCGGGCGCTCCTTTTCGATGATCTGGGTGAGCCTGTCAACGTTCAGCGGCTCAATATAGGTGATGTCCGCAACGTCCGGGTCGGTCATGATAGTCGCCGGGTTGGAATTCACCAGCACTATCTGGTATCCCAGCTTTTTCAGCGCCTTACAAGCCTGTGTTCCGGAATAGTCGAACTCGCACGCCTGTCCAATTATTATCGGACCGGAACCGATAATGAGAATTTTGTTGATATCCTGTTTCTTTGGCATATTTTTACTCCCTTATCTCTTTCTTCTCCATGCTTCAGCACAGATTTTTTCTATTATATGATATCACAAATCGTAATATATTTCAATATACTTTTTCATATTTTTGCTCAATTCACCTAAACAAAACGCCCCCGTAAAAACGGGAGCGCAATGTTATTCAGTCAGCGGAAGCAGGCGCAGTACCTGCACGCTTTTTCTGGAGCACCTTGAAAACGATAAACAAAGCGACAAGGATAACACCTGCTCCAAGCGTGATAAGCCCGGAATAAAGCATACTCATGCCGAAAGCGTTGTAAACCAGCGGAGTGAGCAGCTTCTCAACAACGGTGTAATCGATCGCAGAGAACATCGTGAGGTTTGACGCAAATACACTAGCCACTATGAGCAAAGCACCGATCACCGTATATGCAGCGCCGCCGGATATGAACGCGGCAGGAACGCGCTTTGTGATGACCCATACCAGCAGGATAAGCAGCACGGACAGAACAAGCGCCACCACCAGAACAACAGGCGACAGAACAAATCCAAGAACGCCGGATACGCCGCTGAGAGCTTCCTCAGGTAAAATGCCCTCAATGGTGTCGCTCTCGCTGTCAAGCACCTTGTCGAGCTGTTCTTCATAGTCAGGCGCGAGTTTCATCCCGGAAATGCCGATAACATATCTCTCGCTTCTGACGATGACCTGCTTTATCTCCTCGCAGAGCCCGTCGCTGAACTCCCTGGTGTCGCCGGTCAGGATATACTCCTCGTAGGACTTCACCAACCTGGACAGCTCCTTGCTGATGTCCGCCTTGTCGATGATCTGGTTTATCTTGTCCTCTGTCAGGTCGGCATTGGGTAAATTCTCGTTTACAGTCAGTGCAGCTATCTGCGCGATAGTCGCTTTTTCGGGGCGCTTATCCGGCAGGACAAGCCCGTTTTTCTCAACGATATCCGCCATTCCGTCACGGGTAAGCATATCCCCGACAACTATCTTGCCGATCTCTGTTTTTCTGATCCCGGAGGAAAGCTCACCACTCGCAATACCGTTGCGGACTATTCCCCCCACGAACGCATACATGCCAAAAATGAACGAGAACAGCCCTAACACCACCGCAAGTACGACAGAAACGGACAGCTTCATCTTCTTTACGGGCTTCTTCGGTTTCGGGGCGGCAGGCTGGGAATAGACCATCGGTGCAGGCTCCTGGGGAACTCCGCCCATCGGCATACCGTAATTCATCTGCTGACCGTTCTGGAACAGGTTCGGCTCCCCCGGCGCAGCGTTATTTGAGAACTGATACGCGTTGTCCGCCGGCTGTCCCTGGAAGATCCCCTGCTGGCCGCCGCCGAACGGAACGCCGCTGCCTGCTGCGTTCGGATCACCGAAAGGCATACCGGGCTGACCAAACGAATTATCAGACTGAGGAGCCGCGCCCGCATTAAACCGGTCTGCGCCACCGGGGAACGGCGCTCCCGGCTGATCATGAACAGGAGGAACCGCACCGTCCGGGAACGGGGATACCGGCGCTCCCTGAACAGGAGGCACAGGCGCGAAATAACCACCCTGTCCGGCAGGCTGCTGCCCACCCTGGGAACCACCCGAGAGAGTTGCACCGCATACTCCGCAGAACCTTGAATTATCAGCCAACTGTGCTCCGCAATTGAAACAGAACATTAGATCACTTCCTTATTTTTAAACATATCCGGCAATTCTGCCGTGAAAAAACTTCAGGCAGTACCGCACACCTGTAGACCGCCCTGTTATCCTGAATTACCATACTAATTATATCATAATACATTTGATATGTCAATACTGTAAGAAGCAGGATCTTACAGTTATTTTCTATCAGAAGCGCGCCATTTCATCAAAATGTGAGGAATACCGTCCTCGTCGAATTCATCGGATATCTGCCTGAAACCCAGACGTTCATAAAACGGCTTTGCATAAACCTGCGCCTCGATCGTCACCGTATCAGCGTGGTACAAGCGCTGCACCGCCGAGAGGGCTTCGCGCATGATCTCTGAACCCAGACCGCAGCGGCGGCGCACTGATATCACCCGTCCGATAGCAGGGTCGTCAAAAACCGTGCCCGGTGGGAGTATCCGCAGATATGCCGAGATCCCGGCTTCATCGGAAAGCCAGACGTGATAAGCCTCACGGTCATGCCCGTCTATGTCCTGGTAGGCACAGTTCTGCTCCACGACAAAAACGGCGGTTCGCAGCCTTAGTATTTCGTACAGTTCACCAGACGTAAGCTCATCAAAACGCCTGATATTCAGCTCCATAAAGATCACCTCTGAATAAATGATAGTACATTCGCGAAAAAAAGTCAAGTTTTTTTGAAAAAGCTATTGACAAGCTGATTTTTGTGTGGTATAATAATCATGCTGTTCTAAAGACAGCAGGCAGCCGAAAGGCTCTAACGGATACGTCCGCCTGCCGAGGAATGGGAATGAGACCGAAATCGACTCCCTTCTGTGCTTTAGCAGAGGGGATTTTTTGTTGCTCTCCTTGAACTGAACAGCGCAAATTTAGTAAAGGAGTGAATTCACATGCCTAGCAAAAGCGTACTCGAACAGAAGCAGGCTTATGTTGCTGACTTAGCTGAAAAGCTCAAGAACGCAGCCGGCGGTGTTCTCGTTGACTACAAGGGTATCTCTGTTGAGGCCGACACAAAGCTCCGTAAGGATCTTCGTGAGAACGGCGTTGAGTACTTCGTAGTTAAGAACACTCTGTTAAAGCGTGCAGCTGAAATTGCAGGGATCGAGGGTCTTGAGCCTGCTCTTTCCGGCACAACAGCTATCGCTCTGACCGCTGAGGACATCATCATTGCCCCCAAGCTCCTGTTCAAGCAGACCGAGGCTCCCGACAGCACTTTCGCTATCAAGCTCGGTTTCATCGACGGCAAGGTGATCTCCAAGGAAGAGGTTGAGGCTTACGCAAAGCTGCCTTCCAAGGAAACCCTGCTTTCTCAGCTCGTATTCATGCTTCAGTCCCCGATCCAGAGAGTTGCAATCGCGCTCAACGAGATCGCAAAGAAGAACGAAGAGCAGTCCGCTTGATTGCGGATATCCCAGCGGAATTGTCAGCGTGACTTTTTCCGTTGAGGCAAAACTTACTGCGTAACATACGCACGACAAAATTTATTTATGGAGGAAACTAAAATGGCATCTGAGAAGATTTTAGCTATGATCGAAGAAGTTAAGGCTCTTTCCGTTCTCGAACTGAACGAGCTGGTTAAGGCACTTGAGGAAGAGTTCGGCGTTTCCGCTGCTGCTGTTGCTGCTGCTCCCGCTGCT